>NZ_AP022570.1:1202701-1503376 GCF_010728325.1 Mycolicibacterium poriferae
TCGGCGGGCTGGCCATCGGCCACATCCTGTGGTTGGCGGGTATCTCGGCGGCGGTCGCGACCAACGACGTCGCCCAGTGGGTGCTGGTGGTGGCGGGGGTGTCGCTGGCGGTGGGCGCCTTGTCGGGACTGCTGGGCTGGAGGGCGTTTCGCGGCAAGAGCCTCACGGGCGAGATCTGGGCGGCATTTCTGTGGGGCCTGCCGATCTCACCGGTGCTGTTGTCGCTCATCGTGCTCGGCGTGACCTACCTGTAGCCCGCCTGTCGAGGCCGTAGCTGGCAGTCGCAGAATTCAGCTGTGACGTGGATCGACGTTTCCCCTCGGTATTCACTGGCGGCTTCCTAGACTGATCCGGTGGGGGAGAGCGCCGATCCTGGTCTGCTGCGGCAGTGGTGGCACCAGCGCGACGACTACCAGTGGCGTATCGACTTCCTGCGCAGCCGCGGGCTGCTGACCCCGCTGCGCTATGTCATCGCCGGGATCGGCGCCGTGATGGGCATTCTCGCGGCGATCAACGTCGTGGTCCCGCCCGCGGCCGACGGTGCGCTGTTCCGGATCGGCTGGGCCGTGACGGCGGTCGGGTCGCTGGCCTGGGCGGTGCGCTGGATGCTGCTGCGCTGGCCGTCCGCGCGCGAGTCGGCAGTGCTGGTGATCTACGTCGACGTGATCATGACGCTGTCGACGGTGTTGTTCGGCGACGCCAACCTGGCGATGTCGGGCATCCCGATCCTGCTGTGCGCCGGCGGGTATGTCGTGTTCTTCCACGGCCCGCGGCTGCATTTGGTGCACATCGGCTGGTGCCTGCTCTCGGTCGGGGCCATCGCGGTCTGGCTGGCTGCCAGCATGCCGGAGCACGGCCTGCAGGTGGCGGTGTCGCGGGCGGTCATCGCGCTGCTGGTGACCGTGTGCATCCTGCCTGCGCTGCAGTTCGGTTTCTGGTTGCTGCAGGACAGCTCCATGCAGTCGCTGACCGACCCGTTGACCGAGCTGACCAACCGGCGCGGCCTGACGGTGTCGATGAAACGACTGGATGCGCGCGTGGACGGAGACACGGACCTGTGCGCGTTCCTGATCGACGTCGACGGATTCAAGGTCGTCAACGACACGCACGGCCATGCCGTCGGCGACGAGGTGCTCATCCGCACCGCGCGCCGGATTCGCGACAGCGTGCGCAGCGACGCGGTGGTCGTGCGGTGGGGCGGCGAAGAATTCCTCGTCGTCGACCGCATCCCGGCGGCCCAGGCGGCCGGGGTCGCCGAACGTATCCGGACGGCGGTCTCGGCACCGGCGCGACCGGTCGTCACGGCCAGCATCGGCCTGGCGACCTGCACCCGGCCCGGGTCAGACCTTGCTGAGGTGATCACCGCCGCCGACGTGGCCATGTACCGCGCCAAGGCCCGCGGCGGGGACCGGGTCGCCATCGCCGCCGACCTCTGTTGACCCGCTCAGGTGCCGGTGCACGAAGGCGAGGACGTCGTCGGCCTTGGCGAACCCGCCGAGGTGGCTCTCGTCGGGCATGAGCAGCAGTTCGACGTTCGGCAGATGCTCTGCGGCTGCCTGGGCGTCGGCCAGTCCGATGATCGAGTCGGCGTCCCCATGCCACCACTGCACGGGCACCGCGACGTCGGCCAACCGGAATCCCCAGTCGCGGCCGAACAACCGGGCGTCGTCGAGCAGGGCCTGGAACCGGCCGTTGGCGACGTGGACGATGTCGTCGATGAACATCGCCTCGATGTCAGGGTTCGCGAACACCTGCTTGTCGCCGTCGGGCATCGCCGACGACAACCCCTTGTAGGCCAGGTGTGCCAACGGGATGACCGGCGTCAGCAGGGACGCGGTGGCGGTGGCGAAAGGCCTGCGCATCACCGACATCAACGGCGCGAACCGGCGCGCCAGCGCGATGGCTCCGCTGCAGGTCGCATCGGGTCCGACCGACGGTGTGACACCCCCGAGCACCGCGACGGCGGCGACACGGTCGCGCAGCGCCGGCATACCCGCACACGCCAGCGCATACGGCCCGCCACCGGAGAGTCCGACCACGCCGAGCTTCTCGGCACCCAGCACGTCCGCGACGTGTGCCATGTCGGCGGCCCAGTCGCCGATGCGCTCGTACCGGTGCGGATCGCTCAGTCCGGAGCCGGCGCGTTCGAGGAGGACCACCCGCAGGCCGAGGCGTTCGGCCGCGCGGCGGCCGACGATCGGGAGCTGCCGGCGTCCGCCGGGTGTGCCGTGGAACCACAACACCAGCGGGCCCGACGGGTCCCCGAATTCGGCATAGCCGAGGCGGCGTCCGCCGGGAAGGAAGAACGTGCCCTCGGCCCGGGGCGGCTCACAGCGGGGAACGCCGGGCGGGTGACGCCACGGGTTGGCGACGGTCACCACTTCGTCGGCACTGACGGGATGCGGATCATGCACGGATGGTAACGCTGGGCGGGTGCTCAGTCCGGGAAGTCGAGGGGAACCTGCAGCGTCGTGATCGTCGCGGCCAGGCCGTCGTACTGGGCGGCCAGCATGCAGAACTCGATGAGCTGGGCACGGGTGTAGTGGCCGGCCAGCGCCCGCCAGGTCTGCGCGGACACCCCGCGGGTGACGACGAACTCGTCGGTCGCGGTGATCAGCACCCGCTCGCGCTCGGTCAGGCCCTCGGCGTCGGGACCCTCGAAGACCTTGGCCTGGAAGGCGGCGTCGAGTCCGCGGCTGCGGGCCAGGCGGCGGTGTTGCTGCAGTTCGTATTCGCAGTCACGCAGGTGGCCGACGCGCAGGATCACCGTCTCGGCGTCGCGGCGTGACAGCTTGCCGGCGTAGAGCAGGTAGGCCGACAGCGGCAGCCACACCGGGAACAGCAGGCGGTGCTGGCCCAACACATTCATCAGGCTGAACCGGGGGCGGCGGATGCCGCGGGCGCCGACCTTGGCGATGACCCAGTTGACCGGACCGAGTTCCTTGAAGCCGCCGGGCGGGATGCCGGCCGGTGACGGGCTCATGACGGCTTCACCAGGTACGGCGACACCGTCGAGCGGTGCTCGTCGATGTCGAGGGCGCGGCCGAGCGCGGGGAACGCGCGTTGCGGGCAGTCGTCGCGTTCGCACACCCGGCAGCCCGCACCGATCGGGGTCGCGTTGTCACCGCTCAGGTTCAAGCCCTCCGAGTAGACCAGCCGCTGGGCATGGCGCAGCTCGCAACCCAGGCCGATCGCGAACGTCTTGCCGGGCTGACCATAGCGCGACGCGCGCCGCTCCACGGTGCGCGCCACCCACATGTAGCTGCGCCCGTCGGGCATCTCGGCGATCTGCACCAGAATCTTGCCCGGGTTGGCGAACGTCTCGTAGACGTTCCACAGCGGGCACGTTCCGCCGCTGGAGGAGAAATGAAACCCGGTGGCGGACTGACGTTTCGACATGTTCCCCGCCCGGTCCACGCGGACGAACGAGAACGGCACGCCGCGCATGGACGGCCGCTGCAGCGTGGACAGTCGGTGGCAGATGGTCTCGTAGCTGATCGAGTAGTAGGCCGACAGGCGCTCGATGTCGTAGCGGAAGTTCTCGGCCACCTCGTGGAACTGGGCATATGGCAGCACCGTGGCCGCGGCGAAGTAGTTCGCCAATCCCTTGCGGGCCAGTTTGCGCGCCTCCTCGCCGGTGAACTTGCCTTCCTCCACGAGCCGGTCGATCAGGCCCCCGTACTCCAGGTAGGCCAGTTCGGCGGCCAGTCGTGTCACCGTCTGCCCGGCCGACAGGTGGGCGCTGACCTGCAGCCGCTTGGACATCGGGTCGTAGCGGTGCAGGACGCCTTCGCCGAGGTCGATGCGACGGATGATCGTCACCCCGTGCACGATGCGCAGCCGGTCGGCCAGGTCGCTGACCAGATCGCCGCGGTTGATCCGCATGCCGGTGGTGAGCTCCTCGGCGGCGGTGTCGAGGTCGTGCAGGTAGTTCTGTCGCTCGTAGAAGTAGTCGCGCACCTCCTCGTGGGGCATCGAGATGGAGCCCGACCCGGAACCGGACCCGGTGTCGTTGAAGCGGTCCTCGGTCGCCGCGGCCAGCCGGGTGGTCGTCAGCTGGTAGCGCCGGTGCAGGTTCACCATCGCCTTGGCCAGCGCAGGGTGGGCGGCGACCATGTCGGCGACCTCGGCAGGCTCGACGTCGGCGTCGAGGTCGCGGTCGAGCAGCACTTCGCGCAGCTCGGCGATCAGGCGGGTGTCGTCCTGGGAGGCGAAGAACGTCGCATCGACGCCGAACACCTCGGTGATCCGCAGCAGCACGGCCACCGTCAGCGGCCGCACGTCGTGCTCGATCTGGTTGAGGTAGCTGGGCGAGATGTCGAGCATCTGCGCCAGCGCCGCCTGGCTGAATCCGCGTTCGCTGCGGAGCTGCCGGACCCGGGCGCCGACGAACGTTTTAGGCACGTCAACCACCATAACAACGGTGCAAAGGAAATATTTGCAGTGTTGGCAAATGGCCGCGGTATGGCAGTATCGGGATCCGTGAGTACCACCGGGGATTCGGCCGTCCCGTCCGCGCCGACCGGACCGTCGTCGAAGCCGGCCGCCGGCTTGGCCAAGGTGATGATGCCGGTGCCGGATCCGCACCCCGACGTCTTCGACCAGAACTGGCCCCTGCGGGTCGCCGACATCGACCGCACCGGCCGGTTGCGGTTCGACGCCGCGACCCGGCACATCCAGGACGTCGGACAGGACCACCTGCGCCAGCTCGGTTTCGAAGAGACCCATCCGCTGTGGATCGTGCGCCGAACCATGATCGACCTGATCCGGCCGATCGAGTTCCAGGACACGTTGCGGCTGCGGCGGTGGTGTTCCGGGACGTCGAATCGGTGGTGTGAGATGCGGGTGCGCATCGACGGCCGCCGCGGCGGGCTCATGGAGTCAGAGGCATTCTGGATCAACATCAACCGGGAGACCCAGGGGCCGGCGCGCATCGCCGACGATTTCATCGAGGGCCTGCGCCGGACCACCACCGAGACGCGGTTGCGCTGGAAGGCATATCTGAGAGCGGGCAGCCGGGAGGACGCCAGCGAGATCCGCGAATACCCGGTGCGGGTCGCCGACATCGACCTGTTCGACCACATGAACAATTCCGTCTACTGGTCGGTGATCGAGGACCATCTCTTCGGCGCCCCGGAGCTGCTACGCGGTCCCATCCGGGTCGCCATCGAGCACGATGCGCCGGTCGCGCTCGGCGACAAGTTGGAGATCCTCACCCACGTCTATCCGCCCGGCTCGACCGATCAGTTCGGTCCCGAGCTGACCGATCGCACTGTTACAACGCTCACATATGCGGTCGGCGACGAGACGAAAGCGATCGCCTCGATCTTCCCGCTCTGATTCCGCGCGTTTAACAGTACGGGCGTACTGACCTGCGCAGATGTGTTACCGGGCGGTAACCACTGAACCGGTTCAGTCCAAGATCGACTTTGCAAACTTCGCAAGTTAACCGTCCGCGTTGGCGAAAATTGGCAATCAAAACAAGTGGACCTGCGGTTATGGCTTGATGCATCCTCGAGTTAGCACACCAGTGAAGAAGCTGGAGCGTTAACAACCGCATGAAGGAGCCACCTGATGTCGACTGTGGGCACCCCGAAGTCCCCCGAACAGATCCAGCACGACTGGGACCACAACCCGCGCTGGAAGGGCGTCACCCGCACCTACTCGCCGGCTGACGTCGTCGCGCTGCAGGGGCATGTCGTCGAAGAGAACACCCTGGCCCGCCGCGGCGCCGAGGTGCTGTGGGAGCAGCTGCACGACATGGACTTCGTCAACGCGCTCGGCGCGCTGACCGGCAACATGGCCGTGCAGCAGGTGCGCGCCGGCCTGAAGGCCATCTACCTGTCGGGCTGGCAGGTCGCCGGCGACGCCAACCTGTCCGGACACACCTACCCCGACCAGAGCCTCTACCCGGCCAACTCGGTGCCCCAGGTGGTGCGCCGGATCAACAACGCGCTGATGCGTGCCGACCAGATCGCCAAGGTCGAGGGTGACCGCTCGGTGGAGAACTGGCTCGCCCCGATCGTCGCCGACGGCGAGGCCGGCTTCGGCGGCGCGCTCAACGTCTACGAGCTGCAGAAGGCCATGATCGCCGCCGGTGTCGCCGGCTCGCACTGGGAGGACCAGCTGGCCTCGGAGAAGAAGTGCGGCCACCTCGGTGGCAAGGTGCTCATCCCGACCCAGCAGCACATCCGCACCCTGACCTCGGCCCGCCTCGCGGCCGACGTCGCCGACGTCCCGACCGTGGTCATCGCCCGCACCGACGCCGAGGCCGCCACGCTCATCACCTCCGACGTCGACGAGCGTGACCAGCCGTTCATCACCGGCGAGCGCACCGCCGAGGGCTTCTACCGGGTGAAGAACGGTCTCGAGCCGTGCATCGCCCGCGCCAAGGCCTACGCGCCGTACTCCGATCTGATCTGGATGGAGACCGGCACCCCGGATCTGGAGCTGGCCAAGAAGTTCGCCGAGGGCGTCAAGAGCGAGTTCCCGGACCAGATGCTGGCCTACAACTGCTCGCCGTCGTTCAACTGGCGCAAGCACCTCGACGACGCCACCATCGCGAAGTTCCAGAAGGAACTCGGCGCCATGGGCTTCAAGTTCCAGTTCATCACGCTGGCCGGCTTCCACGCGCTGAACTACTCGATGTTCGACCTGGCCTACGGGTACGCCCGCGAGCAGATGAAGGCCTACGTCGACCTGCAGGAGCGCGAGTTCGCCGCCGAGGAGCGCGGTTACACCGCCACCAAGCACCAGCGCGAGGTGGGCGCCGGTTACTTCGACCGCATCGCCACCACGGTGGACCCGACTTCGTCGACCACCGCGCTGGCCGGCTCCACCGAGGAGGGTCAGTTCCACTGACGAAGGAAGTGGAACCGGTGCTGTAGCCACTGACGAAGGAAGTGGAACCGGTGCTGTAGCCACTGACGAAGGAAGTGGAACCGGCGCTGTAGCCACATAACTGACCCCTCGGCGCAGCTGGTGCCGGCGCCCCTGACACCGCGAGCGCGCGGGTCTGTACCTCGACACGCCGTCGGGGACGTACTCGCAGCGCACGCTCGCCGGAGTTGACAGCGCAGACCCCGCTCAGAAATCTTGAGCGGGGTCTGACGCTATCGGAAAGAAGGCAGATGAGTATCGAACGAGTCGGTGTCGTGGGCGCCGGGCAGATGGGCGGCGGTATCGCCGAGGTGTGTGCGAAGGCCGGCGCGCAGGTGCTGGTGTACGAACCCTCCGAAGAACTGGTCGAGGCCGGACGCACGCGCATCACCGCGTCGCTCGAGCGGGCCAAGGCGAAAGGCAAGCTGGCCGCCGACGACTTCGAGGTGGCAATGGCCCGGCTGAGCTACACCACCGAGCTCGCCGACATGGCCGACCGCCAGCTCGTCATCGAAGCCATCGTCGAGAACGAAGCCGTCAAGGCCAAGGTCTTCGCCGACCTCGACAGCGTCGTCACCGATCCCGACGCGGTCCTGGCTTCGAACACCTCCAGCATCCCCATCATGAAGATCGCTGCGGCGACGACGAACCCGAGCCGCGTGCTCGGGCTGCACTTCTTCAACCCGGTTCCGGTGCTGCCGCTCGTCGAGGTGATCGACACCCTCGTCACCTCACCCGAAGCGGTTGCCAAGGTGGAGAAGTTCGCCGGCGAGGCGCTCGGCAAGAAGGTCGTGCGCTGCGGCGACCGTTCGGGTTTCATCGTCAATGCCCTGCTCGTGCCCTACCTGCTCTCGGCGATCCGGATGGCCGAGGCCGGCGTCGCGTCCGTCGAGGACATCGACACCGCGGTCGTCGCGGGGCTGTCGCACCCGATGGGCCCGCTGAAGCTGTCCGATCTGATCGGGCTCGACACCATGAAGCTGATCGCCGATTCCATGTACGACGAGTACAAGGATCCGCACTATGCCCCGCCGCCGCTGCTGCTGCGCATGGTCGAGGCCGGTCAACTCGGCAAGAAGTCCGGCAAGGGGTTCTACACCTACTGAAACCCGGGTAGCTTCCGGCCCTACCGGCGCTGTCTCAGTGCGTCATCGACCCGGGCGCAGATGCCTTCCGGCTCGTAGCGCAGTTGACGCGAGCTGACTCGGATGATCAGCCAGCCCCTCGCGGCCAGGAACTCCAGGCGGGTGATGTCCGCCGCGTGGGCGTCCGGATCGGTCCAGTGGTGGCCGCCGTCGTACTCGACTCCGACCAATTGGTGCGGCCAACCCATGTCGATACGGCGAATTACCCTGCCGTGCTGGTCGGTCACCGGGATTTGAGTGACAGGGCGCGGAAAACCGTTGCGGATCAGCAACAATCGCAGACGGGTTTCCTGGGGCGACTCGGCGCCGCCGTCGACGAGGTCGAGGGTGGAGCGCAGGAGTCGGTTACCGCGTGCTCCGGGATGGCGCGCGGCCAGCGCCTTGACTTCGGCTGGGGCGCACCGGGTCGCGTTGAGCAGGCTGTCGATGCGGATCACCGCGTCGTCACCACAGGTCCGCCTGCCGATGTCGTAGGCGGTTCGGGCGGGAGTGGTCGTGTCGATGCTCTCGATCAGGCACAGTTCGTCGTCGGCGATGCTGCCCCGGTGTACGACGATCCCGGGAGCGACTGCCGCGCGAACGCGTGCGAGTTCGGCAGGCTCGTCCGTCGGCAACCACTTGGCGCCCAGCAGTGCCGCGGCCGACAGCCCTGCGACGGTGGCCTCGCGGCGGGACCAGAGCCAGGCCGCGCGTGCCCGATCGGCTGCGGTCAATTTCATGTCGATCGGTGCGTAGACGTTGTGGTGCAGCTTGACGTACGAAGTCCGCAGGACCTGGCGGGTCAACTGGCCGGCAGCCAGTGCCTCGCTGGCCACGACGAGGTCCTCCACACCAAGTCGGACGCGGCGGACGGGCTGACGGTTCCCGGGAGTACGGATTGTTATGGGAATCGGCTGATTTCCGTCAGAATCCGTACGTTGGTGTGGGCTTTGAGGGCGGACCGGCGAGGCGACGTGTTCGGCAGGTGTCGCAGTGCCGCGAGAGTACGGATTGTGATGGAAATCGGCTGATATCTGTCAGAAACCGTACGCTCGCGAAGCGGGGAAGCGGGGAAGCGGGGAAGCGGGGAAGCGGGGAAGCGGGGAAGCGGGGACACTGGCGCGACGAGCAATGATGCGGACGTGGGACGCGGCGAGAGTACGGATTGTGATGGAAATCGGCGGATTCTCGTCAGAAATCGTACGTTGGTGTGGGCTTTGAGGGCGGACCGGCGAGGCGACGTGTTCGGCAGGTGTCGCAGTGCCGCGAGAGTACGGATTGTGATGAAAATCGGCTGATTTCCGTCAGAAACCGGACGCTCGCGGGGCGAGGGGGAGTGCGGGGCGGCTGGCGGCGCGGGCGCCGCGGGGACGGCGCGGGCGCCGCGGGGGCTGTGCGGGCGCGACGCGGGCGATGCGGGGACGGCGGGGGCGAACCGAAGCGCGACTCCGAAGCCGCCCGAGCCCCTACACCGACTCGAGGCGCTTCTTCTCTGCTTCGACGTCGAAATCCGGTGGCGGCCAGGACATGTTGAGCCGCTTCAACGTCTCGATGAGCAGTTCGGTGACGGCCAGCCGGCTGTACCACTTTTTGTCGCACGGAATGATGTGCCACGGTGCGTGCTCGGTCGAGGTCCGGTCCAGCATCGCCTGGTAGGCCTGCTGGTACTGCGGCCACTTCTGGCGTTCGTCGATGTCACCGGGGTTGTACTTCCAGTACTTGTCCGGCCGCTCCAGCCGCGACGCCAGCCGCCGCTTCTGCTCGTCGAGCGAGACGAACATCGCGACCTTCACGATCGCCGTCCCGCCGTCGACGAGTTCGCGTTCGAACGCGTTGATCTCGTCGTAGCGCGGCTCCCACACGTCGCGGGGCACCAGGTTGTGCACCCGCACGATCAGCACGTCCTCGTAGTGCGAGCGGTCGAACACGCCGATGTGTCCCGCGGCGGGCAGCGCCTTGCGAATCCGCCACAGGTAGTGGTGCGACAGCTCCTCGGGGGTGGGCTTGCCGAAGCTCTTGTAGTCGATCCCCTGCGGATTCGCTCCGCCGACAACGTGTTTGACGATGCCGCCCTTGCCCGCGGTGTCCATTCCCTGCAGCACCAGCAGCACCGAGCGGTGATCACCTGCGCGGCTGTTGGCGTAGAGCATCTCCTGAAGCTCGGCGAAGCGCACGTTGCGCTCCTCCTGCAGCGTCGGCGCGTCGGACTTGTCGCCGCGGAAACCGGGGGTGGCGTCGGGATCGATGTCGGCGACACGGTCGCCGGGGCGGAACATCAGATGTGCGTGGGGCTCGTGCGACCACAGCGAGGGCAGGTCTTCCGGGTCGTCGGCGTCGTTCATGCCCCTAGTCAAGCAGCCGGGCGGGCAGAACCGGGGGAGGATGCGGAGCCTGCCGGAAACTCTCCAGCGATCCGGCGACCTCGACGATTCCGCGCAAGGCGCTCCACGACAGCATGGTCAGGTAGTCGATCAGCTCATCGGCGCTCATCCGGGGATTCGACATCCACGAGTGTGTGGCCAGCTGCACGCCCCCGACGATGTGGAACGCCCACGGCTCGGCGCCGCCGGTGTCCATTCCGACCGACACCATCCGGCGTCGCAGCATCACCGCGAGCATGCGCGCGATGATCTGCTCGGAGTCGGCGACGGCCTTGCTCTTGCTGGCCGAGTTGTTGGCCATCACGAACCGGTAGGGCTCGGGCTCGGCGGCCACGGTCTCGACATACACCCGGATGATCTCTCGGGTGAGGTCGTAGCCGTCGAGGTTCGACGACAACGCGGCAGCCATGTTGGGGATCAGCGTGGTCTGCGCGAAACGCATCATCACCGCGGTGGTCAGGTCGTTCTTGTCGACGAAGTAGCGGTAGAGCACGGTCTTGGACACACCGATCTCGGCGGCGATCTCGTCCATGCTGACATTGCTGCCGAGGCGGCGGATGGCCTCCAGCGTGCCGTCGACGAGTTCGTTGCGGCGCTCGACCTTGTGCTTGTGCCAGCGTCGCTTTCGGCCATCGGTTTTGACCGCCACCGGCGGGTGTTGTTGTGCCACGTTCGCGGTGATCCGTTCCCCTTTAGTCCTCGTCAATAGTACGGGGACGCCTCGCAGCGGGCTCCCGGGAGAGGGGCGCCTCCCCCGGGTAGTTGCCGGGGTAGCGGATCATGGAGGGGTGGCACACCGACCCGAGGGTGGCCGACCGGCGGCGACGTCCGTTCACGCCGGTCCGCGACCCAGTTTTGCCGAGGCGCTCACAGGCGTCGATTCCGCGGCGGACGCCGAACGCAGGCGCGCCCTGCGGCGGATGAAGATCGTCGCGCTGAGCTTCCTGCTCGGTGCCGCGGTGATCTTTCTGCTCTGCTCGTGGCTGCAGTCGCGTGGCGACGCGGGCCCGTGGGTCGGGTACGTGCGGGCCGCCGCGGAGGCGGGCATGGTCGGTGCGCTTGCGGACTGGTTCGCGGTGACGGCGCTGTTCAAGCATCCGCTGGGCATCCCCATCCCGCACACCGCGATCATCAAGCGCAAGAAAGACCAGCTGGGCGAGGGGCTCGGCACGTTTGTGCGGGAGAACTTCCTGTCGGCCGACAACGTCGAGACGAAGCTGCGCAGCGCCGACGTCGCGAGCCGGACAGGCAAGTGGCTCGCCGAGCCGGTCAACGCCGACCGGGTGGCCGCCGAGGCGTCGACGGTGCTGCGGGCACTGGTGGAGATGTTGCGCGACGAGGACGTCCAACAGGTGCTCGACCGGATGATCGTCAAGCGGATCGCCGAGCCGCAGTGGGGACCTCCGATCGGGCGGGTGTTGTCCTCACTGTTGGAGGAGGGCCGCCAGGAGGCTCTGTTGCAGCTGCTCGCCGACCGGGCGTTCCAGTGGACGCTGAATGCCGACGAGGTCATCGAGCGGGTGATCGAGCGCGATTCGCCGACCTGGTCGCCGCGGTGGGTGGACCACCTGGTCGGCGACCGCATTCACCGTGAGCTGATGGACTTCACCGACAAGGTGCGTCGCAATCCCGACCACGAGCTGCGCCGGTCGGCGACGAAGTTCCTGTTCGAGTTCGCCGACGACCTGCAGAACGACGCGGTGACGATCCAGAAGGCCGAGAACGTCAAGGAACAGATCATGGGGCGCGACGAAGTGGCGCGCGCGGCCGAGACGGCCTGGGCCACGGCCAAGCGGCTGATCCTGGAATCGGTGGACGACCCGTCCTCGGCGTTGCGGGTGCGGATCGCCGACACCGTGGTGCGGATCGGGGAGTCGCTGCGCGACGACGCCGACCTGCGGGCCAAGGTGGACAACTGGATCGTGCGCGGGGCCCAGCATCTGGTGTCGGAGTACGGGGCGGAGATCACGACGATCATCACGGACACGATCGAGCGGTGGGACGCCGACGAAGCGTCTCGGCGCATCGAGTTGCATGTCGGACGCGACCTGCAGTTCATCCGGATCAACGGCACCGTGGTGGGCTCGCTGGCGGGCCTGGTGATCTACACCGTCGCGCACTTGTTGTTCTGACCTGCGCTAACTAGTGCTTGCAAAAGTTAGCACTCCGTCGTACGGTAGATGGTGTCGATATCGGTTACCCACCGCAACGAGGAGGCACGCATGCCGCAGGACGAAAATCTTGCCGCTGTCGTGTCCAGCGCTGCGCAGGACATCGGCAGCTTCATCCGCAGCCAGCGCGAGGCCGCGCAGGTGTCGGTACGGCAGCTGGCCGAGAAGGCCGGCGTCAGCAATCCCTACCTCAGCCAGATCGAACGGGGATTGCGTAAGCCTTCTGCGGACGTCTTGAACCAGATCGCCAAGGCGCTGCGGGTATCGGCCGAGGTGCTCTACATCCAGGCCGGAATCCTCGAGCCGAGCGAGACGAACGAGGTACGCGACGCGATCGTCACCGACACGGCGATCAACGAGCGGCAGAAGCAGGTGCTGCTCGACATCTACACGTCGTTCTGCGCGCAGAACGAGGCCGCTCTGACCGAGGCGGCAGTGGGGATGGCCTTCGGCGAAGCCGACACGTCGGACACCGTCGGCGAAGCCGACACGTCGGACACCGTCGGCGAAGCCGACACGTCGGACACCGTCGGCGAAGTCGACACGTCGGACACCGTCGGCGAAGTCGACACGTCGGAAACCGTCAGCGAGGCAGACGAGGAGCCGAGTACTGAATACAAGAGCCCTCTGGAAATCCCGCAGATCGCATCAACTCATTCGCAATCCTGACCTGAAAGGAAACCACCATGGCTGAGAAGTCCCAGAACCAGTTCGACATCGACGATCTGAAGGCCCCGCTGCTGGCCGCAGTCGGTGCTGCCGACCTGGCGCTCGAGCGTGTCAACGAGATCGTCGCCGCGCTGCGTGAGCGTGCCGGCGAGGCCCGCACCGACGCCGAGACCCGCGTCGAGGACAGCCGCGCCCGCATCACCCGCCTCCAGGAAGAGCTGCCGTCGCAGTTCGACGACATCCGCGAGCGGCTGAGCTCGGAGGAACTGCGCAAGTTCGCCGACAGCTACGCCGAGGCCGCGCAGACCACCTACACCAAGCTGATCGAGCGTGGCGAGGCCGCGCTGGAGCGCCTGCGCAGCCAGCCGGGCCTCGAAGAGGCCGCGAGCCGGGTCGAGGGTTACACCGACCAGGCCGTCGAGCTCACCCAGGAAGCGCTGGGCAACGTCGCCACGCAGACCCGCGCCGTGGGTGAGCGCGCCGCCAAGCTGGTGGGCGTCGAGCTGCCGAAGAAGACCGAGGACGCCGCCGAGCCGGTGAAGAAGACCGCCGAGAAGGCTCCGGCCAAGAAGGCCCCGGCCAAGAAGGCTCCCGCGAAGAAGGCTCCGGCCAAGAAGGCCCCGGCCAAGAAGGTCACCCAGAAGTAGACGACGGAAGTCGACCGGAGGGCGTAACCCGCATAGGCTGTGGAGCGTGATGCTCCAAGGCCTCGTGGGTTACGTCCTCCTCGCGTTGCAGATCGCCGTGCTCGTCGCGGTCGTCTATGCGTTCGTGCACGCCGCGATGCAGCGTCCCGACGCCTACCCCGCGGTCGACAAGCTGACCAAGCCGGTGTGGCTGGTGATCCTCGGCGTGGCCGGACTACTGGTGCTGGTACTCGACGTCTTGGGCATGGCGATCGGAGCGGTCGCCGCGGGCATCTACCTGGTCGACGTCCGGCCCAAACTGCTGGAGATCCAAGGGAAGTCGCGGTAGTGCGGCTCGCCCGGCTCGCTGGAGTCGCCGTGGCGGGCGCCGTTGTATCCGGCGTGTTGTCCGGTACTGCCGCGCCGATCTCGGCGGCGTCACCACTGGGTGCGCCCGCCGTCGACCACGTCGAATGGGCCAAGTGGGGTGACCTGTCCAGCCTGCGCGTCTACCCGACGCCGGCCGGCCGGGATGCCTCGGCCCGTCCGGGAGCATCGGCGCAGGCCGGCCAGGTGTGGAACGAGGTGCTCGCGCTGGCCCCCGACGCCGACATTCCCGGCATGTACGAGCAGTTCGCCTGCCACTGGCAGTTCGCCGAACTCTTCGAGCCGGGCAAGGTCAGCTGGAACCTCGAGCCGTGGCGCCCGGAGGTGAGCTACCAGGACATGGTGGCGGCCGGGTGCAATCCGGGCGGCACCGAAGAACCCTTCTGACATGGGCTACACCCGCGCGCAGGTCGCTGCGGTGATCGACCACACCCTGCTCAAGCCCGAGGCCACCGAGGCCGACGTCGTCGCGCTGCTCACCGAGGCGGCCGACCTCGGCGTCTACGCGGTGTGCGTGTCCCCGCCGATGGTGTCGGCCGCGGCCCAGGTTCCCGGCGGACCCGTCGTCGCCGCGGTGGCCGGGTTCCCGTCGGGCAAGCACCTGCCGGCGATCAAGGCCGAGGAGGCGGCCCACGCCGTCGCCGACGGCGCCCGCGAGGTCGACATGGTCATCGACGTCGGCGCCGCGTGCAGCGGTGAACTCGACGTGGTGCGCGCCGAGGTCGCCGCGGTCCGCAGCGCCGTACCGCACGCGGTGCTGAAGGTGATCGTCGAGTCGGCGGTCCTGCTCGAACGCGGCGGTGAGCCGCTGCTCGCCGACATCTGCCGGGTCTGCGAGGACGCCGGCGCGGATTTCGTGAAGACCTCCACCGGCTTCCATCCCAGCGGTGGAGCGAGTGTGCGGGCGGTCGAGGTGATGGCCGGCGTCGTCGGCGGCCGCCTCGGGGTCAAGGCTTCCGGAGGGATCCGCACCGCGCAGACCGCGATCGAGATGCTGGACGCGGGCGCCACCCGGCTGGGGTTGTCCGCCAGTCGGGCCGTGCTCGACGGCCTGGGCTGAAACCCGCCTACAGGCCCGAGAAACGAAACCCTCTCAGAGGCCGGACAAGCGAGACCCGCTTACAGGCCCGAGAAGCAGGGGTCGTCGGTCTGCTTCGGGATCGAGGCGTTCTGCGTGGAGAACCGGCTGATCACACCGCTGTCGGTGACCTGCACCGAGTCCGCGCGGATGTTCATCGGATAGTCCTGGGTGAGCCGTGAGGTGAACGCGTCCAGCGCGGGCTGCACCGCCTCGCGTGGCAGCGTGAACCCGAGCCCCGTCACGTTCTCCACCTGCAGCGAGATGCCGCCGTCGACGACCTCCGGGCGGGCGGTGATGCTGCCCAGCGCGCCCTCCAACTCGATGGTGCCGGCTCCGGCGTTGGTCGTCACCCCGGTGACGAAGCTGCCGACCAGCGGGATGGCGCCCTGGATCGTCTCCTTGATGCCCTCGGCGCTCCAGGTGATGTTCGCGACCAGCGAGCCGATGGACCCGCTCGAGGTCGCCGAATCCTCCAGCTGGACGTCGTTGATGTCGAGGTCGACCTTCATGCCCTGGGCATCCCGGATCTGGTTGCCCGCCGTCTCGATCCGGATGTTCGTGTAATGCCCTGAGGCGTGCTGCAGCAGGAACGGCGGCAGCACCCCGAACGACGCGGTGGCGTCGTCCTGAACGACACATTCGACGACGCCGGCGACCACCGAGTCGGCCCGGTGGCGCGCATACAGTTCGCCGCCGAGCAGACCCGCGAACACCAGCGCCAGCACGATCACCACGACCAGCGCCAGAGACAGCGGATCGCTGAAGATCTTCTTGAAGCGGGCCTGCACCGAAGAATCCTCCTCGGGGGGAGCGGTGGATGTCGGCGTCGGACCGTGGCCCGAATAGGCCGGGTCGTAGCCCGGATGGGGCGGGCCGGGCTGGTTGGGCGGGTAGCCCCCCGCAGCCGGCTGCTGCGGCGGGCCGGGCTGCTGGGGCGGGGGAGCCCAGGGATCGGTCACCTGAGCGATTGTGCCTTACCCGGATGAGTGAAATCTGAGCGGTTGGACATGACCGCGACCGTGGTGCGTGCTTTGCGGGCCGCCTCGAGGTCCACGTCGTGGATCAGCAGCTGCGGGTCCGCCCCGGCGGAGGCGAGGACCTCGCCGAGCGCGGAAGCCACCAGGCTGCCGCCCACCCCGGTCGGCCCGGCCGCGGCGATCTCGTCGCCGGGGTAGGCCTGACCGACGGCGGCGACGATGCTGGAGGTGTCGATCGCCCGGGCCCTGGCCAGCAGGTTCCACTGGTCGAGCTTGCCCGGACCGGAACCCCACGAGGCGTGCGCGGTGATCAGCTCGGCGCCGAGATCGGCCAGCGCGATGTAGAGCTCGGGGAAGCGGATGTCGTAACACAACGTCAGCCCGACGGTCACCGGACCCGCGTCGCCGTCGACGGTGATGACGACGGGTTCGCGGCCCGGGGCGACGGTCTTCGATTCGCTGAAACCGAACGCGTCGTACAGGTGGATCTTGTCGTAGTGCGTGTCGACGCCGCGGCCGACCGCCAGCAGCGTGTTGGTCACCCGGTGGTCGGCGTCGCCGTCGGCGGGCCGGAACATGCCCGCCACCACCGTCAGCCCGGACTGCTCGGCGATCGCCCGCAGACCGTCGGCCCACCGACCGTCCAACGGTTCGGCGACCGGCGCCAGTGGCACCCCGAAGCGACACATCGTCGCCTCGGGGAACAGCACCAGCGACGCACCGGCCTCGGCGGCCTGCCGGGTGTGGCGGTCGACCAGCTCGAGGTTGGCCGCCGGGTCGGTGCCGCTGAGAATCTGGGCCAGGGCGATACGCATGCACCCAGCGTAATTACGGCCCCCAGGCCGGCCGGTTGCGCGCGGCGGCCTTGTTGCCGAGCTTGCCGGTACGCACCTGCGCGGCGAGGCTGTCCAGGATCACCCGGGAACTCATCAGCGCGGTCTGCTCGGCCCAGTCGTAGGGCGGGGAGCATTCGACGACCTCGATGCCCGCCAGCCCCGGCTCGGAGACCATCTTGACCAGGTTCAGCGCCTCGCGGGGCAGCAGTCCGCCCGGCTCGGGCCAGCCGGTGCCGGGGACGAAGCCCGCGTCGATGACGTCGATGTCGAAGGACAGGTAGACCGCCTTGGCGTCCTTCCAGGCGGTTTCCAGCGCGATCTCGGCGATCTTCTCGACGCCGACCCGTTCGACGTCGCCGACGGTGATCACCGTCGACTGGCGCTCCCGGCCCACCTTGACGCCCTCGCGCGGGCTCTGCCAGCCGCCGATGCCGATCTGCACCAGGTTGGTCGCCGGGGCGTTCTTGATGTTGGTGGCGTGGAACCACGGGGTGGTGTGCATTCGCTCGTCGAGGTCGGTCTCCTGGGTGTCGACGTGGCGGTCGAAGTGGATGATCCCGATGTTGCCGTCCAGGTAGGGCGCCATGCCGCGGATGGTGGGAAAGCCGATGGAGTGGTCGCCACCGAGGACGACCGGCATCACGCCTTTCTGCACGACGTGGGCCATCGCCTGGCTGATCTGGTCGAACGACTTCTCCAGGTTGCCGGGGATGGTGAACACGTCACCGATGTCGACCATGTTGAGCTGCTCGCGCAGATCCACCCCGGACTCGTAGTTGTAGGTGCCGAACAGGTTCGTCGAGCGACGGATGCCCTGCGGGCCGAACCGGGTGCCGGGCCGGTAGGTGGCACCCGCGTCGAGCGGCACCCCGAAGATCGCCACCTCGGCGTCGTCGACCTCGTTGACGTCCTCGACGAACGGACATTTGAGGAATGTGCCGCGCTCGCCGGCGAAGTGCGGCTTCTCGCCGCGGACGAACGTGGAGATGGTGCGGTCGTTGATGGTGGGCGCGGCTTGCAGCCCGTAGCTCAGGCCGCGGTCGATCTCCTCGCGCAGCCGGCGGTCGCCGAGTCTGGCTTCGGCCTGCTGGGCCCAGGCGCCCTCGGCGTTGGGCAGATTCGGGTCGGGGGAGTCGGACACGGTGTGCTCCTCACGCGCCGTCTTGTCGCTGACCGGGTACGACGCACCTCGTCCGGGGAACCGGGTCGCCCGACTCCTGCGGCCATTGTCAGCACGGTTGCGAAGCGCTGTCCAGCGGAAACGGAAACACATCGTTAACAGCGCATGCGACTCCGCGTAATGGGCCGGGGTTTGTCTGAACGGGACCCACCTGACGAATGTGGGGCGCGTCTAGGGTTCCGCCGGCAGCCGGCCGGGTCTGGTCCGAGAGACGCAGGCGGCGGGCACCGGAGCCTGTCGTTCCACGGCGGGACAAAAGCCCGGGAGACTCCAGCGTTTCACAGGAGGCTCCGCAAGCATGATTCTTCTCGGCGTAGGCGCCAGCATCGTCGTCGTCACCCTGATCGGCCTGGCGGTCGCCCGCCGGGTCGGCGGGGACAGCACCAACTTCCTCGTCGGCGGGCGCAACCTCGCGCTGCCGCTGGTCGGCGCCGCCCTGATGGGGCAGGCCGTCGACACCAACGCGACCCTCGGCAACACGGACCTGAGTTCGGCGTTCGGGTTCTGGGCCGGTGCGGCACTGCCGCTGGGCCTGGGGCTGTGCCTGCTGCTCACCGGCCTGTTCTTCGCCAAGCCGATGAACCGGATGGGGCTGACGACGCTGCCGGACTACTACCGGCTGCGCTTCGGGCGGCCCGTCGAGATCATGGCCTCGGTGCTGATGATGCTGGCCTTCGCGATCCTGGTGGCCGGCAATCTGGTGGCCGGCGGGTTCCTGTTCGAATACTTCGTCGGGTTCCCCTACTGGGTGGGAGTGGTGCTGATCGCCGGAATCGTGCTGCTCTACACCGGTGCCGGCGGCATGCTGGCCGACGCCTACACCGCGATCGTGCAGATGAGCCTGATCCTGGTGGCCGCGGTCGCGACGCTGATCTGGGTGACCGTCGCCTACGGGCTGACGATCCCGGAAGGCATGGGGCCGTTCGACTTCGGCCAGCTCTCCGACCCCGCGCAGGGCGCCGCGATCAACTGGGCGACGCTGATCGCGCTGGGCATCGGCGACATCGTCGCGATCGACTTCATGCAGCGCATCTTCTCGGCCCGCTCGCCGGAGGTGGCCCGCCGCGCCTGCTTCGTCGGTGCGGCCGGTGCGGCCGCCATCGGCATCCCGTTCGCGCTGGTGGCTCTGGCGTCCACGGCGATCGTGCCCGAGGGCAGCGACGGTCCGGTGCTGTTCGTGCTGCTCAACGACTTCGCCCCGATCGGCCTGACGGTGCTGGTGCTGGCCGGCATCGTCGGGGCGTCGATGAGCACCGCCAACGGGGCCATCCTCGGCACCGCCGCGGTGGCGGTGCGCAACGTGGGCAACGTCAAACGCGTCCACGTCGAGGGCCGGCCGGATCCGCTGCTGAAGGCCACCCGGTGGGCGATGCTGCCGGTCGCCGCGGTGTCGATCGTGTTCGCGCTGGAGGTGCCGCAGACCGGCATCCTGCTGACGCTCGCGTTCGACCTGCTGCTGGCATGCCTGATCGTGCCGTTCATCCTGGGCATGTACTGGCGACGCGGCACCGCGCTGGCCGCCGGCGCGGCGATCGTGGTGGGCCTGGTGGTGCGCATGGGACTGTTCGTGCTGACGCCCACCATCTACGGCGTCGACAACACCATCCTCTACCTGCCCAATGGGCTGTTCGACGCGACCTTCGACGGATATCCGACGTTCCTGGCCTTCCTGGCGTCGCTGATCACCTACGTGGTGGTCGCACTGATGCGTCCGCCGGCGCCACTGCGCGGGCTCGACATCCAGGTCGCCGAGGACATCGACGAGGCGCTGGCCGCGGCCGCGCGCAGCGGTGCCGAGCCGGAGCTGGTGCCGGCCACCGCGAAGACGCCCGACACCGCAGCCGGGTAGCACACCGGGCCTAGCCAGCGACGGGTGCGACGGCCTCCCACGGCACCGTCAGGATGCCGTCGCGCAGGTTACGCCTCGGTGCCGATACCGGAAAACCCTCGGCGGCAAGCATTTCCACCATCGCGCGCCACCGCGCGCGGGGGCCGAAGACGCCGTGTCCGGCCACTCTGGCCCATGCGTGATCGGCGGCGGACAGCAGCGTGTGGATCGGCTCGCCGGCGACATTGCGGTGGATCAGCACCTTGGGCAACCGCTCGGCCAGATCCGAGGGGGTGTGGATGGCGAACGGATCGCACGCCAGCGTCAGGCTCAGCGGGGTTGCGGTGTCCAGCAGGATCCAGCAGCAGCGTCGGCCGAGTTCGTCGCAGGTGCCGTCGAGGATCAGCCCGCCCGGCGCCACCCCGTGCTGCATCGCGGCCCATGCGTCGGGCACCGCCTCGACGGGATACTGCCGCAGCACGTTGAACGCGCGCACCAGCACCGGACGCCGGCCGGCCAATTCGAAGCCGCCGAGGGCGAATTCGACCCCCGCCGCGCCGCCCCGGACGGCGGCCTGGCCGGTGCGGACCCGCTCGGGGTCGATCTCGAGGCCGACCACGCGGACATCGGTGCGCACCTCGCGCAGCCGGTGCGCCAGCTCCAGCGTCGTCACCGGCAGCGCCCCGTATCCGAGGTCGACGACCAATGGGTCGGCGACGGTCTGGAGGACATGGCGGACGCGCGGCTCGTGCACCAGCCAGCGGTCGCTGCGCCGCAACCTGTTGTGCCCGGTGGTGCCTCGCGTGACGGCGCCGAGCGGCTGCGGCATAGGGGCGATTCTAGGGTCGGACTCAGCCGTTCTCGGTGATCCACACCGTGGTGAACCGCTGCTCGGCGATCAGCAACTCAACGAGCTGGCTGCCGATGAAACCTTCGATCTTGCCGCCCACCAGCGGAATGCGGACCTCGACGGCCGCCTGCACCGCCAGCCGCGAGCCGCTCGCCGTCGTGGGGCTCAGCGACAGGTCGCCGGTCAGGCCCACCGGCGCACCGGGGATCGATCCGGTGACCACGGCGCTGGCCTGACCGTCGCGCACCGGCGTCCAGGTCTCCTCGCGCACGAAGCTGAGGTCACCGCGATGGAACTGGGTGACCACCGCGGGCAGCCGGTCCGACCGCAGCGTCTGCGTGGTGCGCACCCGGATACCACCGTCGGCGCCGATCACCATCTCGTCCAGGCTGGCCTCGTCGGCACCGGAATCCTGCAGCCGCACCAGCCAGTACTGCTCGTCGCTGAACGCCCGATGGACCTGTTCGACGGTGCCCTCGTACTCGGCGGCCATGTCGAATGAACGCGGCATGGCAAGCCACGCTACCGTTACCGCCCGTGGTCACTTCGTCTATCGCGGGCGTGGCGGTCGCCGAGAACGTCCCGGTGGCACCGCTGACCACGCTGCGGGTCGGGCCAGTCGCGCGCCGGTTGCTCACCTGCACGAGCACCGAGCAGGTGATCGCCGCGGTCGCGGCCACCGGACCGGAGGCGCTGATCCTCGCCGGGGGGTCCAACGTCGTGCTGGCCGACGACCTGCCCGATCTGACCGTCGTCCGGCTCGCCAACACCGGCATCGCCGTCGACGGTGCGGTGCTGCGCGCCGAGGCCGGTGCGGTCTGGGACGACGTCGTCGCGATGTCCCTGCGGCACGGGCTGGGCGGGTTGGAGTGTCTGTCCGGCATTCCCGGGTCGACCGGCGCGACCCCCGTGCAGAACGTGGGCGCCTACGGCGCAGAGGTCGCCGACACCATCCGCCGGGTCAGGCTCCTGGACCGGCGCACCGGCGAAGACCGCTGGGCAGCCCCGGCAGAGCTCGGATTCGGTTACCGCACAAGCATTCTCAAGAACGCCGCTGACCTGGTGGTGCTCGAGGTGGAGTTCGCGCTCGACGCGGACGGCCGCAGCGCGCCCATCCGCTACGGCGAGCTGGCCACCGCGCTGGGCGTCACCGCCGGCGAACGAGCCGACCCGGCGGCCGTGCGGGCCGCGGTGCTGGCTCTGCGCGGCCGCAAGGGCATGGTCCTCGACGACCCCGACCACGACACCTGGAGTGTCGGGTCGTTCTTCACCAACCCGGTCATCACGCGTGCCGAGTTCGAGCATCTGAGCGCGACCGTGGCCGGTCCGGTCCCGAACTATCCCGCCGACGGCGGGGTGAAGCTGGCTGCCGGCTGGTTGGTCGAGAACGCCGGCTTCGGCAAGGGCTTTCCCGGGCCGGGCGCCACCGCGCGGTTGTCCACCAAGCACGCCCTGGCGTTGACCAACCGCGGCGGCGCCACCACCTCGGACATCCTCGCGCTGGCCAGGACCGTTCGCGACGGCGTGCGGGCGGCGTTCGGGATCGAACTCACACCCGAGCCGGTACTGGTGGGGTGCGAGATCTAGGTACTCTGGGAACACGTGAGCCCTGCAGATCCGGTGCCGTTCCTGAACCGTCGGCGCGCCCTGGCCGCGTTGGCGGTCGGTGTCGTCGCGCCCGGGGTGCTGGCGGCATGCAGCCGATCGGGCGAGAGCGCGTCGCCGGAGGAGCGTGACGAGCCGGCGAAGCCCCAGCTGACCTATCAGCCGACCCATGCGGCCGTCGACGTCTCGCCCACCGCTCCCGTCGGCGTCGACGTCACCGACGGCTGGTTCCAGAAAGTGAGCTTGACCAACGCCGACGGCAAGCTGGTCGCCGGGGAGCTCAACCGGGACCGCACGTCGTTCACCGTCACCGAACCCCTCGGGTACGGAGCGTCCTACACCTGGGGCGGCACGGTGGTCGGCCAGGACGGCAAATCCGTGCCGGTCACCGGATCGTTCACCACGATCAACCCGGACACCCAGGTCAACGGCCAGTTCCAGCTGGCCGACGGGCAGACCGTCGGCGTCGCCGCCCCCATCATCTTGCAGTTCGACGCCGCGATCGCCGACGAGGATCGTGCGGCGGTCGAGAAGGCGCTGAGCGTGACCACGACACCGCCGGTCGAGGGCGGCTGGGCGTGGCTGCCCGACGAGGTCGGCGGCTCGCGCGTGCACTGGCGCACCCGCGACTACTTCCCGGCGGACACCACCGTGCACGTCGACGCCAAGCTGTACGGCGTGCCGTTCGGCGCCGGCGCCTACGGAGCGGCCGACTCGACCCTGGACTTCACCGTCGGCCGGCGCCAGGTGGTCAAGGCCGAGGCCTCCACCCACCGCATCCAGGTGCTCGACGGGGCGGGCGCGGTGATGATGGACTTCCCGTGCAGCTACGGCGAAGGGGATCTGGACCGCAACGTCACCCGTAGCGGCATCCACGTCGTCACCGAGAAGTACGAGGACTTCTACATGACGAACCCCGCGGCCGGTTACGCCAATGTGCGGGAGCGCTTCGCGGTGCGGATCTCCAACAACGGCGAGTTCATCCACGCCAACCCGGCCAGCCTGGGCTCGCAGGGCAACAGCAACGTCACCAACGGGTGCATCAACCTGTCGCTGGAGGACGCCGAGCAGTACTTCAACGTCGCGATGTACGGCGACCCGGTCGAGGTCACCGGCACCCGCATCCCGCTGTCCTACGCCGACGGCGACATCTGGGACTGGTCGGTGCCGTGGGAGGAATGGGTCGCCATGTCCGCGCTGACCGACGAGCGGGCCAGCGAGATGCCCGACACCGCGCCCGCCACCCCGTCGGGAGCGCCGCAACCGGTGGACAGCCGCCCCGGCCGCTAGGGCGTCGGGTCGTTGAGACTGCGCTGGCGTCGGGAAAGTGCGAGTAGACCCCGCGCTGGCTGCAGTCTGAACGGGTTTTCAGCGGTGGTAGGCCGGCGGCAGCGGCATCCCGAGTTCAGCCATCACCGCGCGCAACCTCGTCGGGTAGTCGGTGATGATGCCGTCGGCGCCCGCGGCGATCTGGGCACGCATCGCGCCGGGGTCGTTGATGGTCCACGGCACCACCGTCATGCCGGCGCTGTGCGCGCGGGCGACGAAGTCGGCGTCGGCGACCAGCCGGAAGTCCGGGTCGTCCGGGGTCAGGCCGTAGGGCACCGAATAGCCCGGCGACAAGACGGTGGCCCCGACCAGTTGCGCGCCGGCGATCGGATCGGCCACGTCGGCCGGGTCCACCCCGGCCAGCCACGGCGAACCCGGCACCCAGGTGGTGTCGTCCCACAACGCGACCAGGGGTATGCCGGGCGCCTGCGCGGCGACCAGCGGCAACGTGCGCCAGTCGAAGCTCTGGATGTCGATCTTGTCGAGCTTGCCGGCAGCGCGGGTGGTCGCCAGGATGACGTCGACGAACTGCTCGGGACTGGCCGACATGGCCGGGTTGTCCGCCTCGATCTTGGTTTCGATGTTGTAGCGCACGCCCGCCCGGTACTCGTCGGCGAGCGCGAACACCTCGGGCAGTGTGGCGATGGTGTTGCCCGCCACCACCTCCGCGTCCGGGTAGTCCGCCAGCAGCTTGCCGCAGTCCAGGGTGCGGATCTGGGGCAGCGTCAGGTCGTGCACCAGCTTGCCGACGTAGGGAAACTGCGGGTCGCCCGGTGTGGCGGGTTCGGTGTCGGCGCACTTGGCGGCCTCGATGCGGGGGTCGTGCCAGACCAGCGGCTGGTTGTCGCGGGTGAGCACGATGTCCAACTCGAGCGTGCTGACGCCCAGCTCCAGCGATTTGGCGAATGCCCGCAGCGATTCCTCGGTGGTTTCCCCGCGGCCCCCGCGGTGTGACTGCAGGTCGAAGGCTCCGGGCTCGGCGGCGGTGGGCGGGGCGGCGAGCACCGCGGTGGCGACGAGGGACGAGGTGAGCAAGCTGGTGGCCCGGCGCATGACGCGGACGTTAGCCGAGCAGTGCGAACACCAGGGGACACCGGGGCGACCAAGAGGCGTTGAGACTGCACTGGCGTCGGGAAAGTGCGAGTGGAACCCACGCTGGACGCAGTCTCAACGTCAGGTCAGGTGCGGTCTCGACGCCAGCGTCAGGTGCGGTGGAAGCGGGAGCCGGCGGCGCCGCTGACCTGGTCCCGCGGCCGGACCACGATCAGATCCAGGTCGACGTGCGCGGGACGGGAGGCGACGAACCCGATCACCTCGGCGACGTCCTCGGCCACCAGCGGCGTCACCCCCTGGTAGACCTTGTCGGCCCGCTCGGCGTCGCCTTCGAAGCGGTTCAGCGAGAACTCGGTCTGCACCATGCCCGGGGCCACCTCGGTGAGCCGCACCGGCTGGCCCAGCAGCTCGCTGCGCAGCGTGCGGTGCAGCACCCCCTGGGCGTGCTTGGCGGTCGTGTACCCCGCCCCGTTGTCGTAGATCTCCACGGCCGCGATCGAGGTGACGGTCACGATCAACCCGTCTCCGGAGGCGATCAGCTTGGGCAGCAGGGCCTTGGTGACGTGCAGTGTGCCCATCACGTTGGCTTCCCACATCCAGCGCCAGTGCTCGACATCGGCGTCGGCGACCGGCTCCAGCCCACGGGCCCCGCCGGCATTGTTGACGAGCACGTCCACCCGGTCGAGCCGACCCGCCATCGCGGCGACGGCTTCGGGGTCGGTCACGTCGGCCATGATCGCGGTGCCGTCCAGCTCTGCTGCCAGCGCCGTGATCGGCCCTTCCCGGCGTGCCACGCACACGACGTGAAAACCTTGTGCCGCAAGTGTTCTCGCCGTCGCCTCACCGATGCCGGCGCTGGCTCCGGTGACCACCGCGACGCGACGGGAATCCGATGGCGTGGTCATACCCGCCACCTTAGACCCCGCGGCCGCCGCGACTGGGGCGCACCGACGGTCGGCGGCCAACCGGGAGTGAAAGGGGTCACCCCGGCCCAGCGGTGTAGACATGACAGTGTGTGTCCCGCCTCCGAACCCGTGCCGTCCGCTCTGCCGGTTCCCCGCCGGGTTGCGGTGCTGTCCGTGCACACCTCCCCGCTCGCCCAGCCGGGCACCGGCGATGCCGGAGGGATGAACGTCTACGTCCTGCAGACCGCGCTGGAGCTCGCGCGACGGGGCGTCGACGTGGAGATCTTCACCCGCGCCACGTCCTCGGGCGACGACCCGGTGGTTCGTGTCGCGCCGGGGGTGCTGGTGCGCAACGTGGTCGCCGGGCCGTTCGAGGGCCTGGACAAGAACGACCTGCCCACGCAGCTGTGCGCGTTCACCGCCGGGGTGCTGCGTGCCGAGGCGACCCACGAGCCCGGCTACTACGACGTCGTGCACTCCCACTACTGGCTGTCCGGGCAGGTCGGTTGGCTGGCCGCCGACCGGTGGGCGGTACCTCTGGTGCACACCGCCCACACGCTGGCCGCGGTCAAGAACGCCGCCCTGGCCGAGGGGGACTCCCCGGAACCGCCGATGCGGGCGGTCGGTGAGCAACAGGTCGTCGACGAGGCCGACCGCCTGGTCGTCAACACCGAGCACGAGGCCCAGCAGTTGGTGTCGCTGCACGACGCCGACCCCGACCGTATCGACGTGGTGCATCCCGGTGTCGATCTGCAGACCTTCACCCCGGGAGACAAGCGGCAGGCGCGCGCGGCGCTGGGCCTGGCACCGGACGTCCCCACCGTGGCGTTCGTCGGCCGCATCCAGCCGCTGAAGGCCCCGGATGTGCTGCTGCGGGCGGCGGCGCGGCTGCCGGGCGTGCACGTCGTCATCGCCGGCGGGCCCTCGGGGTCCGGGCTGGCCGCCCCGGACCTGATGGTTCACCTGGCCGACGAGCTGGGTATCGCAGACCGTGTGACGTTTCTACCTCCCCAGTCGCGAGCCGACCTGGTCCGGGTGTACCGGGCCGCCGACATCGTGGCCGTGCCCAGTTACTCCGAGTCGTTCGGGCTGGTCGCGGTCGAAGCGCAGGCGTGCGGCACCCCGGTGGTCGCCGCCGCGGTCGGCGGGCTGCCGGTGGCGGTCCGCGACGGCGTCAGCGGCTCGCTCGTGCCGGGACACGACATCGACGACTGGGCCCGCACCCTCGGTGACGTGTTCGCCCGCGGGCCGGAGTCGATGGGTTCCGCGGCCGTCGAGCACGCCGCCACGTTCTCCTGGGCGCACACCGTCGACGGTCTGATCGACAGCTACGGCCGGGCCATGACCGACCATCAGGCGCGGCATCAGCGCCAGCCTCCCGGGCCGCGCAGCGGACGCCGGTTCTCGAGGCGTCGGGGGGTGCGCGCATGAGCACCGAGGGCATCGATCCCGGCGAAGTCGCCGCCCTGATCGAGAAGACGCTCAACGAGCACGACCTCGTCTACACCCGCCACGAGGGTGCCCACGGCGGACTGCCCGGGCTGATCGTCGAACTGCCGGGCGAGCGCAGGCTCAAGACCAACACCATCCTGACCGTCGGCGAGCACTCGGTGCGCGTCGAGGCGTTCGTGTGCCGCAGGCCCGACGAGAACCACGAGGGCGTCTACCGCTTCCTACTCAAGCGCAACCGCAGGCTCTACGGTGTCGCCTACACCCTCGACAACGTCGGCGACATCTACCTGGTGGGCCGGATGGCGCTGGCGTCGGTCACCGGCGCCGAGATCGACCGGGTGCTCGGGCAGGTGCTCGAGGCCGTCGACGGCGACTTCAATACGTTGCTGGAGTTGGGTTTTCGCACGTCGATCCAGAAGGAGTGGGAGTGGCGCGTCTCCCGCGGTGAATCGCTGAAGAACCTGCGCGCGTTCGAGCATCTCATCGACGATCAGGACGACGACTGAGCTCACGCGTGAGAGGATTTCCGGCATGGCAGATACCGCGACGCTGATCCTGCTCCGTCACGGCGAGAGCGAGTGGAACGCGCTGAACCTGTTCACCGGCTGGGTCGACGTCGATCTGACCGACAAGGGGCGCGCCGAGGCGGCCCGTGCCGGAGAGCTGATCAAGGCCCTCGACCGGCAGCCCGACGTGCTCTACACCTCGCTGCTGCGCCGCGCGATCACCACCGCCAACATCGCGCTGGACAAGGCCGACCGGCACTGGATCCCGGTGCACCGTGACTGGCGGCTCAACGAACGGCACTACGGCGCGCTGCAGGGCCTGAACAAGGCCGACACCAAGGCCAAGTACGGCGAGGAACAGTTCATGGCGTGGCGGCGCAGCTACGACACGCCGCCGCCGCAGATCGAGGCGGGCAGCGAGTTCAGCCAGGACAGCGACCCGCGGTACGCCGACATCGGCGGTGGCCCGCTGACCGAGTGCCTCAAAGACGTGGTGGACAGGTTCGTCCCGCACTTCACCGAGGTCATCGTCCCCGACCTGCGGGCGGGCAAGACGGTGATCATCGCCGCGCACGGCAACTCCCTGCGGGCGCTGGTCAAGCACCTCGACGGGATGTCCGACGAGGACGTGGTCGGGCTCAACATTCCCACCGGCATCCCGCTGCGCTATGACCTGGACGGGGATCTGAAGCCGACCGTGCCCGGCGGCACCTATCTAGATCCCGAAGCCGCTGCCGCGGGTGCGGCCGCCGTCGCCGCGCAGGGTGCCAAGTAGCGACGCGCACCCGTTCGGCGAACGGTGGGTGAACACTGGACAACGCCGGCCGAAACATCCGTCTTTGCATCTGTGACTTGTCCCGAATTGGCCGCACGCTGCTGGGATGACGTTCACCGAGTTTGTACGCTTTTCGCGTGAGCGTCGTATCGGCGCTGCTGTTGGCAGCGATCGTGGCACTGCTCGCGTTGTCGATCGGTGTGTCGGTTGGGGCGTGGGTGGGACCCCGCCTTCGCGATCAGCGGCAGAGGCGGTTCGCCGAGGAGTCCGGCATCACGGTGTCGCAGATGCTCGTGCACGTGGTGGCTCAGTCCCCGGTCGGGATCGTGGTCGTCGACACCTACCGTGACGTCGTCTACACCAACGAACGCGCGACCGAACTCGGTCTGGTGCGCGAACGATTGCTGCACGACCGCGCGTGGGCGGCCGCCCAGCGCACCCTGGCCACCGGTGAGGACAGCGAGTTCTCGATCTCGGCGGGCCGACGCAGCAGCCGCCACGCCCGCTCGGGCCTCTCGGTGCGCGGCCATGTCCGCCTGCTGACCGAGGAAGACCGGCGCTTCGCCGTCGTCTACGTCGACGACCAGTCCGAGCACGCGCGGATGGAGGCGACCCGTAGGGACTTCGTCGCCAACGTAAGCCACGAGCTGAAGACCCCGGTCGGGGCGATGGGGGTACTCGCCGAGGCGATCCTGGCCTCGGCCGACGACGAGGACACGGTGCGCCACTTCGCCGAGAAGATGGTGACCGAGTCCACCCGCCTGGCCAACATGGTCGGCGAACTCATCGAACTGTCCCGCCTGCAGGGCGCCGAACGGCTGCCTGACATGGAGGCGGTCGACGTGGACACCGTCGTCGCCGAGGCACTGTCGCGGTACAAGGTGGCCGCCGACAACGCCGACATCTCGATCACCACCGACGCGCCGACCGGATTCCGCGTGCTGGGCGACCAGACACTGCTGGTGACCGCGATCGCGAACCTGGTGTCGAACGCGATCGCCTACTCGCCGCAGGGGTCGTCGGTGTCGATCAGCCGGCGTCGGCGCGGCGACAACATCGAGATCGCGGTCACCGACCGCGGTATCGGCATCGCGCCCGCGGATCAGGAGCGGGTGTTCGAACGGTTCTTCCGCGTCGACAAGGCGCGTTCCCGGGCCACCGGTGGCACCGGCCTGGGACTGGCGATCGTCAAGCACGTCGCCGCCAATCACAACGGCTCGATCCGGCTGTGGAGTCAGCCGGGAACGGGGTCGACGTTCACGTTGTCGATCCCGGCCTACCTGCGCCACGCAGATCCCGCTGACGATGACGCCGAGATTCACGACATCCCGGACATGGACAACGAACGAGAGGACTAGAACGACGATGACCAGCGTGCTGATCGTGGAGGACGAGGAGTCCTTGGCTGATCCCCTGGCGTTTCTCCTCCGCAAAGAGGGCTTCGAGGCGACCGTGGTGACCGACGGGCCCGCCGCGTTGGCCGAGTTCGACCGCACCGGCGCCGACATCGTGCTGCTCGACCTGATGCTGCCGGGCATGAGCGGCACCGATGTCTGCAAACAGCTGCGGTCGCGCTCCAGTGTGCCGGTCATCATGGTGACCGCCCGCGACAGCGAGATCGACAAGGTGGTCGGGCTCGAGCTCGGGGCCGACGACTACGTCACCAAGCCCTACTCCGCGCGGGAGCTGATCGCCCGCATCCGGGCGGTGCTGCGGCGCGGCGCCGACGCCGACGACACCGGCATCGGTGACGGTGTGTTGGAGGCCGGCCCGGTCCGCATGGACGTCGAACGGCATGTCGTGAGCGTGAACGGCAGCCCGGTGACGTTGCCGCTCAAGGAGTTCGACCTGCTGGAGTACCTGATGCGCAACAGTGGCCGGGTGCTCACCCGCGGTCAGTTGATCGACCGGGTGTGGGGCGCGGACTACGTCGGAGACACCAAGACCCTCGACGTCCACGTCAAGCGCCTGCGCAGCAAGATCGAGGCCGACCCGGCCAATCCGGTGCACCTGGTGACCGTGCGCGGGTTGGGTTACAAACTCGAAGGCTGATCCGGGTGGGTGACGCCCGGCGCGTCGTCAGCCGGTGACGCCGCCCATGATCTCGGCCACCTCGACGGTGTTGACGCCGGCTTCGACCGACGGGTCGGCCTCGGCGAGGGCCAGCGCCTCGGCCCGGTCGGCGCAGCGCAGCACGCCCAGACCCCAGACCCCTTCCGGATCGGCCACCGGGCCGTAGACCACGACGTGGCCGCCGTTGCGCAGCTGCTCCCAGTACGTGCCGTGCAGATCCATCGTGTGCTGTTCGTCGTCGGTCAGGGTCTGCGCGAAATCAGCCCGCGGCGGGATCAGCCGGACGAGGAAGAGGTTCACTCCGCGGCCCGGGTGGCCGGGTGTACGGCGATCAGCCCGAGACTGCTGCGCCGCTTGCACATCGCCGCGAGCTCGGCGTAGGCCTTCTCGCCGAGCAACTCGGTCAGCTCCGGCGCGTAGGACTGCCACACCGGCTTCTTGCCGACGTGCGCCGCCGGGTCACCGGTGCAGTACCAGTGCAGGTCGTGTCCGCCTTCGCCCCAGCCGCGCCGGTCGTACTCGGTGATGGTGGATTTCAGGATCTCCGAGCCGTCGGGGCGGGTCACCCATTCCTGCGTGCGTCGGATGGGCAGCTGCCAGCAGACCTCGGGTTTGAGGGTCAGCGGTTCCACCCCGATCTTGAGCGCCTTGGTGTGCAGTGCGCACCCGATGCCACCCGGCCAGCCGGGACGGTTCAGGAATATGCAGGCGCCCTTGTACTTTCGGGTGCGCCAGTTGGGCTTGTCGTCGTATTCGTCCATCTCGAGGTAGCCTTTTTTGCCCAGGCCCTTGTCCCGGAACTGCCAGTCCTCGTCGGTGAGCAATTTCACCGCGTCGTCGAGTTGGGCGCGGTCGTCGTCGTCGGACAGGAACGCCCCGTGGGAACAGCAGCCGTCGTCGGGGCGGCCTTCGACGGTGCCCTGGCAGGCCGGGGTCCCGAACACGCACGTCCACCGCGACAACAGCCACGTCATGTCGGCGGCGATCAGATGTTCGGGATTGTCGGGGTCGTAGAACTCCACCCATTCGCGGGCGAAATCCATTTCGACCTCTCTGCGAGGTGAACCGGTCACGATTTCCCACGGTAGACCCATTAGGTTGGACCAGTGCGATTAGGCGTGCTCGACGTGGGCAGCAATACCGTTCATCTGCTGGTGGTCGATGCCCGCCGGGGCGGGCACCCGACCCCGATGAGCTCCACCAAGGCCTCGCTGCGGCTCGCCGAGGCGATCGACCAGTCCGGCAAATTGACCCGTCGCGGTGCCGACAGGCTGATCGGCACGATCGACGAATTCGCCAAGATTGCAACCAGTTCGGGGTGCGCCGAGCTGATGGCATTCGCGACGTCGGCGGTGCGCGACGCGAAGAACTCCGAAGACGTGCTCGCCCGCGTCAAGGGCGAGACCGGGGTGACGCTGCAGGTGCTCAGCGGCGTCGACGAATCGCGATTGACGTTCCTGGCGGTGCGCCGCTGGTACGGCTGGAGCGCCGGGCGCATCATCAACATCGACATCGGCGGTGGATCGCTGGAGCTGTCCAGCGGTGTCGACGAGGAACCCGACGTCGCGCTGTCGCTGCCGCTGGGCGCAGGGCGGCTGACCCGGGAGTGGCTGCCTGACGATCCGCCGGGCCGCCGGCGGGTCAACATGCTGCGCGACTGGTTGGCCAAGGAGCTGTCCGAGCCCGCCGCCGAGATCGCCGAGGCCGGCGGGCCCGACCTGGCGGTGGCCACCTCGAAAACGTTCCGGTCGCTGGCCCGGCTCACCGGGGCGGCACCGTCGGGGGCTGGGCCGCGGGTGAAGCGGACGCTGACCGCGGCGGGGCTGCGGCAGCTGATCGCATTCATCTCTAGGATGACCGCGTCGGACCGTGCCGAGCTGGAGGGAGTGAGCGCCGACCGGGCGCCGCAGATCGTCGCCGGGGCGCTGGTCGCCGAGGCGTCGATGAAGGCGCTAGGTATCGAAAGTGTTGACATCTGTCCATGGGCGTTGCGGGAGGGTCTGATTCTGCGGAAACTCGACAGCGAAGCCGACGGCACTGCACTCGTCGGTGGGGCCGACCCAGCTCGCGGTAACGGTGGTGCAGGTAAATCCACCTCACGGCAGATGTCGGTACGCAATGCTGGACGGTAAGCAGCGAGGCTCAAAGGCAAACAGGCGATGACTGGACCAGATGACCACAGCAGTACCCGGCCGATCTCGGTGGCCGAGCTGCTGGCCAAGAACGGCACGATCGGCGCTCCGCCGGTCGGCGGCAGGCGCCGCCGTCGGCGGGGTAATGCCGACGCCGTCACCGTCGCCGAACTGACCGGCGAGATCCCGATCATCCGGCCCGACGAGCCGGAACCGTCCCCGGCGCCGGTCGACGAGGCGCCTGCCGCCGAGACCGACACCGCGGCCGCTGCGGACTCTGAGACCGCGCCGTCGACCAACGGCGAGGTCGACACCGCCGAACCGGAGGTCGAGGCCGTACCCGACGCCGAGCCGCACGCTCAGGTCGAGGCGGAACCCGAGGTCGAGCAGGAACTCGACGTCGAGGCGGAACCCGAGGCCGAGTCGGAATCCGAAGTCGAGCCCGAGCCCGAGGCCGTCCCTGATTCCGGCGTCGAGCCGTCCACCGGTGAAGGCGCCGACTCCGGTGTCGACCTCGAAGACGACTCCGAAGACGACTACGCCGATGCGGTCGCCGAGTACAGCGCGCGCCTCGAGGACCGAGACGCCGAGCCCGCCGAGACACCCGCGCCGCGGCGATTCGGCTTTGGGCGACTCAAGCGGGCCCCGGCGCCCGACGTCGATGCCGAGCAGATGAGCCCGGACCCACTCGACGACACCGCAGCCGAGGTGGACGCCGACACCCTGCTCGAGGGGGCCGACGAAGCCGAAGCCGCCGAGGTCGACGACCTGGACAGCGCGGCCGCCGAAGCCGACGTCGACGCCGACCGCGAGGCCGATGTCGAGGCCGACGGTGCCGACCGCGACGACACCGCCGACGCCGACGATTCGGGGTTGCCCTCGTACCTGCGCTCCTCGTCCGAGCCGTTGTTCGGCGGCCAGACCGTCGCCGACGACCTGGCCCGGCGTGCCGGCTCGTCCCGCGACGACGACGTGGACGGTGACGGCGTGGACGTGCTCGAGGAGGACCCGACCCGGGCCCGGCCGATGTCCTCGGTCGCCCACGGGGCCTGGATCGTCGGGCAGAGTGTGCTCGCGGTGGTCTTCGGCGCGGGCCTGTTCGTCGCGTTCGACCAGCTGTGGAAGTGGAACAACATCGTCGCACTGGTGCTGTCGGTGCTCGTGATCCTCGGACTGGTGGTCGGCGTGCGGGTGGTGCGCAAGACCGAGGACATCGGCAGCACGCTGATCGCGGTGGCGGTGGGGGCGTTGGTGACCCTCGGCCCGCTCGCGCTGCTGCAATCGGGCTGACGGCCCGCCACATCGTGCGCCCCGCCATCAAGGTCGGTCTGTCGACGGCCTCGGTCTATCCATTGAAGACCGAGGCCGCCTTCGAGTACGCCGCCAAACTGGGCTACGACGGGGTCGAGCTGATGGTGTGGGCCGAATCGGTCAGTCAGGACATCGACGCGGTGGCGGCGATGTCGGAGCGGTATCAGGTGCCGGTGCTGTCCGTGCACGCGCCCTGCCTGCTGATCTCCCAGCGGGTGTGGGGCGCCAACCCGATCACGAAGCTGGAACGCAGCGTGCGTGCCGCCGAGCAGCTCGGCGCCCAGACCGTGGTGGTGCATCCCCCGTTCCGCTGGCAGCGCCGCTACGCCGAGGGCTTTGCCGACCAGGTCGCCGAGCTCGAGGACGGCAGCGACGTGATGGTTGCGGTGGAGAACATGTTCCCGTTCCGGGCGGACCGCTTCTTCGGGTCCGGTCAGACCTCGATCGAGCGGATGCGCAAGCGCGGTGGCCTGCCCGGCCCCGGCATCTCGGCGTTCGCGCCGTCCTACGACCCGCTCGACGGCGGCCACGCGCACTACACGCTGGACCTGTCGCACACCGCGACGGCCGGCACCGACGCGCTGGACATGGCCGCCCGGATGGGGGACGGGCTGGTGCACCTTCATCTGTGTGACGGCAGCGGGGCGTCGACCGACGAGCACCTGGTACCCGGGCGCGGTACCCAACCGACGGTCGAGGTGTGCGAGATGCTGGCCGCGGGCGATTTCGCCGGCCATGTCATCCTCGAGGTGACGACGTCGGGCGCGCGCACCGCGGCCGAACGCGAATCCCTGCTCATCGAGTCGCTGCAGTTCGCCCGCGCGCATCTGCTGCGCTGACACCGAGGACGGCACATTGACGAGCTCGACCCTGTTCACCGACGCCATGGCGCTGACTTCGGCGGGTGACGGCGCCTATGACGGGGTGCTCAACGAGCACTGGACGATCGGGCCGAAGGTGCACGGCGGGGCGATGCTGGCGCTGTGTGCCAACGCCGCGCGCACCGAATACGGCGGACAGGCCGACGGAGTCGAACCGATCGCGGTGTCGGGCAACTTCCTGTGGGCGCCCGACCCGGGCCCGATGCGGGTCACCACCACGGTGCGCAAGCGCGGCCGCCGGATCGGGTTGATCGACGTCGAGCTGACCCAGGACGGCCGCACCGCCGTCCGTGCGGCGATCACGATGGGGGTGCCCGAGCACCATGTGCCGCCGTTGCTGTCGGACAACCCCGTGGTGCCGTTGATGACCCCGGAGCCGCCGCCGGGCCTGGAGCCGATCGGGCCGGGTCACCGGATGGCCGACGTCGTGCACCTGGCTCATGGCTGTGACATCCGACCGTCGTTGACGACGTTCGAGAGGCGCTCCGACGGAGGTCCACCCCTCATCGAATACTGGGTGAAGCCGAAAGGGACCGCCCCGGACGTGTTGTTCGCACTGCTGTGCGGTGACGTCTCGGCGCCGGTGACTTTCGGGGTGAACCGGTTCGGCTGGGCGCCGACGGTGCAGCTGACCGCGTATCTGCGGGCGACGCCGGCCGACGGGTGGCTGCGGGTGCTGTGCACCACCACCCAGATCGGTCAGGACTGGTTCGACGAGGACCACATCGTCGTCGACTGCGAGGGCCGCATCATCGTCCAGACCCGCCAACTCGCGCTGGTGCCGGCCGCGCAGAGCTGAGGTCGCGCGTGCGATGCTGTGCGGCATGGCCAGAATCGCGATCATCGGCGGCGGCAGCATCGGTGAGGCGCTGTTGGCGGGGCTCCTGCGGGCCGGCCGGCAGGTCAAGGACCTGGTGGTCGCCGAGAAGAACTCCACGCGGGCGCAGTACCTGGCCGACAAGTACTCGGTGCGGGTGACGTCGGTCCGCGACGCGGTGGACACCGCGACGTACGTCGTCGTCGCCGTCAAGCCCGCCGATGTGCAGAACCTGATAGGCGACATCGCCGATACCGCGGCGCAAGCCGAGTCCGACTCGGCCGAGCAGGTCTTCGTGTCGGTCGCTGCGGGGGTGACCACCGCGTTCTACGAGAACAAGCTGCCTGCCGGGGCGCCGGTGGTGCGGGTGATGCCGAACGCCCCGATGCTGGTCGGCGGTGCGGTCAGTGCGCTGGCGCCCGGCCGGTTCGCCACTGCCGAGCACCTCAAGGAGGTGTCCGCGTTGTTCGACGCCGTCGGCGGGGTGCTGACCGTCGATGAATCCCAGCTGGATGCGGTGACCGCGGTCTCCGGCTCCGGGCCGGCCTACTTCTTCTTGATGGTCGAGGCGCTCGTCGACGCCGCCGTGGCCGCCGGGTTGCCGCGATCGGTGGCCACCGACCTGGTGACGCAGACCATGGCCGGTTCGGCGGCGATGCTGCTCGAGCAACTGGACCAGACCGAGTCCAACGGCAGCGCACAGATGGGCTCGATGATTGACACCTCTGCGGCGCAGCTGCGCGCTACTGTTACCTCACCGGGCGGCACTACCGCCGCTGGGCTGCGGGAACTGGAGCGTGGCGGTTTGCGCTCGGCGGTTGCCAGCGCTGTTGAGGCCGCGAAAAGGCGCTCTGAGCAGCTCGGAATTACATCCGAGTAGTTCACGAATTTCGGACTGATTAGCCCACACCCGTCGCAGTAACCCCACCTGCCACGCTATTCTCCCAGTGGTAAGCACGGGTCGGTGCCAGCAGTGGGGAAGCTGCTGGAACAGCCCGTGCCTGATGGATTGGGTTGCGATGACGTCTATGAACGGGCCATCGGGCCGGGACTCGACCGGCGGAAAGGCGGCGCGCGACGCCGGCCAGTCCGACGGCCAACAGCCCCGCGCTCAGTTTCTGACCGTCGCCGAGGTGGCGAGCTTGATGCGCGTCAGCAAGATGACGGTGTACCGCCTGGTGCACAACGGCGAGTTGCCTGCGGTCCGGGTCGGTCGCTCGTTCCGGGTGCATGCCAAGGCCGTCCACGACATGTTGGAGAGCTCGTACTTCGACGCCGGCTGAACACCGCCAGCGCCTGGATCCACCGTCTGCCGGTCGGCTCTCGCAGAGTTGCGGCTGACGGTGGATTTCGGCGTGACGATGGTCGTTAGGTAATGTGGCCTGTCGAGACCGACACCGGTTCGCACGGTGTTCGAGACGTTTTCAACCAACTTAGGTAGCGGAGTTCATGGGTTCTGTCATCAAGAAGCGGCGCAAGCGCATGTCGAAGAAGAAGCACCGCAAGCTGCTTCGTCGCACGCGGGTGCAGCGCAGAAAACTGGGCAAGTAGTCCGTTCGCCCGGCCGTTAGGCTGACCGAATGGATTCCGACGGTCGTCCCGGAGGCCGGTCTGTCGACGCGGACACTCCGGACGCCCGTGACCCGGTCGACTATCCGAAGGTCGTTCTGGTCACCGGTGCCTGCCGATTCCTGGGCGGCTATCTGACCGCGCGACTGGCGCAGAATCCGCTGATCAATCATGTGATCGCGGTCGATGCGATCGCGCCGAGCAAGGATCTGCTGCGCCGGATGGGGCGGGCCGAGTTCGTCCGCGCCGACATCCGCAATCCGTTCATCGCCAAGGTCATCCGCAACGGCGAGGTCGACACCGTCGTGCACGCCGCCGCCGCGTCGTACGCCCCCCGCTCGGGTGGACGTGCCACGCTCAAGGAACTGAACGTGATGGGCGCCATCCAGCTGTTCGCGGCCTGCCAGAAGGCGCCGTCGGTGCGCCGGGTGATCCTGAAGTCCACCTCTGAGGTGTACGGGTCCAGCGCCCGCGATCCAGTGCTGTTCGCCGAGAGCAGCAGCCGGCGCAGGCCGCCCGGCGAGGGCTTCGCCCGCGACAGCATCGACATCGAGGGCTACGCGCGGGGGCTGGGCCGGCGCCGATCCGACATCGCGGTCACCATTCTGCGGCTGGCCAACATGATCGGTCCGGCGATGGACACGGCGCTGTCGCGCTACCTGGCGGGTCCCGTGGTGCCGACGGTCATCGGTCACGACGCCCGGATACAGCTGCTGCACGAACAGGACGCGCTCGGGGCGCTGGAGCGGGCCACGATGGCCGGCAAGGCCGGCACCTTCAACGTGGGCGCGGCGGGCATCATCATGATGAGCCAGGCGATCCGCCGGGCCGGGCGCCTGGCGCTGCCCGTGCCGCGTTCGGCGCTGGTGGCCGTCGATTCGCTGTGGCGCGCCACCCGCAACACCGAACTGGACCGCGAGCAGCTCGACTACCTCAGCTACGGCCGGGTGATGGACACCACCCGCATGCGCACCGAGTTGGGCTACACCACCAAGTGGACGACGGTGGAAGCGTTCGACGACTATGTGCGGGGCCGCGGACTGACACCCATCGTCGATCCGCTCTGGGTGCGCTCCGTGGAGGAACGCGCCGTGGCGGCGGCGCAGCGCTGGGGACGCTAGACTCTTAGGCCGAAGCGGGTCCGGGGGGACTCTGGGAGAGGGTAACGACGGTGGCGGGTGAGCCGAAGGCGAAAGTTATTCCGCTGCACTCGAATTCGGGTCGAGGTGCGGCGCAGCGTCGTGCCGCGGCGCAGCGCGCTGACGCCGCGCGGCGGCACCCGTCGCTGTTGACCGACCCGACCGGACGCGCTTCGGCCGAGGAGATCGCCGCGGTGGTCCGCGAGATCGACCAGCACCGGCCCGGATCCCCGGGCGCACCCGAGGGCGACACCACACCCACCGAGCTGGCCAAGCGTATCGCTGCGGCCGCCGACTTCCTGCGCAAGCGGATGATGGGTGACTACACCGTCGACGAGTTCGGCTTCGATCCGCACCTCAACGACGCAATCTTTCTTCCTTTGCTGAGAGTCTTCTTCAACAACTGGTTCCGGGTCGAGGTCAGCGGCGTCGAGAACCTGCCGGAGACCGGTGCCGCGCTGGTCGTCGCCAACCACGCGGGCGTGCTGCCGTTCGACGGTCTGATGACGCAGGTCGCGGTGCGGGACAAGCACCCCGCCCACCGCGATCTGCGGCTGCTGGCCGCCGACATGGTGTTCGACATGCCGATGGTGGGCCAGGCCGCTCGCAAGGCCGGACACACGATGGCCTGCACCGACGACGCGCACCGGCTGCTGGCCGCCGGCGAGCTCACCGCAGTGTTCCCCGAGGGTTACAAGGGGCTCGGCAAGCACTTCAAGGACCGCTACAAGCTGCAGCGATTCGGCCGCGGCGGCTTCGTGTCGGCGGCACTGCGCAGCCGGGCGCCGATCGTGCCGTGTTCGATCGTCGGCTCCGAGGAGATCTACCCGATGGTCGCCGACGTCAAGTTGCTGGCGCGGCTGCTGGGACTGCCGTACTTCCCGGTGACCCCGTTGTTCCCGCTGGCCGGCCCGCTGGGCGTGGTGCCGCTGCCGTCGAAGTGGCACATCCAGTTCGGCGAGCCCATCGACACCGCCGACTACGACGAGTCCGCCGCCGAGGACCCGATGGTCACCTTCGAGCTGACCGACCAGGTGCGCGAGACCATCCAGCAGACGCTGTACCAGCTGCTGGCCAACCGCCGCAACATGTTCCTGGGCTGACGCCGGTTACTTTTGCCCAGCAACGAACTTCGACAGCGCGGCGGTGTCCCGCCCCGCCGCGATCTTGGCGGTCAGTTCGTCGGCCTCGGTATCGGACTCGGCCTCGCCCATGACGGTGACGATGCTGGTGATCACGGGCTCGCCGTTGTCGTCGGTGACCTCGCCGCGGATCTCGGTCAGCACCGCACCGTGTGACTCGGTCACCGAGTCGAGGTAGGAGTCGAACCACAGCTTGTCCCCGGCCAGGATGGGCCGGTGGAAGACCAGCTTCTGATCCCGGTGCAGCACCCGCTGCATGTTGATGGGCAGGTCGAACTGGTTGAAGATCTCCTGCTGGACCCGGCGGCCCGCCACCGCCATGAACGTCAGCGAGGCGATCAGCGCGTCGTGGCCGCACTCTCGGGCCGCGTCCTCGGTGAAGTGCGCCGGATGGTCGTCCTTGACCGCGCGGGCGAACTCGCGGATCTTCTCGCGGTCGACCTCGAAGTAGTCGGGGTACCGGTAGTGGGTCCCGATGATGTTCTCAGCGATGCTCAATTCGGCGTCGTCCCGTCGTGTCGAAGTGGCCCGTCATGTTGAAGGGGCCGTCGTGTTGAAGTAGCCGCGTCTCGAGGTGGCGCGAGCCTATCAGCGCCGGTCCGGCCGACCCCGGTCAACGTTCCTGCCGGCGCGACACCACCGCCGCGAGGGCGCCCCCGGCGGCGCCCAGAGCGAGCGCCGACGGCACCCCGATGCGGGCCGCCTTGCGTGCGGTCCGGAAATCGCGGATCTCCCAGCCCCGCTGGCGGGCGATGTCGCGCAGGTCGGCGTCGGGGTTGATCGCCACCGCCGTGCCGACCAGCGACAGCATCGGCACGTCGTTGAAGCTGTCCGAATAGGCCGTGCAGCGGCGCAGGTTGAGACCTTCCCGGATCGCCAGCGACCGCACCGCGTGCGCCTTGCCGGTGCCGTGCAGGATGTCGCCCACCAGCCGTCCGGTGAACACCCCGTCCACCGACTCGGCGACCGTGCCCAGCGCACCGGTCAGACCCAGCCGGCGCGCGATCGTGTCCGCGAGCTCGAACGGGGTGGCCGTGACCAGCCACACCTGCTGGCCGGCGTCGAGGTGCATCTGCGCCAGCTCGCGCGTGCCGGGCCAGATCTTGTCGGCGATGATCTCGTCGTAGATCTCCTCGCCGAGCTCGACCAGCTCGGCGGTCGAGCGGCCCTCGATGAACGACAGCGCCTTGCGCCGGCCCGCGGCGACGTCCTCGCTGCTCTCCCGTCCGGTCAACTGGAACTTTGCCTGCGCGAGCGCGAAGCGGGCGAGGTCCTTGTAGGTGAAGTACTCGCGGGCGGCCAGCCCGCGGGCGAAGTGCACCAGCGACGAGCCGTGCACCAGCGTGTTGTCGACGTCGAAAAACGCCGCGGCGGTCAGATCCGGCGGCGGCGGCGCGGGGGACTCGATCGGGAAGCTGTGCGTGTCGGCGGCGACGTCCGCGCTGGCCTCGCCGGCGAGCCGCTGCGCGTCGAACGCGATCTCAGGTCCACCGGTATCGGACACGGCTACAACATTAGGACACCTGGCGGGGATACTGGCGAGGTGGATCGACAGGTGCGGTTGCTGACCCGGGAAGGGTGCCCGATGTGTGCCACCGCGGCCGGCCGGCTCGACGAGCTGGCCGCCGAACTGGGGTTCTCCTGGACATCCACCGACGTCGACGCCGCCGCGGCGGCCGGGGATGCCGCGCTACGCGCCGAATACGGCGACCGTCTGCCGGTGGTGCTGCTCGACGGTGTCGAGCACAGCTACTGGGAGGTCGATGAGCAGCGACTGCGGGCCGACCTCGCCCGATGAGGACCCAGGAGAACGATCGAGCAAATTTGGTAGCCCAGCTGGTTAACGACTACCTTTGGACACGTGCTTAGCGTGGTGGTGAGGCCATGAGCGTGTTGCTTTTCGGCGTCTCGCACCGCAGCGCGCCGGTGTCGGTGCTGGAACGGCTGAGCACCGACGAATCCGACCAGGCCAAGATCCTCGATCGGGTGCTGCAGTCGTCACTGGTCACCGAGGCGATGGTGCTGTCGACCTGCAACCGGGTCGAGGTCTACGCCGTGGTCGAGGCCTTCCACGGTGGGCTCTCGGTCATCGGCAACGTGCTCTCCGACATCTCCGGGATGTCCCTGCAGGATCTCACCAAGTACGCCTACGTCCGGTACGCCGAAGCCGCCGTCGAGCACCTGTTCGCCGTGGCCAGTGGGCTGGACTCGGCCGTCATCGGTGAGCAGCAGGTCCTGGGCCAGGTGCGCCGCTCCTATGCGGCCGCCGAGGCCAACCAGACCGTCGGGCGCACGCTGCACGAACTGTCACAGCGCGCCCTGTCCGTGGGCAAGCGGGTGCATTCGGAGACCGGCATCGACTCCGCAGGGGCGTCGGTGGTGTCGGTCGCGCTGGGCATCGCCGAAGAGCGGCTGGGATCGCTGGTCGGCCGCAGCGCCGTCGTGGTGGGCGCCGGTTCGATGGGGGCGCTGGCCGCCCACCAGCTGATCCGCGCGGGCGTGGCCCGCATCCACGTGGTGAACCGCACGCTGCCCCGGGCCACCCGGCTCGCCGAGATCATCCGCGGGCACGGTGCCGACGCCGAGGCGTTCCCGTTCGACCATCTACCGCCGCTGCTGTCCGATGCCGATGTCGTGGTCAGTTGCACCGGCGCGGTCCGCCCGGTCGTCTCGCTGGCCGATGTGCACCGCGGCATGGCCCACGTGCACACCCCCAAGAAGCTCGTGATCTGCGACCTCGGGATGCCGCGCGACGTGGACCCCGCGGTGGCCGGGCTGCCCGACGTGGTCGTCGTCGACATGGACCGCATCCAGCGTGAGCCGTCGGCGCGCGCCGCGGCCGCCGACGCCGACGCCGCCCGCGCCATCGTCGCCGCCGAGGTCGCCAGCTACCTGGCCGGTCAGCGGATGGCCGAGGTCACCCCGACGGTCACCGCGTTGCGCCAGCGCGCCGCCGACGTCGTGGAAGCGGAGATGCTGCGGCTGGACAACCGGCTCCCCGGGCTGGACGCTGCGCATCGCGACGAGGTGGCCAACACGGTGCGCCGCGTCGTCGACAAGTTGCTGCACGCGCCCACGGTGCGGGTCAAGCAACTGGCGAGTGCGCCCGGCGGCGACAGCTACGCCGAGGCGCTGCGCGAACTGTTCGAACTCGACCAGCAGGCCGTCGACGCGGTCGCTGCTGGCGAACTACCCCTGGTGGCAACCGATCTCGACAAGACAGACTGACCCCGCCGCGCCTGCAGGGCCGGCCGAAGGACATCACGTGATCCGCATAGGCACCCGAGGCAGCCTGCTGGCCACCACCCAGGCCGGCGTCGTGCGCGACGCCCTCGTGGCCAACGGGCACGACGCCGAACTGGTGATCGTGTCCACCGCCGGTGACCGCTCCAGCGCGCCGATCGCCGAGATCGGCGTCGGGGTGTTCACCGCGGCGCTGCGCGAGGCCATCGCCGACAACACCGTCGACATGGCGGTGCACTCCTACAAAGATTTGCCCACCGCTCAGGATCCGCGGTTCGTGATTCCGGCGATCCCGGTGCGCGAGGACGCCCGTGACGCGTTGGTGGCCCGCGACGGACTGGTGCTCGGGGAGTTGCCGGCCGGCTCGGTGATCGGCACCTCGTCCCCGCGGCGGGCGGCACAGCTTAAAGCACTGGGTCTCGGTTTGGAAATCCGCCCCCTACGAGGCAACCTAGATACCAGGTTGAACAGGGTAAGCAGCGGTGATCTCGACGCCGTCGTCGTGGCCCGGGCGGGTTTGGCTCGCATCGGACGTCTCGACGCGGTCACCGAGGCGCTGGAGCCGGTGCAGATGTTGCCGGCGCCGGCCCAAGGTGCGCTCGCGGTCGAGTGCCGTGCCGGCGACACCGAGCTCGCGGAACTGTTGGCGGAACTAGACGACGCCGACACCCGCGCAGCGGTCACCGCCGAGCGAACCTTGCTGGCCGAACTGGAGGCGGGTTGCTCCGCACCGGTGGGCGCGATTGCCGAGGTGGTCGAGTCGATCGATGAGGACGGCCGCGTCTTCGAAGAGCTGTCGCTGCGCGGCTGCGTGGCGACGCTAGACGGATCCGATGTGATCCGCGCGTCCGGAATCGGCGAACCCGGGCGGGCACGAGAGCTGGGGCTCTCGGTGGCCGCGGAGTTGTTCGAGCTGGGCGCGCGCGATCTGTTGGACGAACGCGGGAGAGACAGATGACTCGCCAGATGAGCATGCGGGGGCGTAAGGGCAAGCCCGGCCGCATCACTTTCGTCGGCTCCGGACCCGGGGACCCGGGTCTGTTGACCGCCCGAGCCCGCACCGTGCTGGCGCACGCCGCCCTGGTGTTCACCGATCCCGACGTACCCGAGGCGGTGCTGGGCCTCGTCGGCGCCGAACTGCCGCCGCAGTCGGGTCCGCTGCCGGAGGCGGCCACCAAGAGTGACAAGTCGGGCGGCACCGACCCGAGCGGGGCCGGCGCCGAGCAGACCGCTGATGCGGTCATCCCGGGCGGGCCCGACGTGCGCCCTGCCCTCGGTGACCCCGCCGAGGTCGCCAAGACACTGGCCAACGAGGCCAAGGCAGGCGCCGACGTCGTCCGCCTGGTCGCCGGTGACCCGCTGTCGGTGGACTCGGTGATCACCGAGGTCAACGTGGTGGCCAAGACGCAACTGGTCTTCGAGATCGTGCCGGGCCTGCCCGACACCACAGCGGTGCCCACCTACGCGGGCCTGCCTCTGGGTTCGGCGCACACCGTGGCCGACGTCCGCGGCGACGTGGACTGGGCGGCGCTCGCCGCTGCTCCCGGGCCGCTGATCCTGCACGCGACGGCGTCGCATCTGCCCGAGGCCGCGCGCACCCTGATCGAGTACGGGCTGGCCGACACCACGCCCACCGTGGTCACCGCCCACGGCACCACCTGCCAGCAGCGCTCGCTGGAGACGACGCTGGCCGGGCTGCTGGACAAGAACACGCTCGCTGCCGCGGCGACCGACACCCCGCCCGCCGGTCCGCTGGCCGGGCCGCTGGTCGTCACGATCGGCCGCACCGTCACCAACCGGGCCAAGCTGAACTGGTGGGAGAGCCGCTCACTGTACGGCTGGACGGTGCTGGTGCCGCGCACCAAGGACCAGGCCGGCGAGATGAGCGATCGCCTGGTCGGCCACGGCGCCCTGCCCATCGAGGTGCCGACCATCGCGGTCGAGCCGCCCCGCAGCCCCGCCCAGATGGAAAGGGCCGTCAAGGGTTTGGTCGACGGACGCTTCCAATGGGTGGTGTTCACCTCCACCAACGCGGTGCGCGCGGTGTGGGAGAAGTTCAACGAGTTCGGGCTGGACGCGCGGGCGTTCTCCGGGGTGAAGATCGCCTGTGTCGGCCAGGCCACCGCCGATCGGGTGCGGGCCTTCGGTATCAACCCCGAGCTGGTGCCCACCGGCGAGCAGTCCTCGCTGGGGCTGCTCGATGAATTCCCGCCCTACGACGACATTTTCGATCCGGTGAACCGGGTGCTGTTGCCACGCGCCGACATCGCCACCGAGACGCTGGCCGAGGGGCTGCGCGAACGCGGTTGGGAGATCGAGGACGTCACCGCCTACCGGACCGTGCGCGCGGCGCCGCCCCCGGCGCACACCCGCGAGATGATCAAGACCGGCGGCTTCGACGCGGTCTGCTTCACCTCGAGCTCGACGGTGCGCAACCTGGTCGGGATCGCCGGGAAGCCGCACGCCCGCACGATCGTGGCGTGCATCGGGCCCAAGACCGCCGAGACCGCAGCCGAATTCGGGTTGCGCGTCGACGTGCAGCCGGAGGTCGCCGCGGTGGGCCCGCTGGTGGAGGCGCTGGCCGAGCACGCCGCGCGGCTGCGGGCCGAGGGGGCGTTGCCGCCGCCGCGGAAGAAGAGCCGCCGCCGCTGATCGTAGGAGCTGGCGCCATGTCCTTCCCACGTCACCGTCCCCGGCGGCTGCGCTCCACCCCGGCCATGCGGCGGTTGGTCGCCCAGACCTCGCTGGAGCCACGGCATCTGGTGCTGCCGATGTTCGTCGCCGACGGAGTATCGGAACCCCGGCCGATCGGCTCCATGCCGGGTGTGGTGCAGCACACCCGGGACTCGCTGCGCCGAGCTGCCGCCGACGCGGTGGCGGCCGGAGTCGGCGGACTCATGCTGTTCGGTGTGCCCTGCGATGAGCACAAGGACCCCATGGGTTCGGCCGGGACCGATCCCGGTGGAATCCTCAACGTCGCGCTGCGCGACCTGCGCGCCGACGTTGGCGACGCCACCGTGCTGATGGCCGACACCTGCCTCGACGAGTTCACCGACCACGGCCACTGCGGCGTCGTCGACGCGTCGGGCCGGGTGGACAACGACGCGACGAATGACCGCTACGTCGAACTCGCTGTGGCACAAGCAGAATCGGGTGCGCACGTGGTCAGTCCGAGCGGCATGATGGACGGTCAGGTGGCCGCCATCCGTGACGGTCTGGACGCCGCCGGGTTCATCGACACCGCGATCCTGGCCTACGCGGCGAAGTTCGCGTCCGGTTTCTACGGGCCGTTCCGCGAGGCCGTGGCCTCGAGCCTGGAGGGTGACCGGCGCACCTATCAGCAGGAACCGGGCAACGCGCGCGAAGCGGTGCACGAGGTGGACCTCGACATCGAGGAGGGTGCCGACCTGGTGATGGTCAAGCCCGCGATGGCCTACCTCGACATCGTCCGGGCCGCGGCCGACATCTCACCGGTTCCCGTTGCCGCATACCAGGTTTCCGGCGAGTACGCGATGATCAGTGCCGCCGCGGCCAACGGCTGGATCGACCTGCGCACCGTGGCGCTGGAGTCGCTGACCGGAATCCGCCGCGCCGGCGCGGACATCGTGCTGACCTACTGGGCCGCCGAGGCGGCCCGATGGCTGTCGTGACCGAGCCGAGCGCACCCCCGGCACGACCGGTCGACGTCGACACCGCGTTCTGGCTGTGGGTGGTGGCGCTGCCGCTGATGGTGGCCGGCTACGTCATCGACCTGCTCGCCGCCGACTCGCGCCCGGACGGACTGGTGATCGCGATCTCGCTGGTGTTCGTCGCGGTTCTCGCCGCCGTGGTCGCGACGTTCCTGTTCTTGATGCGGCAGGGTTATCGCTGGGCGCGCACACTGCTCACCGGTGGGGCACTCGCGTCGGTGGTGTACTCGACGATGAACCTGTTCACCGGACAGCGGGCGATGCCCGTCGAGATCGGCTATTCCGCAGCGGCGATCTTCGGTTCGGTGCTCCTGGCCGGCGGGGTGTACCTGCTGCACCGCAAGGATGCCCACGAGTTCTTCAACCGGTGATTGGTTAGGCTGACCCGACCATGACCCCATCGCCAGCGTCGTCGAACCGGCCCCGCGTCGTCGACATCGCGTTCTGGCTCCTCATCGGCGGGGCGACGATCATGATCGCCGGTGGCCTGATGGCGGTCTCGGCCACCTACGAGGCGGCACGCTCGGCGCTGCCCGACACCATCACCGACTCCGATGTGCGTAACTACCTGACGATCTACCGGATCAGTGGGGTCGGCGTCGCGATCGCCGCGGCGGTGTTGGCCTTCCTCGCCGGCCGGGCGCGGCGCGGGGACGCGCGGTTCCGGCGGGCCGTCTTCGGCCTCGTGTTCGCGATCCTGGTGGTGGTGCTGCTGTTGGCGATCGGCGTCGGGGTCGCGCAGCCGTTGGTGCTGCTCGCGCTGTTGCCGATGCTGGTCGGGGTGGCTCTGGCCGCCGGGCCGTCGGCGCGCGCCTGGTACGCCGAGGGCGGTCCGAGATGAGCGCGCCCGCCCCGTCGGAGGTCCTGTTCTACGAGCAGGGCGCCAGCTGGCTGTGGGTGCTGGCGGGCCCGCTGGCCGGGTTCGCGATGGCGATGATCCAGCTGTCGGCCGGCTACGGCATCCAGTGGGTGGTCCCCGGAATCTTCTTCGTGCTCGTCACGGTGTTCCTGGCGATCCAGGTCAAGGCGGCACGCATCCACACCTCGGTCGAGCTGACGGTCGACGAGCTGCGGCAGGGCACCGAGATCACCCGCACCGACGAGATCGTGCGGATCTACCCGGAAGCCACCGGCGCCGAGACACCCAAATGGCAGTACGCGCGGGCGCTCGGCGAGCTCACCGGGGTGCCGCGGGGGCGCACCGGCATCGGGCTGCGGCTGACCAACGACCGCAGCGCACAGGCCTGGGCGCGCAAGCACCACCAGCTGCGGGCCGCGCTGACCAACCTGGTCGAGGAACGCATTCCGCCGGAGCCCTCCGCGTGAGGCGCCGTGCCGTGCTCGGGCTGCTCATCGCCGTGCTCGCCGCTGTCGGCTGCTTGTCGAGCTGGTTGGCGGCCGGCCGCGAGGTCGTCGTCGCGCCGGTGCTCGACGGTGAGCCGTCGACGATGTCGGCGGTGTACTACGCCCCGCTGCTGACGCTGTCGATGCTGCTGGCCGCCGCGGCCGGCGTGCTGGCCGTGGTGTCGATCGCTTCCCTCCGCCGCCGCTGATCCCCCTTGTGCCGCGAGAGTGCACAGGCGGTAGTTCTACCGGGCTCCGAGCTACAGGGAATGCACGTTCGCGCACCCGGCGTTTGGTACAAAGTGCAGAATCTGTAACACTGTGTCTCATGTCGGAGCTTGCTCAGCGACCCGCGCCCGCCGAACCCGCCCCCGACGCGCTGCCGCTCGGGCCCCAGTCGCTGGTCTGGCGCTGGTTCGGGGACAACCGGATGTATCTGATCGGACCCCGGCCCGCCGTGCTGCAGAACATGCTGGCCGATCTCGGCCAGGGGGTCTACGACCACTCGACGTTCTTCGCCGACACCGCCGAGCGGTTGCGGCGCACCATCCCGCCGATCTTCAACACCGTCTACGGCTCCGAGGACCAGAACGCCGGCACCCAGGTCCGCGACTTCCACCACCACGTCAGAGGTGATCTGCCCGGCACGGACGGCAAGCGCTACCACGCACTGGACCCGGACACCTACTTCTGGGCCCACGCCACCTTCGTCGAGCAGGTGCTGTATTTCGCCGACACGTTCGTCAAGCGGCTGACCGACTCCGAGAAGGAACAGATCTACCTGGAGTCGAAGACCTGGTACCGCCGCTACGGTGTCAGCGACCGCCCGATGCCGGCCACCTACGCCGAGTTCGAGCAGTACTGGGATCACATGATGGAGCAGGTCCTGGTGGCCCACCCCAGCGCGAAGTACGGCGTCGGTTACGTCACCAAGGGCTTCCCGAGGCCCAAGGCGGTGCATCCGCTGGTGTGGCGGCTGGTGGCGCCGGTGTTCAACCCGCTGGCCGCGTTCCTGACCACCGGCGGCCTGCCGCCGCGGGCGCGCCACTTGCTGCAGCTGCCGTGGACCGACCGCCAGGAGCGCCGCTACCAGCGGTTCGCCGCCTTCTGGCGGTCCGCTCCGGTCAACTGGCTCTGGGACCGGCTACCCATGCGGGTCCGCTACAGCGGATACGCGGTGAAGGGCTATGCCCGGTCCTGACGCGTCCACCGAACTGATCCTCGACGCCGCCGTCGTCGAGTTCGAACGGCACGGCTTCCGCCGGGTCGCCCTCGACGACGTCGCGCGCCGGGCAGGAGTCAGTCGCACCACGATCTACCGCCGGTTCGCCAACAAGGACGAACTGGTCGGCGCGGTCATCGAGCGGGAGAACGTCCGGCTCTTCGCCGACATCGCCGCTGAACTCACAAGAGCTGCAACACAATCCAACTACTACGTCGAGGCGTTCACGCTGTCGATCCTGAAGTTCCGCAGCCACCGGGTGCTGCACCAGATGATCACCGACGAGCCCGGCGTGGTTCTGCAGCTGGCGGGTCGCTACCACCGCAAGGCCATCGAGAGGATGGCCGACGCCCTGCGGGTCATCTTCCCTCCCGGGTTCGCCGAGCGCATCGGGGCCCCGGCAGTCGACGAACTCGCCGACTGCATCCTGCGCTACGCCGCGATGGTGTTGCTGCTGCCCAGCGCGCAGCCCCTCGAGACCGCCGACGACATCCGGGCATTCGCGCGGCAGCACTTTCTGCCCAGCCTGCCCGCCGCATTGCGCTCGGTCGGGGTGTGAACCGTGTTTTGCAGATCACAGTTTCGGGCAGTCCGCATCCCATGGACGCTAACGAGACCTCCGATCAGCAACTCACCGAGAAGCCCGAAGTCACCGAGGAACACAAGGAGAAGGCCCGAAAAGTGGCCGAGGCCAACCCCGACAACCAGCCGACGACGACCCTGCCGGGCACCGGCGGCACCGTCGCCGGAACGGCCGTCAGCGACTGGGTCGACGAGGAGGACAAGGGCAAGATCGAAACCAGCGCTGAAGAGGGCAATGTCGAGTACCGCAACACCGAGGAGTTCCGCAAGAAGCTCGACGAGTGAGGCGCTCTCGCGGGTCGCCGCCGATCCACCTAGGCTGACTCGACGTGAATGCCCTTGACCGGGTCGCGCCCGCGTTCATCGACATGGCCCACTCCATCGTCTGGGCGTCGGTGGCTACGGTGGACTCCGACGGCAAACCGCGCACCCGCATCCTGCACCCGATCTGGGAGTGGGACGGCACTTATCTGTTCGGCTGGATCGCCACGGTGCCGACACCGCTCAAACGCGACCACGTGGCGGCCCACCCGTGGGTGTCGGTGAGCTACTGGACCACCAGCCACGACACGTGCGCCGCGGACTGCCTGGTCGAGTGGTACACCGACGACGACACCTGTTCGGCGGTGTGGCAGAAGTTCGCCTCCGCCCCGCAACCGGTGGGCTATGACCCGGCGATCATCCCGCAGTGGAAAGACGGCCCCACCGCCGAGCAGTTCGCCGCCCTGCGACTGGCCCCGTACCGGCTCCGGGTGATGCCCGGCTCCATGCTGACCGCCGGCCGCGGCGAAGTTCTGACCTGGAACGACAGCAGTGGTCGCCGGGACTGATACCGCCGGCTTGACGCTGGCGCCGAAGAATCCGCTGCCGTATCGGCAGCTGTTGCGTCTAGTCCGGGCGCTGGACACCGGCCAGCTGGCCATCCGGGGCGCCGGCGGGCCCGTCACCCGGATCCAGGTGGCGCCGAAATGGCTGTTCCCGCCGTTCGTGGCGGTCTTCTCGCCCGAAGCCATCCGTGACGTCCTCGGCCGCAACGACGCGTTCTCCGAACGGTGCATCGTGCACGAGGAAGTGCGCGACATGGCCGGCGACAGCCTGTTCGTGCTGCCCAACGAGCCGTGGCGACCGCGCAAGCGGGCGTTGCAGCCGGTGTTCACCAAACACAACGTGCGTGCGTTCGGCGGCCACATGTCCCGGGCCGCCGAGCAGTTCACCGAGGCATGGTCGACCGGTGGCGAGGTGGACCTCGACCACGAGTGCCGGCGGCTGACCATGCAATCGCTGGGCCGCTCGGTGCTCGGCGTCGACCTCAACGACAACGCCGACACCATCGCCGAGCACATGCATGTCGCATCGTCGTACACCGCGGATCGGGCGCTGCGCCCGATCCGGGCCCCGCGCTGGCTTCCGACGCCGGCGCGCCGCCGCGCCGCCGCTGCCGTGCAGTCGATGCTGCAGATCGCCGCCGACATGCTCCAGGCCTGCCGTGCCGACCCGAGCCTGGACGCGCCGCTGGTCCGCGCGCTGATGGACGCCACCGATCCGGAGACCGAGCAGGGCCTGTCCGACGAAGACATCTGCAACGATCTGCTGATCTTCATGCTCGCCGGGCACGACACCACGGCCACCGCTCTGACCTATGCGTTGTGGGTGCTCGGACACCATCCCGAGGTGCAGGACCGGGTGGCAGCCGAGGCGGCGGCGCTGGGGGACCGCCGATTGGAACCCGCCGACGTGCCGTACCTGACCTACACCACCCAGGTGTTCCACGAAGCGCTGCGGCTGTGTCCCCCTGCCGCCGGGGTGGGGCGGATGGCGGTGCGCGACATCGAGGTCGCCGGCCACCGCGTCGAGGCCGGCACGCTCATAGCCGTCGGAATCTATGCGCTGCACCGAGATCCGGCCATCTGGCCCGATCCGGACCGGTTCGACCCGGACCGGTTCAGTCCGCAGAACGTCAAAGCCCGCGACCGCTGGCACTACCTGCCGTTCGCCGGTGGTTCGCGCTCGTGCATCGGTGAGCACTTCGCCCGGCTGGAGACCACGCTGGCGCTGGCGACGGTGGTACGAAGCCTGCGGGTGTCCTCGCGCGAGTCCGAATTCCCGGTCGACGTGCCGTTCACCACGGTGGCGCACGGGCCGATCCCAGCCCACGTGACCCCGCGGCGCTGAGCGTAATCTTCGCGGTCTCACCCCGACGCTAGGGCGGTCAGATCCGCTCGATGCCCGGCGCCACCCAGTCGCCCTCGAGCACCGCGTCCTGCGGAACATAGACGCGTAGGTAGACGCGGAAAGCGCCGTCCGGCACCGGGATCCAGTTGACTGTCGGGTCCTGCGGGTCCTCTTGGGAGAAGACGATGTCGATCGAACCGTCTTCCTGGTAGACCAGGTCGCCCGAGCCTGTGCTGCTGACGGCGTAGATCTCCTGCTCGTTGGGCACCAGGAATCCGTCGGAGTCGTACACGGTGATGGACCAGAACGCGTCGGCCGGCGGCTCCTGGCCGGGTTCGAAATGCAGCTGATAGGAGTGACGGCCGTTCAGTCGGCGCAGATTCTCGTCGAGGAATGCGGTGGCGTAATACGCCTCCTCGGGAGTGTTGGCACCCAGCCCGATCTTGGCCACCCCGGCCCGCAGCAGGTAGTCGGTTCCGTAGTCGCCGATCGCAGGATCCGGGGACGCCCACCCGTCGTTGCGCGCCGCCATGGCGTATTGAGCCACGCTCACCAGGGGACCCAGGAGCGCCGAGATCGTCCGCACAGCCGCCTGCGCGGCCCACTGCGACGCCGGGCTGAGATCGGCGTCAGAAACCTCCAGTCCGGGCCCGACTCCGACCCGGGCCAGCTCGGCGAGCTTGTCGGCATCGTCGGTGGGGGGCGGGCTGGCGACCATCGCCGCGCTGATCGCGTCGAGCGCGTCGATCCCGGTCGGCAGCGGCGCTGAGGTGGTGGTGTCGAAGTCCTCGATCGGATAGGTCGGCGGCTCGCCGGGCGCGGTGATGGTGTACTGGCGCATCAGCGCCACGGCTTCCTGCTGGTCGGCTTCGTCACCGGCGGCGGTTCTGCCCAGCAGCCAGATGTCGGCGTAGGGCACGACGATGGCCTCCGCATCGGGCGGGATCTCTCCTTGCGGGCCGTCCTCCCAGACGATTGCGTAACTCGCCGCCTCGGAACCCGTTGTCCGCGAACCGATATAGCCGACCACGTTGGTGTAGGGGTCCATCAGCTGGAAACCGAAGTAGCGGTCCGCCATGTCGGGATGCGACAGCACCACCGGTCCTTCGCTCAGGTCGAGGTAGGCCAGCGTGTAGAGGGTGTCCACGTTGGGTGCGACGACCAGACGCTGCTCGGGGTCGACGTAGCTGGTCAGGGCGATCAACGTGTTGGTGCCCGGGGCTTCGTCCTGCAGGCGCTCGGTTTCCAGCAGCGGGTAGCCGTAGAGGTAGGCCTGGGCGGCCAGCAAGGCCGCCTCGAGCGGTCGGGGTGGCGGGGCGATGCTCACATCTCCGAGCGAGGTCACGGTGACGTGGACGGTCACCGTCGGCGCCTTGAGAACACCAGCCAGGCCGAGCAGTCCGTAGTAGTGCGCCGGGTTGCCCACGGTGTCGTCGATCGTGACGGTGAACTGGTCGATCACCGCAGACCCGTCCGGAACGTCGGGGACGTAGGTGAAGTTGCCGTCTTCGTCGACGACGACGGTGCCGTGGGTGGGGGTGCCGGTGACCGTATAGGTCAGCGAGTCGTCCTCGAAGTCGGTCGCATTCAGCTCGCCGATGACTGCGCCGTCGGGATTCAGTGTGGTCGCAGCGGTGGGGTCGGCGGCGGGCCGCTGGTTGTTCCGCTTGTACTGCGATTCGCGCACCACCAGCCACGCCGACGCCAGCAGGCGCGGCAGCGGCAACCCGGGCCCGGGCAGGTCGGTCGCCCATCGTCCCAGCCCCACCCAGGCCATGATGTCGGCGACGACACTCTTGTAGGTCACCAAAGGCGGGCTCGACACGGCGAGGGTCGTCGCCGGTGTGCTGGCTGCTGGCGGCGTGGTAGCCGGGTTCTGTTCGTCGTCAACGTTTTTCGACGACACTCGATCACGCAGTGGCTGCGGTTCAGACTCGGCGGACTCCTCGGACATGTGCAGCGTAGATCCCTGTGTGTCGATTGCGGTGTCTGAATCGTTGGTCTCGCCGGTGTTGGTCGAATCGTCTGTCCCGTCTGAGACTTCGGCCATGCGCGGCGCCGACCGCCGTTCGCGCTCGCTGCGCTGGTCGTGCTCTGCAGAGGCCTTCTCGTCGCCGGTCGAGGGGATGTCCTGCCTATCGGGGTCGGCGGCGGATTTCGGCGGCAGATCGGAATCCGCCGGCAGAGTCGCATCGGACCCCGCCCCGTCGGTGTCGTCCTGGAGGTCGGCTGCGGCTGCGTCCTCGGCCTCGGCCTCGGCTGCGTCTGCGCCCTCGTCCTGATCTTCAGGCTCGGCTGCGCTCACTTCCTCGGACGCGACCTCGTCTGCGGCCTGCTTCTCCGAGAGGGTTTCGGTGTCCTCCGCGGCGCGCTCTCGTCGATTCGGCCGGGACCCCGACTGTTCGGAATCGCTCGACGACGGCGCGTCTGCGGCGCGGGGCCCGCGGGACCGGCCGGGCGCGGTGTCGCCGGTGGACGGACGCGATACCGAGCTCGCGGCACCCTCGGTGTCGTCGGGGGATGCCCAAGCGACCCCTTGGCCGCCGATCAGCGCACACGCCATGCCCGTGGCCACCGTCAACGCGGGCAGCCAGCGTGGCGCATCGCCGGTGCGGGGTGTGACGGTCCGCTGCACCGCAGCGGCGCTGTTCTCGGGTTTCACTGTGGCGTGCCTTCCTCTTTACCGGGCGCCTCGATGCGGCGTGCTCGAATACGTGAGACGAGATGCGACGGCTGGCCGCCGGCTGACGAAAGGAATTAGACATGCATACGTGTCTAAACGCAACCATGTCGACCAACTGCCTCGCTGTCAGGTCGCTGAGCAGGGGGAAACGTGCCCGAGTCTGAGCCCGGAGCGCAGCCGTTGCCGCGCGGACGGCACAAGCTCAGCAAGTCCGAGGTCCTCGAATCCCAGCGCCAGCGCCTGCTCGTCGCGATGGAGGAACTGGTCAACGAGAACGGATATGCCGGCGCCAGCGTGCCCAAGGTGGCCAAGCGGGCGCGCGTCACCGACCGGGCCTTCTATGCGTTGTTCGAGGACAAGGCGGCCTGCTTCATCGCCACCTGCGAACGTCACGGGGATCAGCTTCGCGATCTCCTCGAGGCGTCCGTGCAACAGATCGAAGCCGCCGAGGACCCCATGGCGGCCTTCGACGCCGGGCTGCACATGTATCTGCAGTGGTGGATGGATCGGCCCGCCGGTGCCCGCGCATTCTTCGTCGACATCCTCGTCGTCGGCGACCGGGCCTTCGCCTCGCGCGACCGGCGCGCGAGCATGTTCGCCGATGCACTGCGCCGGATCGCGGTAGTACTGCGTCGCCGGGTCGGCATCGCCGGAGAACCGCAGGACATCGACGCGGTGGCTGCGGCCGCGCTGGCCAGCGAGCTCGTCGCGCGGTACGTACGGGCCGGTCGCGTCGCCGAACTACCGCTGCTGCATCCGGATCTGCGGCGGGTGCTGCTGCTGTTGCTGTTGGCGCCGGCGCAGGACGCCAACTGACTGCAGCCTGAAGGCCGGTCGCTCAGCCTCGGCGAGCGATCCACCACGCGACGACGCCGAGAAGGATCACCACCGCGGCCGCGACGATCCACGCGGTGACGCCGCCGAAGCCCGCGCCGACACCGGCCACCCCGCCGGGCTCGGACTCGGCCACAACGAGCGAGATGCGATGAGTCATGTCCTCTGTCTCTCAGGTCGGGTCACCGTAGTCAAATGCCGGCCGACCCGTGCCAAGGGTCATCCCCGCCGCAGCAGCACCGCCGACTCGAACGGCAGGCGGGTGAATACCGCACGCATCACCCCGGTGACCGCCGCAGCCGCCTCGTCGCGAGACACCACCTGAGGATCGGTGACCGGGAAGCTGCGGCCGTGGCGGCGCATCGTGCCCCCGCCGGCGGCGGTGATGTTCTTCAGCCAGTCCCGGTCCGGGCCGTAGGTCAGCAGGACAGCCACCCCGTCCTGGGTGCTGAACACCGTCAGCGGGGTGCGGTACGGCCGCCCGGACCGGCGTCCGACGTGGGTGAGGATGCCCATGGTCGGCGCCCACCCCGCCCACATCCGCTGGATGGGGTTCGTCACGTGCCGATTGAACCGCGCCAGCCATTGCGGCAGTTGCATGCCATCCATCAAACTCCTCGGTGTGGCCTACCTCAAGCCGCCGTGGTTCACGGCCCGGGTGTTCAACCGGGTCGCGATGGCGACGGGGTTGAGCGGCACCCAGACGTTGACGGTCACCCGCCGCAGCGGAGGTCCGCAGCGCATCCCCGTCGTCGTCCCCGAGGTCGACGGGGTCAGGTATCTGGTGTCCACGCGCGGCGAGTCGGACTGGGTGAAGAATGTCCGCGCCCACCCGAACGTCGAGGTCAACGGCGCCCGCTACGTCGCCAACGAGGTCCCGGTCGAACACCGCGGCCGCATCCTGGCCGCCTACCGGCCACTGGCCGGCAAGGTGGTCGAGGGGTACTGGCGCAAATTGCCGGACGACGCCGACCACCCGGTCTTCGCGCTCACCCCGACCGTGTGAGCGCGCACCCACTACACCCTGTAGTGGACGAATTGGCGGTGGCTGGGACACTGGTGCCATGAGCAGTACCGACATGTCGGCCAAGTTGTTCGCCGAGGCCTGTGACGTCATCCCGGGCGGGGTGAACTCGCCGGTGCGGGCCTTCGCTTCGGTGGGCGGCACCCCCCGGTTCATCACCTCGGCCAAGGGCTGCTGGCTGACCGACGCCGACGACAACCGCTACGTCGACCTGGTGTGCTCGTGGGGCCCGATGATCCTGGGTCACGCGCACCCCGCCGTCGTCGAGGCGGTGCAGCGGGTCGCCGTCGACGGGCTGTCGTTCGGCGCACCGACACCCTCGGAGTCCGAACTGGCCCGCGAGATCGTCGACCGGGTCGGCCCGGTCGAGAAACTGAGGCTGGTCAACTCCGGCACCGAAGCCACCATGAGCGCGATCCGGCTGGCCCGCGGGTACACCGGCCGGGCCAAGATCGTGAAGTTCGCCGGCTGCTATCACGGTCACAGCGACGCGTTGCTGGCCGACGCCGGCTCGGGGGTGGCCACGTTGGGGCTGCCCTCTTCGCCGGGGGTGACCGGCGCCGCAGCCGCCGACACCATCGTCGTGCCGTACAACAACGTGGCCGCCGTCGAGGACGTCTTCGACCGGTTCGGCGACGAGATCGCCTGCCTGATCACCGAGGCGAGCCCGGGCAACATGGGCGCGGTGCCGCCGCTGCCCGGCTTCAACGACGCGCTGCGCCGCATCACCGCCGCGCACGGGGCCCTGCTGGTCGTCGACGAGGTGATGACCGGGTTCCGGGTCAGCCGATCGGGCTGGTACGGCCTGGAACCGGTCGAGGCCGACCTGTTCACGTTCGGCAAGGTGATGAGCGGCGGGCTGCCCGCGGCGGCGTTCGGCGGCCGCGCCGAGGTGATGGGGCGCCTGGCGCCGCTGGGTCCGGTGTACCAGGCGGGCACGTTGTCCGGGAATCCGGTGGCGATGGCCGCCGGGCTGGCCACTCTGCGCGCCGCCGACGCCGACGTGTACGCCAAGCTCGACGCCAACGCCGACCGGCTCACCGGGCTCATCACAGAGGCGCTCACCTCCGCCGGTGTCGCTCATCGGATCTCGCGCGCGGGCAACATGTTCAGCGTGTTCTTCTCCGACGAGCCGGTCGTCGACTTCGCCTCCGCGCGGGCCACCGACATCTGGCGCTTCCCAGCGTTCTTCCACGGGCTGCTCGACGCGGGCGTCTACGCACCGCCGAGCGCCTTCGAGGCGTGGTTCGTGTCGGCGGCGCTGGACGACGACGCGTTCGACCACATCGCCGCAGCGCTGCCGGGTGCCGCGCGCGCTGCGGCGCTGGCGACGGAGCCGGCATGACCGAACAGACGGTGGTGCACGTGATGCGCCACGGCGAGGTGCACAACCCGGACAAGATCCTCTACGGCCGCCTGCCCGACTATCACCTCTCCGAGCGGGGTCGCGCCCAGGCGCAGGCCGTCGCCGACTGGCTGGCTGCCCGCGACATCACCCACGTGGTGGCCTCACCGCTCGAACGCGCCCAGGAGACCGCGGCGCCGATCGCGCAGCGGCACGGTCTGATGATCGGCACCGATGACGAACTGATCGAGTCCACCAACGTCTTCCAGGGCCAGCGGGTCTCGCCGGGCGACGGAGCGCTGCGCGACCCCCGCAACTGGTGGCATCTGCGCAACCCACGGACCCCGTCCTGGGGTGAGCCGTACCGTCAGATCGCCGCGCGGATGACGCGCGCGGTGCTGCGGGCCCGGGCCGACGCCGCCGGGCACGAGGCCGTGTGTGTCAGCCACCAGTTGCCGGTCGAGACGCTGCGACGCGCGATGACGGGCGCTGCGCTGCACCACTTCCCGACCAAACGGATGTGCAACCTGGCCTCGGTGACGTCGTTCTACTTCCACGACGACGCCTGCGTGGGGTGGGGGTACGCGGAGTTGTTAGGGCAGTGAGGTCGCCGGCGCCCCGCGGGCGCACGCTGGTCACGGCGTGCGTGGCTGTGGTGATGGCCGTGGCCGCGTTGACCGGCTGCTCCACCGGCAGCGACGCCGTCGCCCAGGGCGGCACGTTCGAGTTCGTCGCTCCCGGCGGGCAGACCGACATCTTCTACGACCCGCCCGCGGATCGGGGCCGGCCCGGCCCGCTGGCGGGACCGGATCTGATGGACACCGATCGCACCATCTCGCTCGACGACTTCGCCGGCAAGGTGGTCGTCATCAACGTATGGGGCCAGTGGTGTGCACCGTGTCGCACCGAGATCTCACAACTGCAGCAGGTGTACGAGGCGACCCGCGACCAGGGCGTCGCGTTCCTCGGGATCGACGTGCGGGACAACAACATCGACGCGCCGCGTGACTTCGTCGTGGATCGCGGCGTGACGTTTCCGTCGATCTACGACCCGGCGATGCGCACGATGATCGCTTTCGGGGGGCGCTATCCCACCACGGTGATCCCGTCCACCGTCGTGCTCGACCGCCAGCACCGGGTCGCGGCGGTGTTCCTGCGGGAACTGCTCGCCGAGGACCTGCAGCCCGTCGTCGAACGCCTGGCGGCCGAGCAGTGAACCCCGATCAGCTCGACCAACTGACCACCGGCGGTCCGCTGTTGCTGGCCGCGATGGTCAGTGTGCTGGCCGGGCTGGTGTCGTTCGCGTCGCCGTGCGTCGTTCCGCTGGTGCCGGGGTACCTGTCCTATCTCGCGGCGGTGGTCGGGGTGGACGGATCGGCCACCGCGCCGGCGGGCAGCCGGGTGGCGGTGCGGGGAGCGCGGCTGCGGGTGGCCGGGGCGGCGGCGCTGTTCGTGGCGGGCTTCACCGCGGTGTTCGTTCTCGGCACCGTCGCGGTGCTCGGCATGACGACCACTCTGATCACCAATCAGCTTCTGCTGCAACGTATCGGCGGTGTGGTCACGATCTTCATGGGTCTGGTATTCATCGGGCTGGTGCCCGCACTGCAGCGCGACACCCGGTTCGCGCCCCGTCAGTTCTCCACGCTGGGCGGGGCGCCGCTACTCGGCGCGGTGTTCGCGCTGGGCTGGACGCCGTGCCTGGGCCCCACGCTGACCGGCGTGATCGCGGTGGCCTCGGCCACCGAGGGCAGCAACGTCGCCCGCGGGGTGGCGCTGGTGCTGGCGTACTGCCTGGGGCTGGGCATCCCGTTCGTGTTGCTGGCCTTCGGTTCGGCGCGCGCGGTGTCCGGGCTGGGCTGGCTGCGCCGCCACACCCGCGCGATCCAGGTGTTCGGCGGGGTGCTGCTGATCCTGGTCGGCGCGGCCCTGGTGAGCGGCCTGTGGAACGAGTTCGTGTCCTGGGTGCGCGACGCGTTCGTCTCCGACGTCAGGCTGCCGATCTGATGGCCCGGCCCGTCGCGCTGCTGCGCAGCACCTGGCGCACCCTGACCTCGATGGGCACCGCGCTGGTGCTGCTGTTCCTGTTGGCGCTGGCCGCCATTCCCGGTGCGCTGCTGCCGCAACGCAACCTCAACGAGGCCAAGGTCGCCGAATACATCGCCGAGCACCCCACGCTCGGACCGTGGCTGGACCGGGTGCAGGCCTTCGACGTGTTCTCCAGTTTCTGGTTCACGGCCATCTACGTGCTGCTGTTCATCTCGCTGGTGGGATGTCTGACCCCGCGGATGGTCGAGCACGTGCGCAGCCTGCGTGCCACGCCGGTGCCCGCGCCGCGCAACCTGGGCCGGCTGCCCAAGCACCACACCGGCGAGGTCGCCGGCGAAGCGGAGGACATCCCGGCGCTGGTCGGGGCCGCCGAGGGGGAGTTGCCGGGATGGCGCAAGGTCACCCGCCGAGAAGGCTCCGGGACCGGAGCCGCCCCGGCGGCGACATCTGGCACCGGAGCCGCCCCGGCGGCGACACCTGGTACGGAGATCTCCGCCGAGAAGGGGTATCTGCGCGAGTTCGGCAACATCGTCTTCCACTTCTCGCTGCTGGGCCTGTTGGTCGCCATCGCCGCGGGCAAGATGTTCAGCTACGAGGGCAACGTCATCGTCGTCGCCGACGGCGGCCCCGGGTTCTGCTCGGCGTCACCGGCGGCCTTCGACTCGTTCCGCGCGGGTAACACCGTCGACGGCACGTCGCTGTACCCGATGTGCGTGCGGGTCAACGACTTCCAGGCCACTTATCTGGATTCCGGGCAGGCCGTGTCCTATCAGGCCGACATCGAGTACCAGGCCGGTGACGACCTCGCCTCCGGCGGTTGGCAGCCGTACCTGCTGAAGGTCAACGAGCCGCTCCGTGTCGGCGGGGATCGCGTCTACCTGCAGGGACACGGATATGCGCCGACGTTCACCGTCACGTTCCCCGACGGCCAGACCCGCACGCAGACGCTGCAGTGGCGCCCCGACGACCAGATCACCATGCTGTCGTCGGGGGCGATGCGGTTCGACCCGCCGGGCGGCACCTACACCGACGAGTGGCAGCGCCGGCAGAACCAGATCGCCATCCAGGGCCTGTTCGCACCGACCGAGCAGCTCGACGGCACGCTGTTGTCCTCCAGCTTTCCCGCGATGAACGATCCGGCCGTCGCCGTGGACATCTACCGCGGTGACACCGGGCTGGACACGGGCCGGCCCCAGTCGCTGTTCTCGCTGGACCCCCGGATGATCGACCAGGGTCGGCTGACCAAGGTGGCCCGGGTCAACCTGCGCGAAGGTCAGGACACCCGCCTGGACGACGGGACGGTGGTGCGCTTCGACGGCGCGACGCCGTTCGTGAACCTGCAGGTGTCCCACGATCCCGCCCAGATCTGGGTGTTGGTGTTCGCGATGACCATGATGGGCGGGCTGCTGGTGTCGCTCATCGTGCGACGTCGACGCGTCTGGCTGCGGCTGGTTCCAGGCCCGGAAGGTACGGTGAACGTCGAGTTCGGTGGTCTGGCCCGGACCGACAACTCCGGCTGGGGCGATGAGTTCGAGCGGCTGACGGAGCGTGTGCTGTCCGCCATGCAGTCGGCGGAGCGGGCCCGGCGTCCGGAACGGCTACAGAAGAAGGCAGAGCATCCATGAGCACCACCATCGACCTCGGATTGGCCCGTTACTCCGACTGGGCGTTCACGTCGTCGGTGCTGGTCCTCGTCGGCGCGCTGCTGTTGTTGGCCGTCGAACTGGCCTACAGCCGTAGCCGCCGCAGCGAGTCCCGCGAACTCGTCACCGCGGGGTCCGGTTCGGTCACCCCGGACAGCGTCACCCCCGGTGTCGTCACCGACCCCCCGCGGCGTCCCTTCGACGAGCGGATCGGGACGTCCGGGGTGGCGCTGGTGTACGTCGGGATCGCGCTGCTGCTGGGTTGCATCGTCTTGCGCGGCCTGTCCACCTCGCGGGTGCCGTGGGGCAACATGTACGAGTTCATCAACCTGACCTGCTTCTGCGGTCTGGTCGCGGCCGCGGTCGTGCTGCGTCGGCCGCAGTACCGCTCGCTGTGGGTGTTCGTGCTGGTGCCGGTGCTGATCCTGCTGACGGTGTCCGGCAAGTGGCTCTACTCGCACGCCGCGCCGGTGATGCCCGCGCTGCAGTCGTACTGGTTGCCCATCCACGTCTCGGTGGTCAGTCTGGGTTCGGGGGTGTTCCTGGTCGCGGGCGTGGCCAGCATCCTGTTCCTGGTGAAGATGTCCCGGCTGGGGCAGCCCGGACGCTCCGATCTGGCCGGCCGCATCGTGTCCAAGCTGCCGGATGCCCAGACGCTGGACCGGATCGCCTACCGGACAACGATCTTCGCGTTCCCGGTGTTCGGGTTCGGCGTGATCTTCGGCGCGATCTGGGCTGAGGAGGCCTGGGGTCGGTACTGGGGCTGGGACCCCAAGGAGACGGTCTCGTTCATCGCGTGGGTGGTGTACGCGGCCTACCTGCATGCGCGTTCCACGGCCGGATGGCGGGACCGCAAGGCGGCCTGGATCAACATCGTCGGCTTCGTCGCGATGGTGTTCAACCTGTTCTTCATCAATCTGGTGACCGTCGGTCTGCACTCCTACGCCGGGGTGGGCTGATCGACCGCACGAGGAGGCCGGGCGTGTCCGAGTTCCCAGCGTCTGGGCCGTCGGGCTCCGAGCTGTCAGGGGGGTTCCGCGCCCAGCAACGGTTCACCGATCCGATGGCGCCGGTCCCCGCCGAGTGGACGGCCCCCACCCCGCCGCAGGGTGTGCCGGCGCCGCCCGCCCCGGCACCTGAACTGCCGGAGACAGGTGCGGACCCGGCACCGTTTCTGGATCTGTCGACCGTGGCGTTGCTCGGCAAGGGCAGGCGGGGCCCGTCGGCGGGCTGGCGGAAATGGCTCTATGTGGCGTCCGGCCGGCTGATCGATCCCGGCGAAAGCCCCAAGGTCCTTCGCCACGACACCTTGCTGGCGCAGGCGCAGACCCCGCTGCGCGGCTGCTACCGGATCGCGGTGCTGTCGCAGAAGGGCGGGGTGGGCAAGACGACGATCACCGCATCGCTGGGCGCCACGTTCGCCGCGGCCCGGGGCGACCGGGTGGTCGCGGTGGATGCCAACCCCGACCGGGGGACGCTCAACCAGAAGGTGCCGCTGCAGACGCCGGCCACCGTCCGGCACCTGCTGCGCGACGCCGAGGGCATTCACGCCTACAGCGACGTGCGGCGCTACACCTCCCAGGGGCCGAGCCGACTGGAGGTACTCGCCTCCGAGAGCGACCCGGCTGTGTCGGAGGCATTCAGCTCCCAGGACTATCACGACACGCTGGAGGTCCTGGAGCGGTTCTACAGTCTGGTGCTCACCGATTGCGGCACCGGCATGCTGCACTCGGCGATGACGGCGGTGCTCGACCGCGCCGACGTGCTGCTGGTGATCAGCTCCGGCTCGGTCGACGGGGCCCGCAGTGCCGCGGCGACGCTGGACTGGCTCGACGCGCACGGGCGTGAAGATCTGGTGCGCAACGCGATCGCGGTGGTCAACGGGGTGCGCGGGCGGCCGGGCCGGCGCGGCGCGACAGTCGATCTGGACAAGGTGGTCGACCACTTCAGCCGACGCTGCCGGTCGGTGCGTCAGGTGCCCTTCGACGCCCACCTCGAAGAGGGCGCCGAGATCAGTCTCGACCGGTTGAAGCCGGACACCCGCGACGCCCTGCTGGACTTGGCCGCGACGGTGGCACAAGGTTTTCCAGGTGCAGGGTTTCCAGGTGCAGGGCTTCCAGGGGCTGGACGCCCCCACGACACGGCGGGTTGAGGGCCGCCGCGCGTTGTGCGCGGTCGCTTTCCGTCAGGACCGGGGTTGGTCGTCCCGCGGATTGATACGCCGCAGAAAGTCCGGATCGTCGTCGGGTCCGATCACCCGGGTACGTGGGCGGTTCGCCGCCGCCCGGGTGATCCGCCAGCCGACATACACCAGTACGGCCAGGACGAGAATCAGGAGTAGATACGCCACTAAAAACCTCCTTCCTGTCAATATACGCGTCCTCGGTAGGCTCGGATCGTGTCTGACCGACAGCCTGGATCACGCCTGTTCATCGACGTTTTCACCTATGCCGCAGCGCGGCTTGCGCTGGTGGCTGCCGTCACGGCGGTGATCGTGGGTCTCGGGTATCTGATCGGAGTCGCCGTCCCGGTCGTGGTGGCCCTGCTTTTCGCGATCGTCATCGCGCTCCCGCTGGGTATGTGGGTGTTCACCCCGTTGCGGCGGCGGGCCACTGCCAGCATCGCCGTGGTGGACGAACGCCGCCGCCGCGACCGTGAGCAGCTTCGTGCGCGGCTGAGGGGCGAGGCTGCCGTCGATGAGGACCACGACGGCGGTGCCGTCGATCAGGCTGGGGGCGGTGCCGTCGATCGGGCTGGGGGCGGTGCCGTCGATCGGGCTGGGGGCGGTGCCGTCGATCGGGCTGGGGGCGGTGACGCCGACGGTGACGTCGCGCCGCGCAGCTGAGCGCCCTGGGGCGTTCAGGCCGACGACCAGTAACGACGGCTGCCATGGCGATGCGGTTGCCACACCGCGGTCGGAACGTCCATGACCTGCATAGCGGAAATGTGATGTGGGTAACCCTCGGTGATGGACAGCCAACAGGTCATGACGCGGGGGACGGCTGAGCGCAGCGCCGTCCGGTTGTACCGACGCTGGATCGACGAACTGTGGGCCGGGCAGCAGGTGGCCGCCGAACTCGTCTCCGACGATTTCGTGGGGCACTGGCCGACCCGAGACGTGCACGGCCCGGCCGAACTGCAGTCGATGGTGGACGAGACCCGCGCGATGTTTCGCGAGTTGGAGTTCTACGTCGACGTCGACCCGTTCGCCAACGGCGACATGCTCGCGGCTCGGTGGATCGGCACGGGCGCCCGCGAGCGTGGGCCGGTGCTGTTCGCCGGCAACGACATCCTGCGCGTGCGAGACGGACGGATCGTCGAGTACTGGGCCTGTTCGTCGAGTTAACCGGCGGCGTCGCGCAGTAGGCGGCGCAGCACCTCCATCGGGTCGCCCTCGGTGGGATCGAGTTGACGTGGCTGGGCTGGATCGTCGGTGCCGGGCGCGGGCGGCGGCGCAGCGGGAGGCGCCGCGGCGGCCGGCGGTGGGGCCACCGGCGGCGGCGGCGCGGCGGTGCCGAGGTTGCGCAGCTTGGCCTCGATCCGCGCGGCTGTCTCCGCGCGGATCGCACGTCGTTGCGGGTCGGTGTCCTGGTTTCCGGCGAAACACCCGGCGGGAGCGTCGGCCAGCACCTCCAGGGCGCTGAGGTACTGGTTGCGGGCGCTGTCGAGTCTCGCCTCCCAGGCGTCGATGTCAGCGCGCCGCTCGCGGACCAGCACGAGATTGATGCGGGCGGGACACGTCTGCGGTGGGTCGGTGCGCGCCAGCGCCTCGGAGAACCGGTCGTCGGCGACCTCGAGGCGGTCGTCGAGGACGGCCAGCGCGCCCGCCGCGAAGGGAGCGTTGGCGGGTTCGATGACGTTGAACACCTGCAGGACGGTGACATCGTCGTCGAGCGCGCCGATGTCGCCGGAATCGTAATGGCGTTGCGCGGCGTTGCCGGCCACGACGACGGAGATGAGCTTCGCGGCGACCAACAACATGATCAGCGCCGGCGCGGCCGACAGCACGAGCAGGCGGCGCCGCAGCCTCAGCCGTGCGGGTGTCGGGGCGGGTGTCATCACGCGGTCACCGTCCCGCCCGGTCGCTCAGCCGGGTGCGGCGCAGATCCCGCACCGTCAAGCCGATCTCGATCAGCAGCAGCGCCGAGGCCAGCGACGTGAGCACCCAGTAGTACTCGGTGCGCGGTGGCGACTCGGTGAGGGTCGCGGCGTCCGCCGACCCGGTCTCGGCGGCCCGTACCGGGTCCCCGGCGGCGCGGTTGACGTAGGGCACGCCGAGCTGGTCTGAGATCGCCCGCAGCCGCGCGGCACCGTCGCCTGCGTCGTAGCCGAACACCGCGCCTCCGTCGACCGCTTCGGCGGCGAACTCGCTCTGCGGCGAGGTGGATTGTGCTGCCCCGGAACCGAAGTAGTACACCAACTCCTCGGCCTGCGGATACCGCTGTCGGGCGGCGATCAGCTGGTAGCGCAGCACATTGGCGGCCGCCGCCGCGTTGGCCTGGTCGGCCGCCGCGTTCGGGCCCACCGCTGGGGAGAGGGTGTCGACGAGGGGGCGCAGGCTCCAGGCGTCCCCGGACAGCGGCCAGGCCACCGCGGGTCGCGAGGTGAAGGTGATGACACCGAACCGGGCACCCTCGTGCGCGGCCATCAGCGCATCGATGTCCTCGCGGATGGCCGACATCCGGGTGGACCCCCCGACGTCGGCGATCGCGGAGTCCGCCGACAGGTCGACGACGAAGAACACGTTCGCCCCGGCATCGTCTGCGGTGGGTTCGGCGTCGACGCCCGGACGCGCTGCGGCCAACACGACCAGCATCAGCGCGCCGGTCGTCGCGGCCCAGCGCAGCACGCCCCACCGGCCCGACCGCGTCGCCGAGCGCAGCACCACCGCGCGCAGCGCGAGTATCACCACCGCAAGCGCGGCCAGCGCGACGGGGGGAAGCACCGGGTCGAACGTCACCGCCGCACCGCCAGCAGCGAAATTCCGAGCAGAGCGGTCAGCATGAGCGCGGCGATCAGCACGACGACCGGGGCATCCGTGCGCTGTTCTTCGGCGCCGCGGGCTTGCTGCGCGGCGCGGATCTGGTCGAGTTGACCGGTGACCGCGGCCGGGTCGTACCGCAGGAAGAGTCCGCCGGTCTGCTCGGCTGCGGCGGCCAGCGCGCCGGTCGGACGTCCGGCGGTGGCGAGGGCGTCGATGCGCACCCCGGCGTCGCGCGCCATGTCGGCGACCTGCGCGTCGGTGAACAGCGACGGACGATCGTCGCCCGGGGCCCGCAGTTCGCCCGGTCCGAGGTAGAGCACCGACCTGTCGGTCTCGCCGGCGGCGGGGAATCCCGGAAAGCCGTTGAGGCACAGCGCGAGGACATCGGCCACCGTCGGCGCGTAGTCGGTGTACTCGACGGGCACGGTCAGCGGCTGCGCCGGAGGTGGCGCCGACGGGTTCTGCGAGATCTGCGCGTAGTCCCCGAACCGCTCGGCGGCGAACTGGTAGTCACGCGTCAACGGGACCACCCGGCGGTTGGGGGAGGTCAGACCGATCCGGGTGACGCTGTAACTGCCGGCCTGACGGGCGAAGTAGCTCAGGAACCGGCCGGTGGCCTCGCTCGTCGCGGGCTCGGCGACGCACAGCATGATGTCCTCGCCGGAGTCGGCGTCCTGGGTCGTGGTGCTCGGGCGTGCGCTGGCCACCACCGTGGCGCCGAACAGCACAACCAGGACGGCCAGCACCATCGCCGTCGAGCGGGTCCGCGCGGCCAGCACCGCGCGGTACTCGGGTAGCCGGGACAACCGGATGGTGTTGGCCAGGGCCAGACCGTCGCCGGGGGAGCGTCTCGTCGGGATCAGCACGGCCAGCGCTACCGTCCCGAGCAGGCACAGCACGCCGAGTACCGCGACCGGCCACCACATCAGGGCCATGAGCGGATCAATTCTTCGGTCTGCTCACCGAGTTGGTCGACGTCGGTGGCCGAGGCGCGGTTGAACTGCGCGTCACCGAGCGCGCTCAGCACCGGCGCCGCGGCGGCCAGCTCACCGTCGGCGACGGTGCGCAGCTGCATGTACTGGGCGCGCCGGCCGGTGGCCTGGTGCAGAAAGCTGCGAAGCGTGCGAGCAAGGGCGGCGCCGGCCGCCGTGTCGGACAGCTCGCCGCGTCGGTGCGAGTCGGTGATCCGGCGGACCGTGCGCGTGAAGCGGTGCCGCAACACCCGGGCGTGCAGGTTTCGCACGGCCGGGATGGTTCTGAGCCGGTGCGAGGGCAGAGTCGCCACGAAAACCGCGGCGTACCAGATGATCACCGCAAGAATCAGGGCCAGTCCCAGCCACAACCACACCGCCGAATAGCCGGGCGGTCCGCTGACGAACTCCAGCAGGTCATCCGGCACGCGACCACACCCCGGTCAGGTCCACGATCGCCCGGCGCAGATCCGCGCTGCCCGTGAGCGTGGCGTGCGCGATGGAGCGCGCGGTCAGGAACTCGGTGAGGCGTTGCGCGCGCGCCTGTTCGGCGCGGCGATACGCGGCGATGACCCGTCGGTCGCCCGCGGCCAGCGCGTGGACGGGCCGCCCGGTGGCGATGTCGAAGCCGCCGCGGTCCCCGGCGGCGGTCGCGGGCATGTCGGCGACCATCGCCCACATCAGGTCGTGGCGAGAACCCAGCCTGGCCGTCAGCTCGTCGAGACGGGCGTCGGGTTCGGGCTCGTCGGACACCACGACGATCAGCATCCGATGCCGGTAATGCGTTGCCACATAATCGAGTTGGCAGCAGATGTCGCTGGGGCCGCGGGCGGCCACGGCATGATCGTGGTAGTGGGTGAGGATGCGCTCGACCTGCGTCTCGCCACGACTGAGCCCGATGTTGAGGCTGCCGCGACCGTCGCCGTAGACCATGGCGACCTGATCGCTGCGGCCCAGGGCGATCAGCCCGATCGCGCCCAGAATGTTCTCTGCGACCGTGCTCTTGCGCTCTCCCCCGGGAGCCAGCGCCGCCATGTTCTGCCCGGCATCGGCGACGAGCAGGATCTTGTGGTGTTTTTCGGTGACGAAGCGCTTGATCAGCACCGAACCCGACCGGGCCGAGGCCTTCCAGTCGATGTCGCGGACGTCGTCACCGGGCACGTAGGGCCGCAGCTCGTCGAATTCCATGCTGCGCGTGTGCAGCAACGCGTAGCGGCCACCGTCGAGCAGGCCGCGGGTGTCGGTGCCGAAGCGGCGCTTGACCGCGTTGAGGTGCTTACCCACCGGGGCCGCCGATCAGGGCACCCGCACCGCGTCCAGCGCGGCGTCGATCACCACGGCCGGAGTGAGGCCGGCGCCGGCGGCTTCGAAGCCGAGGATCAGCCGGTGTTGCAGCACCCGGTGGGCGAGGTCGGCGATGTCACCGGGAATCACGTGCGCGCGCCCGGACAGCAGCGCCAGTGCCCGTGCCGCGGTGCACAGCGCGATGGTGGCGCGCGGGCTGGCGCCGTACTCCACCAGCCGCGCGACGTGCGCGGGCAGGTGTCTGGCGGGTTCCCGGGTGACCGCGACCAGATGGCTGGCGTAGAGCATCAGCTCGCGGCTGAGGTAGACGTCGGCGACGACGCGCTGCACCCGGCGGATGTCTTCGAGGGTGGCGACGGGCCGTGCGCGGTGTCCTTTGTCGTAGAGGCCGGCGTCGCGGCGGCTGAGGACCTCGACCTCCTGTTCCGGGGACGGGTAGCCGACGATGTCCTTGAGCAGGAAGCGGTCGGTCTGTGCCTCCGAGAGCGGGTAGGTGCCCTCCTGGTCGACCGGGTTCTGGGTGGCGATGACGAGAAACGGCTCGGGGATGGGGTAGACGGTGCCCGCGACCGTGGTCTGGCGTTCCTCCATCGCCTCGAGCATGGCGCTCTGGGTCTTGGCGCTGGACCGGTTGATCTCGTCGAGCAGCACGATGTTGGCGTGCACCGGTCCGAGCTGGGTGACGAACGACGCCCGCGCGGCGTCATAGATCTGGGTGCCGACGATGTCGCTGGGCAGCAGATCGGGGGTGCACTGGATGCGCCGGAGCTCGCCGTCGATGGCGTCGGCGATCACCCGCGCGGCGGTCGTCTTGGCCAGTCCGGGCACGCTTTCGATGAGGATGTGGCCGCCGGCGAGCAATCCGATCAACAGCGATTCGCGCAGGTGCTCCTGCCCCACGACCTTGGCGGAGAACGCCTCGCTCAACGCCGCGACGGTGCGCTGAGCAGCGCGGACGTCATCGTCGGACACCCCGGACGGGCGGGGGAGCGGCGCTGCGGTCATCCGCGCTATGTACCACGCAGGTCGGGGGCGCAAACCGGGCACAGCGTCGTGCGGGGCGCCCGTCGGGTCAGGCCAGCGCCAGCGGTATCGCCACCGCGACCGCCCACACCAGCATCGTCAGCCCGGTGTCACGCAGCACCGGGATCAGCTCCCGGCCGCCCGAGCCCCGTCGCACCGGGGTCGCTGCGCGCACCGCCAGCGGCGCCGCCACCAGGCCGGCCGCGCACCACGGGGTGGCGAACATCAGCACCAGCGTCAGCGCGAAGGGCAGCACGATCAGCGCCTGGAACAACAGCCGGGTGCGGGCATCCCCGAGCCGGACGGCCAGCGTGATCTTGCCGGTCTGGGCGTCGGTGGGGATGTCGCGCAGGTTGTTGGCCACCAGCACCGCCGAGGACAGACATCCGGTGGCGACTGCCAGCGTCACACCGACCCCGTCGACGCGCAGTGCCTGCGTGTACTGGGTGCCCAGCACCGCGACCAGGCCGAAGAAGACGAACACCGCGATCTCGCCGAAGCCCAGATAGCCGTAGGGCCGGGAGCCGCCGGTATAGAGCCAGGCGCCCGCGATGCACACCGCGCCGACCGCGATCAGCCAGGGCGCCGACACCCACGCCAGCACCACCCCGGCCACAGCGCCCACGGCCAGCGCGAGGACCGCGGCCATCAGCACCGAGCGCGGCGCCGCGAGTCGTGAGCCGACCAGGCGCAGCGGGCCGGACCGCACGTCGTCGGTGCCGCGGATGCCGTCGGAGTAGTCGTTGGCGTAGTTGACCCCGACGATCATGCCGACCGCGACCAGCATCGCCAGCAGCGCTTTCCACCACGACGCGGCGCCCAGCCAGGCCGCGGCGCCGGTCCCGGCGATCACCGGGGCGATCGCGTTCGGCAGCGTCCGGGGACGTGCTCCTTCGACCCACTGGGCAATGCTGGCCACGCGGCTCAGTCTGTCATGGCCGGTGAAAGCCCCACCGAACCTCACGGGTGGTGGTCAGGTCGTAGGCGTCGCGCGACGCGGCCGGATCGGCGACGAGCACCGTTCCCCAGTCGACCTCGGGGTGACCACGCAGCCTGCCGGACACCTCCTGCAGGTCTCCGTAGCGGGCCAGACCGGCGAAGGTGCCGCCGATGGCCTGGTCGCGGTCCTCGAGGAAGAACGGCCGCGGCGACTCGATGACGGCGCCCGGAGTCTGCGCCACCCCGGCGGCCACCCGCGGAATGTCCCGGATGCACGGGAACAGGAAGCCCTGCGGCCAGCTCAGCAGCACCGGGGAGCGTCCGGCCAGGAAGTCGTTGAGCGCGACCGCCGACCGCAGCCTGGGCCCGGTGAACGCCAGCCAGCCCCACGCGTCGGTCCGGTCGTCGAGCGCGGTGATCCGCACCCGGTCCGCACCGGCGGGGATCGCGTCGGCATCCACCCCGATCGACCGCCACAGCGGATGTGCCGGGTCCTCGCCCGGTGCGGGGCGGTCCACCGGGGCGCGGGTGCCCAGGACGGCACCGTCGGCGCCGCCGAACTCGAAGGCCAGCGCGTTGCCGTCGTCGGTGCGGCCGGCCACCGACACCGCCAGGCCTTGGCCCTCGATCAGCGGGGGCAGGGTGAACCACCTGGTCAGTACCGTCGCGGTGCCGTCGGCACCCTCGATGCCCGAGTCGGTGTCGTCGTCGGTGTCCTGATAGGTGCCCCACACGTAGGACGCGCTCGCCGTGCCGGGCGGATCCGGGGGCGGCGCGCCCGGCGGGAAGCCGCCGGGGACGTGGGAGCGGCCGTCGAGCGGATCGAGGACCACGCCATCGAGCAGCACCTCGACGTCGTCGGCGAGCCCGCACACCCGCTCGCCGGTGAGCCGGTGCAGGTTGGCCAGCGCCAGTGACCCCTCGGCGCGGCGCAACGGCGCGGCGACGAAGGATCCGAGCAGCACCGCCACCGAGATCAGCGCGGCGGTGAGAACCACCGGTGCGGGCGCCCGGCGTCGGGCGAGCAGTGCCGCGACTACGGCGACAACCAGCCACACCAGCGGGTTGTCCAGCGGCACCCCGGCGGGCCGGATGGGCCCGTCCGCCCAGAGCACGTCGTACACCGTGGACTGCCACCACGCGTTGGGCCCGGTGAACGCCCACGCTGCCGCGGCGGTCGGCAGCGCCACCGCGGCCACCACCGCCCCGCGCCGCCCCGGCGGCTGCCGGCTGATCAGCACCACCGCCACGGTCAGGAACGCCGCCAGCACACCCGCGGCCGCACCCAGGTGGTACGACCACTTCGACGGCACCACCGCGTAGGCGGCGGCGAGCAGCAGCACCACCACGGCCAGCCGCCGCGCCGAACGCTGCACCACCGTGCGGCCCGACCACGCCAGCCCGGCCACGACGGGCAGCATCGCCACCGCCAGCAGGGGAGCCAGCCGCTTGGGGGCGCTGCCCTGCTGATCGCCGCTGAGCAGGTTCGCCCAGCGTTCGGGTTCGGCGTACCAGGGCAGGTTCGGACCGAAGTCGCGATGCCAGTCGGTCGCCGTCACCAGTGCCGACCAGGTCTGGTCGGCGAAGATCAGCGTCACGCTCAGCGCCGCCACGCAGCACAGCAGCAGCACATCGGCGATCAGCGCCGCGCGCGACGTCGCGGCCCGGCGCAGTACCGACCACATCCTCGGCGCGAACACCGCCAGCGGCGCGGCGAGCAGCGCGGCGGTCGGGCTGATCGGCACCGTCACGGCGGCCACCAGCACGGTGACGGCGACCCCGGCGCGGGTGCGGGCCCGCCATGCCAGCGCCAGCACCGCGCACAGTCCGAGCGCGACGTAGCTTTCCGGGCGGACCCCGAGGTTGAACGGCAGCCAGGCCGCCAGCAGCAGTACCGCGGCCGTGCCACGCACCCACGGCAGGCGGGCCGCCCCGGGCAGCGCGGCGGCCAGCACACCCCGGGTCAGCACGAACCAGGTGGCCACCGCGAGCACCGTGCTCGGCAGCCGCAGCCACAGCGGGGCCAGGCTGATCTCGGTGAGCGGAGCCAACAGCTGCTGGCTCAACGCGAACGGCACCTCCGGCGCGTTCCACCACCGGTAGTAGTTGCCGGCCTCCCCGGTGGCGGCCAGGTTGCGCGCGATCGTCGTCGCCCAGCCGTCGTCGACCGCCAGCGGCCCGATCACCGCCCAGCCGGCCAGCACGCCCACCACGGCCGCGTCGATCCACCACAGCCGGTCGGGCCGGGGCCTGCGAGGTCTGCGCGGGCGGCAACCGAGCAGCCACAGCGCGGCCAGCACCGCAACCACCTGCAGCGCGACCAGCACCAGCTTGACCGCGGTCGGGCTCGTCGCGAACGGGGTGACGACCCGCACGGTGACGCTCAATCCGTCTGCGGCGGGCAGCTCGGTGCGGAAGCCGAACACCTGCGGCACCGGGCCGGCCGCGCGGACGGTGATGCCGTCACCGCCGGTCACCGCCCAGCCGGCCGGCCCGGCGTGCAGCACCGCGGTGCACTGCGGGCCCGGTCCACCCGCGATCGGCAGCTGTATGTCGTCGGCGCGCAGGACCGCCCCGCCGGGGCCTGCGGTCACCGTCATGCCGTCGCCGGGCGGTCCGGTCGCCAGCACGGTGCGCGGTTCGCCCGCGGCGAGCGCCGAGCAGGGGATCTGGGCGGTCAGCTCCGCCGGCCGGTACGGCACCACCAGGGCCGTCGTCGAGCGTGCCGGCTGCCCGGCGGCCGGCCAGGACAGCGTGACGCTCTCGGTGAGCACCGGGGCCGCCGGCAGCACGAGCGCGGCGAGGACGCCGCACGCGCCGACGAGCAGCGCGATCCAGACGGGCGGGCGGGGACGCAGGAGGAAACCTCTCGGATGGGCACAGACGGGCCGCGTGCAGCCTCTCAGCGATCGCCGGGGCAATCCAGTGTCGCGCGCTGCTGTCACAACACCGTCATCCGTGGCGGCTGCGCGCCGCCGGTACGCCATGAACCACAATGGGCGGATGCTGGGAGTGATCGGTGGTAGCGGTTTCTACACGTTCTTCGGTGCTGACGCCCGCGCCGTCAGCCTCGACACCCCCTACGGGCCGCCGAGCGCGCCGATCACCGTCGGCACCGTCGGTGACCACGAAGTGGCGTTCCTGCCGCGGCACGGCTCCAGCCACGAGTTCTCGCCGCACACCGTGCCGTACCGGGCCAACATGTGGGCGCTGCGCGCGCTGGGCGTGCGACGGATCTTCGGCCCGTGCGCGGTGGGCAGCCTCGATCCCGCACTCGGCCCCGGCGCGATGGTGGTGCCGGATCAACTGGTCGACCGCACCTCGGGACGCTCGGACACGTACTTCGACTCCGGCGGCATCCACGTCGGGTTCGCCGACCCGTACTGCCCGACGCTGCGAGGTGCCGTCACCGGGCTGCCCGGCGTCGTGGACGGCGGCGCGATGGTGGTGATCCAGGGTCCGCGGTTCTCCACCCGCGCGGAGAGCCGCTGGTTCGCCGATCAGGGTTTCCGCCTGATCAACATGACCGGATACCCGGAGGCGGTGCTGGCCCGGGAGCTCGAGATGTGTTACGCGGCCATCGCTTTGGTCACCGATCTGGACGCCGGCATCGAATCGGGGGCCGGGGTGCGCGCGGTGGACGTGTTCGCCGAGTTCGAACGCAACCTCGGGCCGTTCAAGCAGCTGGTGCACGAGGCCATCGACGGCGTGCCCGCCGAGCGGGACTGCGAGCACTGTCTTGCCCATCAGGGCGTCGAGCTACCGTTCGATCTGCCGTGAGGGTGCTGCTGACCGGCGCGGCCGGTTTCATCGGATCCCGCATCGGCGCACAGCTGTCCGCCGCCGGACACGAGGTGGTCGGGGTCGACGTGATGCTGCCCGCCGCCCACGGTGACGGCGCCCAGCCGCCGCCGGACGTCCGGCTGCTCGACGTTCGCGACGCGGATGCTGTGGCCGAAGTGCTCCGCGGCGTCGACGTCGTCTGTCACCAGGCCGCCGTGGTGGGCGCCGGTGTCAACGCCGCCGACGCACCGTCCTACGGATCGCACAACGACTTCGCGACGACGGTGCTGCTGGCGCAGATGTACGCCGCGGGGTGCCGACGGCTGGTGCTGGCGTCGTCGATGGTGGTCTACGGGCAGGGCCGATACGGCTGCCCGCAGCACGGGATCGTCGATCCGGTGCCCCGTCGCCGCGCCGACCTCGATGCCGGGGTGTTCGACCACCGCTGCCCGGTCGGCGACGAGCCGGTCGACTGGGTGCTGGTCGACGAGGATGCCCCGCTGCGCCCGCGCAGCCTGTATGCCGCCAGCAAGGTCGCCCAGGAGCACTACGCGCTGGCGTGGGCCGAGTCGACGGGCGGATCGGTCGTCGCGCTGCGCTACCACAACGTCTACGGGCCGGGTATGCCACGCGACACCCCGTACTCGGGGGTGGCCGCGATCTTCCGGTCGTCGCTGGAAAAGGGCGACGCACCAAAGGTTTTCGAGGACGGCGGCCAGATGCGTGACTTCGTGCACGTCGACGACATCGCCGCGGCCAACGTCGCAGCCACCGAGGCCACCGGGGCCGGCGCCGCCGGGTTCGACGCCTACAACGTGTGCTCGGGCAGGCCCGTGTCGATCCTCGACGTCGCCACCGCCCTGTGCGACGCGCGCGGCGGCATCAGCCCGGCGGTCACCGGGCAGTACCGCAGCGGCGACGTCCGCCACATCGTCGCCGATCCGGCGAAAGCGGCGCAGCGGCTGGGCTTCCGGGCGGCCGTCGACCCGGGCGCCGGGTTGCGCGAGTTCGCCGACGCGCCGCTGCGAGGCTGAGGCGAGCGAAAGGCCGTGCGTCGCAAGGCGGTCATCGTCGGCACTATCGTCACCCTGGTGGTGTCGGGACTGCTCGGGTTGTTGTGGTCACAGCAGCGACGGCTGATCTACTTCCCGTCCGGCGGGCCGGTGCCGCCGGCGGCGACGGTGCTGCCCGGCGCGCGCGACGTCGTTCTGCACACCGCCGACGGTCTCGAACTGGGCGGCTGGTACCTGCCCGGCACCGGTGATGCGGCGGTGCTGGTGTTGCCCGGCAACGGCGGTGACCGGTCGATGCGCGCACCGCTGGCCGCAGGTCTGCACCGGATGGGCCTGTCGGTGCTGCTGGTCGACTACCGCGGCTACGGCGGCAACCCCGGAAAGCCCACCGAGGAGGGCCTGGCCATCGACGCCCGCGCCGCCCACGACTGGCTGACCGCGCAGCCGGAGGTCGACCGCGTCGTCTACTTCGGGGAGTCGCTGGGCGCCGCGGTCGCGGTCGGGCTGGCGATCGAGCGCCCGCCCGCCGCGCTGATCCTGCGTTCGCCGTTCACGTCGCTGCCCGACGTCGCCGGTGAGCACTACCCGTGGCTGCCGGTGGGCAAGCTGCTGATGGACCGCTACCCGTCGCTGCAGCGGATCCCGACGTTGCAGTCTCCGCTGCTCGTCATCGCCGGCGACGAGGACGACATCGTGCCGTGGTCGTTGAGTCGGCGACTCTACGAGGCGGCCCCCGAACCGAAGGAGTTCCTGACGGTGCCCGGTGCCGGACACAACGATCCGGCGCTCGCGGACGGACCGCAGATGCTGACCGCCGTCGAACGTTTCCTGGCCACCCACGGCATCAGTGCACCGTGAACACCAGGTCGTCGTAGTGGAGACGAGCCAGGTGGCCCTTCCTGGTCCGGCAACCGCGCGGCTGCTCGGGCCGGGTGTTCGGGGGTTCCCGACCCTTGTTGACAGCTGTCAAGTAATACTGATCCCCATGACCTCTCAAGCGCTGTGTGAGCAGTACGGCATCGACTTCCCGCTCTTCGCGTTCAGCCACTGCCGCGACGTGGTGGCCGCGGTGACCAACGCCGGCGGATTCGGCGTGCTGGGCGCCACGGCGTACACCCCCGAGCAGCTCGACCGTGAGCTGACGTGGATCGACGAGGCGGTCGGCGGCAAGCCCTACGGGGTGGATCTGATCGTGCCGGCGAAGTTCGAGGGCAAGGGCGAGAAGCTGTCCGGCGCCGACCTGGCCGGCCGCATCCCGCAGACCTACCGCGATCTCGTCGACGACCTGCTGCGCAGCCACGACATCGAACCCGAGCCGGAGCGCCGCCTCGGCGGGGCGTCGCTGTCGGGGAACACCGGGCGTGAGCTGCTCGACGTCGCGCTGACCCACCCGGTGAAGCTCATCGCCAATGCGTTGGGGGTGCCGCCGGACTACATGATCGAGGCGGGCAAGGAACGTGGGATCCCCGTAGCGGCGCTGGTCGGCGCCAAGGAGCACGCCGTCAAGCAGGTCTCCGCGGGCGTTGACCTGATCGTCGCGCAGGGCACCGAGGCCGGCGGACACTGCGGCGAGGTCAGCACGCTGGTCGTCGTCCCGGAGGTTCTCGAGGCCGTCGACGGCGCGGTGCCGGTGCTCGCGGCGGGCGGCATCGTCACCGGTCGGCAGATGGCCGGGATGGTGGCCATCGGTGCGGCCGGCGCGTGGACCGGGTCGGTGTGGCTGACCACCGAGGAAGCCGAGACCGCGCCGCACACGGTCGCCAAGATGCTGGCCGCGTCGTCGCGGGACACCGTGCGCTCGGCCGGACGCACCGGTAAGCCGTCGCGTCAGCTGGTCTCCGAGTGGACCGATGCCTGGCTGCCGCATTCGGGCGGACACCAACCGCTTCCTCTTCCGCTGCAGTCCATGCTGTGCGAGCCGGTGATCCGCCGCATCGACGTGCTGGCCGCCCAGGGGCATGAAGGCGCCCAGGCGTTGGCGACGTACTTCGTCGGCCAGGGGGTGGGCTTGATGAACAAGGTGAAACCGGCCCGCGAGGTGGTGCGCGAGTTCATCGAGGACTATCTGGCCGCCGCCGACCGGCTGAGCAACTCACTGCCCGGCTGACGCACCCCCGGCCGAGTTCCTTTAGCCGAGTTCCCCCGGCCGAGTTCCCCCGCGAACGTGCATTCCCTGTAGCTCCCCACGCCCGACCGCTACAAGGAATGCACGTTCGCGGCGCGCGTACTAGTCGCCGGCCAGCGGCAGGCGCACCTCGAAGCGGGCCCCGGTGGGCAGGTTGTGCGCCGACAGCGTGCCGCGGTGGGCCTGCACTAGCCCGGCCGCGATCGCCAACCCCAGCCCCGAACCGCTGGGCAGCGACGAATCCGCACGCGGCACCCGGCTGTTGGAGCCCCGGTAGGCGACGTCGAACACCCGGGGCAGGTCGGCTTCGTCGATACCGACTCCGGTGTCGTCGACGCGGGCCCAGGCGCTGTTCTCGTCGGCACCCAGCGCCAGCTCGACGCTGCCGCCCTCGGGGGTGTGCGCGATGGCGTTGGCCACCAGGTTCGACAGCACCCGCACCAGCGCCCGGTCGCTGCCCACCACCCGCACCGGCTGGTCGGGCAGGTTCGCGCGCAGTACCACGCCGGCACGCTCGGCGGCGATGCGGTGCGCGGCCAGCACGTCGTCGACCACCTCGTCGAGCGCCACCTTGTCGAATGACGGGGTGAGCGCGCCGGCGTTGATCTTCGACATCTCGAACAGGTCGTCGACCATCTCCGACAGCCGCACCGATTCGTGCTCGATGTGTTTGGCGTGCACCTTGACCTCGTCGTCGGGCACCACGCCGTCGGCGATCGCCTCCGAGACCGCGCGGATGCCGGCCAGCGGAGTGCGCAGATCGTGGCTGACGAAGGCCACCAGCCGGCGCCGCGAATGCTCTGCCGAACGCTCGGAGTCGCGGATCTCGGCTTCCCACACCGTGCGTCTGGCCTGGTAGCGACCCAGCATCACCGCGGCGGGAATCGTCACGATCGAGACGATCACGAGCACCACCGCGATGCTCTCGAACGTCGAGGTGATCATGAATCCGCTGGCGCCCAGCACTCCGGTGAACGTCGCGATCACCGGGATCAGCACCAGCGCGACCATGCTCACCGCCAGCGACCAGGTTCGGGCCAGCCGGATCACGACCCCGCCGATCAGCACCACCGGCACCGAGCAGGCCAGTGCCCAGCCGACCATCTCCCAGAAGTCAGCGCTTCCCATCCTCACCGTCCGGTTGCCGGCCCGTCGGCGGCCCACATGTAGCCGCGGCCCCACACCGTCTGCACCCGATGGTGTTCGCCCAGTTTGGAGCGCAGCCGCTTGACGTGCACCGTCACGGTCGACAGGTCCCCGAAGTCCCACCGCCACACCTGCTTGAGCAGGTCTTCGCGGGTGAAGACGGCGTCGGGATGGGTGAGGAAGAAGACCAGCAGGTCGAACTCCCGGTTGGTGAGGCTGATGCGCCGCCCCCGCACCGTCACGGCCCGCGAGGCCGTGGAGACCACCAGCTCACCGGCGGTGATGTCGCGGGGCAGCACATTCGACGAGGCAGGCGCGCGCCGCAGCACCGAGCGCACCCGCAGGGCCAGCTCACGCGGCGAGAACGGCTTGGTCAGGTAGTCGTCGGCGCCGGCCTCCAGCCCGGCGATGCGGTCGTCCTCCTCGCCCAGCGCGGTCAGCAGGATCACCGGCACGCTGTACGCGCCGCCCTCCCGCAGCCGTCCGCACAGCGACAGGCCGTCCGGGCCGGGCATCATCACATCGAGGATCGCGACGTCGATGCGCTGCGAACACAGCAGCCGCAGCGCCTCGTTGCCGTCATGGGCGGTGGACACGTCGAGGCCGTCCCGTTCCAGGTAACGGCGGACGACATCGCGGACGACATCGTCGTCGTCGGCGATCAGCACTCGGGTCACCACTCCGAGGCTAGCGCGCCAACCCCGCGACCAGCGCCTTTGTTACGGAATTGTCAGGCTTGCACGTCGCCCGGTGGTCGCGGTGGGAAGAGCTCTGCAATAGGTTAGGTGGCTATGTCTCAACGGCCTGACCGGCCTGTCACGGTGGTGCTGCCTTGCCTCAACGAGGCGGCGTCGCTTCCCGGAGTGCTCGCGGACCTCCCCGATGGGTACAGAGCACTCGTGGTCGACAACAACAGCACAGATGGAACCGCTGAGGTGGCCCGCAGGCACGGCGCCGAGGTGGTTGCCGAGAGCAGGCCCGGGTACGGCGCGGCCGTGCACGCCGGCGTGGTCGCGGCGACGACGCCGATCGTGGCGGTGCTCGACGCCGACGGGTCGCTGGACCCCCGCGAGCTGCCCGCCCTGGTCGACGACGTCGAGGGTGGCGCGGACATGGCGATCGGCCGGCGCCGGGCGGCGCCCGGGCTGAAGTGGCCGTGGCACGCCCGGCTGGGTACCGCGGCGGTGTGCTGGCGGCTGCGGACGCGGCACGGGCTGGCGGTCCACGACATCGCGCCGATGCGGGTGGCCCGCCGCGACGCGCTGCTGGCGCTCGGGGTCACCGACCGCCGGTCGGGTTATCCGCTTGAGCTGTTGGTGCGGGCGGCGCAAGCCGGGTGGACGGTGACCGAACGTGACGTCGTCTACGGCGCGCGGACCGGCGGGACGTCGAAGGTCAGTGGTTCGGTGAAGGGCAGTGCCATCGCCGCCTGGGACTTCTGGAAAGTGATCTCGTGATCGAAGCGAGCGTTCTGGTCGTCGCCAAGGCGCCTGTCGCCGGACTGGCCAAGACGAGGCTGGCCGCCTCGGTGGGGGACGCGACCGCCGCCGACATCGCCGCGGCAGCCCTGCTCGACACCTTGGATGCCGTCGCCGCGACGCCCGTGACGGCCCGCGTGGTGGCGTTCTCCGGTGACCTGGACCAGGCGCACCGTGCGGACGAGATCCGTTCCCGGCTAGCGGATTTCGTCGTCATCGAACAGCGCGGGGCCGACTTCGCGGCGCGGTTGGCCAACGCTCACGCCGATACCGCGGCGGCGACGTCGCGGCTGCCCGTGGTGCAGGTCGGGATGGACACCCCGCAGGTCAGCGCCGAACTGCTGGGCCGGTGCGCGACGGGTCTGGCCACCGCCGATGCGGTGCTGGGCATGGCGCGCGACGGCGGCTGGTGGGTACTGGGTGTCACCGATGCCGCTGCCGCCGAATGCCTGCGTGACGTGCCGATGTCGGCGCCCGACACCGGTGAGCTGACGTTGAAAGCCTTGCAGCACAGCGGACTCGGTGTAGAGCTGGTCGACGAGCTGACCGATGTGGACACCATCGACGACGTCGCCGCCGTGCGCGCGGCCTGTCCACCCGGGTCGCTGTTCCGCCGGGCCACCGAAGAGGCGGGGATCTGATGTTCGGGCAGCTCTACGACCGCGCGCTCGGCGGGGAACGGTGCTGGGTGCGCCACGACGACGGCCGGGTGGGCCGGTTGCCGGTGGGCAGTTGGTTGGGCGGCCGCAGCGCCGACACCGTCTTCGACGAGGCCATCGTCGCCCTCTGCGAGGGGCCGACCATCGATTTGGGCTGCGGCCCTGGACGTTTGGTGGCTCACCTGATCGAGCGCGGCGTTCCCGCCCTGGGGGTGGACGTGTCGGCGACCGCGATCGACCTGGCCCGCCGCAGCGGCGCCCCGGCGTTGCGCCGCGACGTCTTCGACCCGCTGCCCGGCACCGGACGCTGGCAGACCGTGCTGCTGGCCGACGGCAACGTCGGCCTCGGCGGTGACCCGGAGCGAATTCTGCGTCGCGCCGGTGAGCTGTTGCGCCGCGGCGGCCGATGTATCGCCGAATTCGACTCGGCGACAACGGGCATCAACGTCAGCTGGGTGCGGCTGGAATCGCAGGAGACGATCGGCCCCTGGTTCCGCTGGGCGTCGGTGGGAATCGACTGCGTTCCCGCGCTCGCCGCCCGGGTGGGCTTGGCGGTGGCCGACGTTCACCCCATCGGGCAGCGCGTCGTGGCCAGCCTGGTGACCCGCTGACCGCTACCAGTTGGTCAGGATGAAGTGGTTCAGGGCGAGCGCGCCGATGACGTTGAGCGCCAGCCAGAACCGCAGCGACGGGCGGGGCAGGAGTGCCGTGGCCGCCACCAGCCACACCGTGAACGGCAACCAGATCCGTTCCGTTTCGGCCTTGCTCAGCCGCGACAGGTCGGCGAACAGAATCGCCAACAGCGCAGCGAGCACCAGCAGGTGCAGCCCGGAGCGGCGTTTGAGGGCTTCGAGGTCGAACGTGCGGGCCAGTGCGGCGACGCTGCCCAACCCGATCGCGCACACGGTCGAGGCGAGGTTGGCCCACCCCCAGTACTGGAACGGCCGGTCGTTCGCGATGCCCTGCCAGTAGCGCTCCTGCACCAGCACGTAGCCGTCGAACCACCAGAACCCGGCCAGTGCGAACACTCCGACCACGGCCAGCGCGGCCAGGACCGCCGGTGCGAGCGCCGTCAGCGCGGCGCGCCAGGTCGCGGCGCTGATGAGCACGGCGACGGCAAGCAGTGCGATCAGCCCCAGGCCGTAGTTGAGGAAGATGCCCCAGCCGAGCAGCAGTCCAGCGCCCACCGCGGCCAGCCACGGCAGCCGCACCCGGGCGGTGACCGCCAGCGCCAGAAGTGTGATCCCCCACGCGGCGACCCCGGCGAAGTACCCGTCGGCGGACACCGCGATCCAGATCGCCGACGGTGCCACCGCGACGAACGGGGCGGCCGTGCGGGCGGCGTCCTCGTCGGCCAGTGCGCGCACGGTGACGACGATCGCGGCGGCGATGCTGGAGCCGACCAGCAGGCACAGCAGCCCGGCCCAGGCGCCGCCGCTCAGCCCGATCCGGTCGAGCCACACGAAGGTCAGCAGCGCCCCCGGCGGGTGCCCGGAGACGTGGGTGATCCACGAGTCCGGTTGGTAGTCGACGATCCGGTCGGCGAACGTGCGCACCGCCTCGCCGACGTCGGTGACCGACGGTACCTGGCGCAGATACTCGTGGCGGGACTCGAGGCGGCCGGCGAAGCCACGCTGCCAGCCGTCGATCATCGCCAGGCTGAACGCCCACGCGCACGACGTCGCCCACGCCACCCACGGGAGCGCCCGCCACGGCAGCCGCCGGGCGAGGGTAGGACCCCACAGCACCGCGGCGACGCCGATCGCGATCGCCGGGATGGTGCCCGGGCCGACGTGCGCGTTCCACCAGCCGAAGATCGGGGCGGTGTCGGCGAAGCTGCGGAAACGTTGGGGGGAGGCGTTGATCAGCGGGGTGACGATGCCGAGGTTCAGGCGCGGCACGACGAACGCCGCGACGACGAGCACCACGGCGGCGCTGACCGCCACCGCCTCTCTGCGACCGATTCGCACCCCACCATCTTGGCCGAGCGCGCGCGTCGGCCCGCGACAGGCCGTCCGAATCTGTGCATTAAGGCGCGTTCGCCGCGTCGTCGGAGGGCTCTGACCAGCCTGCGGGGGCCGCCGTCAGGTCAGACATCGGTAACGAGCGCGGGCGCTCAATAGAGCACGAGCGCGGGCGCTCGATACAGCACGAGCGCGGGCGCTCAATACAACATCGAGCGCATGTTCTCCTCGCTGAAGTAGCGCTCGAGCTCCTCGAGGCTCATGTCGGTGCGCATCGCCCTGGCCATCTGCGCGACGCTGGGCACCGCCTCGGGATCCCAGCGCTGCGGGTCCCACGCGTCCGAGCGCAGAAACGCCTTCGCGCAGTGGAAGAACACCTCCTCGACGGCGATCTCCAGCGCCAGGATGGGGCGCTTGCCCTGCACGGCCATCGCGTCGAAGTAGTCGGCGTCGGACAGGATGCGGGCGCGGCCGTTGATCCGCAGTGTCTCACCGCGCCCGGGGATGACGAACAGCGTCCCGACCTGCGGGCGCTGCAGAACGTTGAGGTAGCCGTCGACCCGCTTGTTGCCCGGCCGCTCGGGGATCGCGATGGTCAGGTCGTCGAGCACGTGCACGAAGCCGGGCGGATCCCCTTTGGGGGACACGTCGACGCGGCCCTGTGCGTCGGTGGTCGCGACGAATCCGAGCGGCGAGTGCGCCAGCCACAGCCGGTGCGCGCCCGACAACCGGTCGCTGACCTTCTTGGCCACCGCCTCGATCGGGTGCCCGACGATGGCACGAAGTTCGTCGACCGTGGTCACCTCGTTGCTCATCGCCCGATTATCCGTCCGCCGGGGTGATCTGTGGGTTCTTCACCCCTCGGCCAGCCGGCGCAGCGCGCGGCGGTCCACCTTGCCGATGCCGCGCCGCGGCAGCGCGTCGAGGACATGCAGTTCGCGCGGGGTTGCGGTGCGGTCCAGAGTCTGGGCGGCGTGGGTGCGCAGCTCGTCCAGGGTCACGGCCGCGCCGGGTTCGAGCACGACGGCGGCCACCACGCGCTGGCCGAGCCGCTCGTCGGGCGCGCCGAACACCGCGCACTCGGCCACCGCCGGATGGCTCAGCACCGCGGTCTCGACGAGGCCGGGCAGCACCGTCAGCCCGCCGGTACTGATCGCGTCGTCGGCGCGGCCGGCCACGGTGAGCACGCCGGCAGCGTCGACGGCGCCGACGTCGTCGGTGCGGAACCAGCCCGGTTCGGCGAACGGGTCCGGCGTGACCGGGTTGCGGTAGCCGGCCGCCACGGTCGGGCCGCCCAGCCAGATCCGGGCATCGGCATCCACCCGCACCCGCACACCGAGCAGCGCGACGCCGTCGTAGACGCATCCGCCGGCCGTCTCGCTCATGCCGTAGGTCCGGATCACGCGGACACCGGCGGCGGCGGCGCGTTCGCCGACCGTCGCGGGCATCGGTCCGCCGCCGATCAGCACGGCGTCCAGGTCGGCGAGCGCTTCGGCGGCCCGGCGGTCGCGCAATGCCTTGTCCAGTTGGGCTGCCACCAGTGAGGCGTATCGCCGGCCCGAACCCAGCGCCGCGACCGCGCCGGGCAGCTCGGCGGGGTCGAACGCCGGATCGAGGGCGACCGGTTCGGTGCCCGCGACGACGCTGCGGACCAGCACCTGGAACCCGGCCACGTGGTAGGCGGGCAGCGCGAGCAGCCAGCGGCCGCCGCCGCCGAGTCGCGTGTGGGTGGCGGTGGCGCTGGCGTGCAACGCCGCCGACGTCAGCTGTGCGCCCTTGGGGGTGCCGGTGGTTCCCGAGGTGGACAACACCGCCGCGACGGCGTCGTCGATCTCGTCGCCGGCGCGCAACGCCGTTGTCAGCGCGGCGCTTTGGCCGGGGTCGTCGGCCGGCACCGGCAGCACCGCGGCACCGCCGGAGAGGATGTCGTCGACGACGCTCAGCGCCGCGGTGGCGGCGGCACCTGACCGGATTTCGACGGGACGCAGAATGGCCATGGTGGTGCCCTCCCGTCGCCGTCACGGAACCCGGCGGTCCCGCAGCGGCCGATGGTAGCCGAACCGGCTGGGCGGGCACCGGTCAATGCGGTCCTGCCGCCGGGTGACGGGCCGGTGAACACCTCTCTCCTGTGACGTGAAGTGCCTCGTCGCAACGGTTTTCGACGTGGTAGAGCTCTGGCGGAATCCGTGTGCCCGGGTCAGAATCAACACGCTATGTCTTCGAAGGTCATCGACAAGGTGCTGGCCCTGCTGGCTCAGGGCTACCCGCAGGGCATCCCGCGGCAGGACTACTTCCCGCTGCTGGCGTTGCTGACCCGCTCGCTGGCCGAGGACGAGGTCGTGGCGATCGCGCAGATGGTGTTGCGCGGCAGCGGATCCGACGGGGACACCGACACGGCGTCGGTGCCGGAGATCCGGGCGGCCATCCACGTGGTGACCGAGACGGAGCTGACCGGCGAGGAGATCGATCGGGTCGCGGCTCGGCTGGCCGCAGCCGGCTGGCCACTCGCAGCGCCTGCGCGCTGAACTGTCAGCCTCGGGTGTCGCGGCGCAGCGGGTGATCGTCGGGCACCTGCACGAAGATGAGCGTCACGCCGTCGGGGTCGCTGACGTGCATCTCGTGCAGTCCCCATGGTTCGCGGCGGGCTTCCCGGGCGATGTGGACGCCGCGGTCGCGCAGCTCGTCCTGGGTGGCGGCGAGGTCGCGCACCTGTAACCACAGGGCACCGGGGAACGGCGGCGTCCCGGCGACGGGGCTGCCGTGTCCGGCGAGTTCGATCAGCGACTGTCCGGCGTAGAACACCGTGCCTCCGCCGTATTCGCGGGCGATCGCCAGGCCCAGCGCGTCCCGGTAGAACGTCAGGGTTTTCTGGTAGTCGGCCGGCCGGAGCAACACCCGGCTGGCCAGAATCTCCATGCCGTCGTTCCTATCACGACCGGCCCGGGTCAACCGATCCGGCGGTCGGTTCCCGCCCAGTACGGCTCGCGGATCGCACGTTTGAGCAGCTTGCCGCTCGGGTTGCGGGGCAGCGACGCGACGAAGTCGACGCTCTTGGGCAGCTTGAATCCGCCCAGCCGGGTGCGGGCGTAGGCGATGACGTCCTCGGCGCTCAGCTCGGCACCGGGGCTGGCCACGATCACCGCCTTGACCGCCTCGCCCCACCGCTGGTCAGGCACCCCGATGACGGCGGCATCGGCGACCCCGGGATGGGTCATCAACACGTTCTCCACCTCGGCCGGGTACACGTTCTCACCACCGGAGACGATCATGTCTTTGAGCCGGTCGTGCAGGTAGAGGTAGCCGTCGTCGAGGTAGCCGGCGTCGCCGGTGCGCAACCACCCGTCGGGGCGGAGGGTGGCGGCGGTGGCGTCGGGGTTGTTCCAGTAGCCGAGCATGTTCTGCGCGGAGCGGGTCCACACCTCGCCCACGTCGCCCGGGGCGACGTCGGTGCCGTCGGGGCCCACGATGCGGAGCTGCACCCAGGGGTAGGGCTTGCCGCACGAGCGCAGCAGGTGGGTGACGTGGTCGGCGCCGTCGAGCTGGGTGACCGACCCTGTCGTCTCGGTCATGCCGTACACCTGGGCGAAGACGCTGCCGAAGCGGTCGATGCCGCGCAGCAGCACGTCGTCACTGATCGGGGAGGCGCCGTAGACCACGATCCGCAGGTCGGCGAAGTCGGTGTGCGCCGGATCGTCGCGTTCGAGAAGCGACGCGATGACGGCCGGCACCAGCAGCAGGTTGGTGACGCCGTGGCGCGCGACCGAGTCGAGGATCGCGGCGGGGTCGACGTCGCGCAGCACGACGACGGCGCCGCCGTGCCACAGCCCGGCCAGCGCCCAGCCCGAGCCGGCCATGTGGAACAGCGGCATCACCGCCAGCGTGACCGCTTCGGCGTCCATCCGCCACGGCCCCTGCACCCCGGCGCACTTGCAGCGGTAGTTGGCGTTGCCGAGCATCACCCCTTTGGGTGCGCCGGTGGTGCCGGAGGTGTACATCAGGAACACCAGGTCGTCGGGGCCGGTCACCACCCCGGGGTCGCGGGCGGGGTGGCCGGCCACCCACGAATCGAAGGACGGCCAGCGGTCGTGCCCGCCGATCGCGACGACGCCGGCCGCGAGACCGTCTTCGACGGCTTCCAGGTGCCCGACGAAGTCGGCGCCGACGATCACCAGGGCCGCGCCCGCGTCGTCGATGATCTGGCGCATCTCCGGGGCGGCGAGTCGCCAGTTCACGGGCACCGCGACGGCCCCGAGCTTGGCCAGCCCGAACACGACGTCGAAGAATTCCGCGCCGTTGCGCTCGACGAACGCGACCCGGTCGCCGAACCCCACGCCCGCCGCCGCCAACGCCTGCGCCACCCGGTTGGACCGCCGGTCGAGCTCGCCGAACGTGATGGTGTGGTCGCCGACGATCAACGCGGGCGCGTCCGGCCGGTCGCGGCCGTGGACGCGAACCACGTCGGCGAGCGTCGTGATGCCCATGCCGGTCAGCTCTTGGGCTGCATGCGCTGCCGCTTCATCAGCGTGTCGACGACCGCCGGCGCCACGCTGTTGACCGCGGCGGCGGTGACCGCGACGCGCGGGGCGATGCTGACGGGGCGGTGCCGGGCGGCGGTGACGATCCATCCGGCGGCTTCGTCCGCCGAGAGCCCCGGCAGCCCGTCGTAGGCCCGCGTCGGGGCGATCATCGGGGTTTTGACCAGCGGGTAGTACAGCGTTGTGGAGTGCACGCCGTCGTCGCCCCACTCGGTTTCGATGATGCGGCTGACCGACGACAGCGCGGCCTTGGAGGCGTTGTACACCCCGAACAGCGGCGGCGATTCGGTTTTGACGCCCCATGTGGCGACGTTGATGACGTGCCCGTCACCGCGTTCGCGCATCCCCGGGCACAGGCCGCGGATCAGCCGCAGCGGCCCGTAGTAGTTCAGCGCGATCGTGCGCTCGACGTCGTGCCAGCGTTCCAGCGATTCGGCCAGCGGGCGGCGGATGGAGCGTCCGGCGTTGTTGACCAGGATGTCGATGCCGCCGAGTTCGGCCTCGACGTCGGCGACGAGCCCGTCGACGGCGGCCATGTCGGCCAGGTCGCAGACGTGCGCGCTGGCCTGCCCGCCGCCGGCGCGGATGCGTTCGACGACGCCCTCGAGCAGGTCGCTGCGCCGCGCGACCACGACGACGACCGCGCCGCGGCGGGCCAGTTGCTCGGCGGCGGCCTCACCGATGCCCGACGACGCGCCGGTGATCAGCACCCGCTTGCCGGTCAGGTCGACCACCTCGCGGTTGGGCCGGTACTGCAGCAGCGTCGGAAGGATCGGGGGCCGCATGCCGGTCAGCACGACCTGCTCGGCCAGCCGCCGCAGCGGGTTTCTGCTCGTCACGTCACGTCCTCTCGTGAATCGGGCGCGGAACGCGACGCTCAGTGTCGCCGAACGCGCCGGATTCGCTCAGAAGTAGCGGGGGAACGGGGTCCAGTCGGGGTCGCGCTTCTCCAGGAACGCGTCGCGTCCTTCGACCGCCTCGTCGGTCATGTAGGCCAGCCGGGTGGCCTCGCCGGCGAACATCTGCTGGCCGACCAGGCCGTCGTCGAGCAGGTTGAACGCGTACTTGAGCATCCGGACGGCCTGCGGGGACTTGCCGTTGATCTCCGCCGCCCATTGCAGCGCAACGTTTTCCAGCTCGGCGTGGTCGACCACCTCGTTCACCGCGCCCATCGCGTGCATCTGCTCGGCGGTGTAGGCGCGACCCAGGAAGAAGATCTCGCGGGCGAACTTCTGCCCGGTCTGGCGGGCCAGGTAGGCGCTGCCGTAGCCGCCGTCGAAGCTGCCCACATCGGCGTCGGTCTGCTTGAACCGGGCGTGCTCGCGCGAGGCGAGCGTCAGGTCGCACACCACGTGCAGTGAATGCCCCCCACCGGCGGCCCAGCCGTTCACCAGGCAGATGACCGGCTTGGGCATGAACCGGATCAGGCGCTGGACCTCCAGGATGTGCAGCCGCCCGGCCCGCGCCGGGTCCACGGTCTCGGCGGTGTCCCCGGAGGCGTACTGGTAGCCGGACCGGCCGCGGATGCGTTGGTCGCCACCCGAGCAGAACGCCCAGCCACCGTCCTTCGGTGACGGCCCGTTGCCGGTCAGCAGCACCACCCCGACATCGGACGACATCCGCGCGTGGTCGAGCACCCGGTAGAGCTCGTCGACGGTGTGCGGGCGGAACGCGTTACGCACCTCGGGCCGGTCGAAGGCGACCCGCACCGTCGGCCGGCGCGTCCCGTCGGCGACGTGGCGGTGGTAGGTGATGTCGGTCAGATCGTCGAAGCCGGCGACCGGTTCCCACCGGGCCGCGTCGAACGGGTTGCTCTCGCTCACGGGGTCAAACGTTATCGAAGCGGAACACCGAGCAGCGCCCGGCCAGTGCCTCGAACTCGTCGGGGTTCGGCCCGGTCACCAGTCCGGCGTTCTTCATGAACCCGACCCCGGTGGGGACGAGGACCGGGAACTGCCGCAGCAGGGGGCGGGCCTGCTCGGCGCTGAGCTCGACCATGCGCACCGGCTGACGCACCTTGCCGCGCACGAGGACGGCGTCGGGGTTGGCCTGGGCGTTGCGCACCCAGTCCGCGCCGGGAAAGCCGCCGACGACATAGCGGTGACCGTCGACCTCGAACGGCGTGATCGGTGTCGACCGTGGTTGCCCGGACTTGCGGCCGACGACCGTCAGCACCATCGGACCGTCCTTGATCAGGCCGAGCCGGGTCGCGGCCATCAGCACCTTGTTCATCGGTTTGAGCCACCACGGCGGCTTCGGGTCGGCCATACCGCCGAACCTACGCGCTCAGACCTGCAGGCCGTGCGCCCACAGCGCGGCGATCAGCCCGTCGCGCCGCTCCCGGGTGGGCAGCGGGTCGACCAATGCGAAGCGGCACCCCAGCGCGCGGGCCCCGCCGTCGGCCTCGTCACTGTCCCCGACCATCAGGGCACGATCGGCGGCGACCCCGAGCCGGTCGAGAGCGGTCTGGAAGATCACCGGGTCCGGTTTGACGGCGCCGACCTCGAACGACAGCACGAACTCGTCGACGCCGCCGCCCAGTGGGTCGAACGCCGGCCGCAGATCGAAGGCGATGTTCGACACCACGGCGGTCGTGACGCCGCGCCGTCGCAGTCCGGCCAGCACGGGCCCGGTATCCGGGTAGGGCGTCCAGCAGGACGGGTCGATCACGTGCGCGTAGAGCGCCTCCGCGTGATGGTGGGCCAGGCCGGATTCGCGCAGCACGTGCAGATACGCCTCCCGGTGCAGGTGCGGCGCGAGGTCGCGGTTCATCCAGGCCTCGAGCGCCTCGGGCGTCATCGACACCGACCGGCCGGTGGGCGCGGTGAGGCGGCGCATCAGCTCGGCCTGGACGTGTCCGTCGACCTCGCGGCTCTGCGCGGGGCTGAGGCTGCTGTCGAGCTCCATCCCGGCGAACCAGCTGTCGTCCTCCTCGAGCCGGAACAGCGTGCCGGAGAAGTCGAACAGCACGGCCTCGATCGGCGGCGAGGTCTCGGGCCGGAGGTCAGTCACGGGCGCTCACTCCTCCATCGTGCCAGGTGTGAAACATGCGCTGCGCGGCTACATAAGCCCCATGACAGCGCCTGAATCGGCTCTGCGACAGACCGTGGTCGTGGTGCCGGCGCACAACGAGTTCGCGCATCTGCCGCAGTGCCTGCGCGCGTTGACCACCGCCGCCCTGTGCACGCCCACCCCGGTGACGATCGTCGTGGTCCTGGATTCCTGCGACGACGGCAGCGAGCGCCTGGCCGCGCGCTACGGAACGGACGTGCACTTCGTCTCCCTCGACGCCGGCAACGTCGGTGCGGCGCGCGCCGCCGGGTTCGACTACGCGCGCTCGCTCGATGACTCGCTCGATGACGACGGCAGCGCGCCGGAGACGACCTGGTACGCCACCACCGACGCCGACAGCGTCGTCGACGCGGACTGGTTGTTGCGCATGACCGATCCGCAACGCCACGGCGGTGCCGACATGGTGCTGGGTGTGGTCCGGGTGCCCGTGTGGCGCAACTTCCCCGCCAAGGTGGCCCGCCGCTACCTGCGCGCTTATCGCGGCGACGGGGCCGGTCACGATCACGTCCACGGCGCCAACATGGGTTTTCGCGCCGACGCGTACTGGCAGGTCGGTGGTTTCCGGGCGTTGGCCACCGGCGAGGATGTCGAACTCGTCAGCCGCTTCGAGGCCGCCGGGTTGCGGATCGATCGCGACGCGCAGCTGTCGGTGGCGACCTCGGACCGCCGAGAGGGCCGCGCGCCCAGCGGCTTCGCCCAGCACCTGCGCTCGCTGTCGGGGCCGGCGGGTAGCGACCGCAACGCGTCGGGGGCCGCGTCGTGAGTGCCGGTGTGGTCAGGCAGTGGATCAAGTCGGGCGCACTGGATCTGCCGCTGCCCGGCGGGGGTTCCACCGCCACCCGGTGGCGGCGGCTGGCCGAGCTGGCCGAGACCGACGTGACCGCCGGGCGGCTCGCCGAAGCCCACCTCGACGCCGTGGCGATTTTGGCCGAGCTCGACGGACCGGCGCCGCAGCCCGGCCAGTGGTGGGGCGTATGGGCCGCCGAGTCCGGCAACGCGGTGCTGTCGGCACGCGAGCACGGCGCAGCGGCCACGCTCGACGGCACCAAGGTGTGGTGTTCGGGCGCGGCGTTGTGCACGCACGCGTTGGTGACCGCGAGGTTGCCCTCCGGGGAGCGGGCGCTGTTCGCCGTCGACCTGCATGCCCACGGCGTGCGGCCGTTGCCCAGCACGTGGCGCAACGCCGGGATGGCCGAATCCGACACCCGCTCCGTGCAATTCACCTCGACCCCGGCGGTGCCGGTGGGACGGCCGGGCGAGTATCTCAGCAGGCCGGGATTCTGGCACGGGGCCGCCGGGGTGGCGGCCTGCTGGGTGGGCGGTGCCCGCGCCGTCGCCGCGCCGCTGTATGCGCGTGCCGCCGGTGCCGACGCGCACACGCTGGCCCACCTGGGTGCGGTGGACGCCGCGCTGGCCGCCGCCGACGCCACGTTGACAGCGGTGGCCGACGAGTTCGATGCGGACCCGTTGAACCGCAAGGGTCGTGCCGAGCTGCTGGCCCGCCGCGCCCGGGCCGTCGCCGAAACGGCGGTGGACGAAGCGCTCACGCGGACCGGACGCGCCCTGGGGCCCGGGCCGCTGTCCATGGACGGTGGGCATGCCGCTCGGGTGGCCGACCTGTCGATCTACGTGCGGCAGAGCCACGCGGAGCGGGATCTCGCAAGACTGGGCGAACTGGCAGGGGCGACAGCGTGACAGCAGCGTTCCTGAGCAACTCGGCGCGCTTGGCGGCCCGGCCGTTGACCTGCGGGGGCACGCCGACGCACCAGTGGCTGAACGCCCGGCTGGACGCCTCGCCGCTGGACCTGAGCGATTGCCCGGAGATCGTGGTGGCCGGCGCACACCCCGACGACGAGACGCTGGGCTTCGGTGCGACGGCCTCGCAGCTCGCCGCCGCCGGGGTGCGGGTGCAGATCGTGTCGGCCAGCGACGGCGGCGCAGCGTATGCGAGTCAGTCTGTGCTGCAGCGGTATCGGCTGGAGCGCACCCGGCGCGCCGAACTGCACCGGGCAGCAAGGGTCCTCGGTGTCGCCGCGCCGATCTGCCTGGGATTGCCGGACGGTGAGATCGCCGGGCACGAGCAACGTCTGGCCGATCTGCTCACCGAGATTCTGGCCGCTAAGCCGCTCGGCACCTGGTGCGCGGCGACATGGCGCGGCGACGGTCATCCAGACCACGAGGCCGTGGGCCGGGCCGCGGCCGTGGCGGCCGGCCGTACCGGGGCGGTGCTGGTGGAGTACCCGGTGTGGATGTGGCACTGGGCTCGACCCGGCGACGACGCGGTGCCCTGGCAGCGCATGTCCACCGCGCCGGTGGATGTGGCAGCCACCGAGCGGAAACGGTTGGCGGCCCAGAGCTTCCGTAGTCAGTTCCTGCCGCCGACGCATGACGATCCGCCCGTTCTGCCGCCCGCGGTGCTGCACCGGCTGCTGGCCGTCGGTGAGGTGGTCTTCCGCTGAGTTCCCGGCTTCCCGACAGCTTCTTCGACCGCATGTACGCGCAGGCGGCCGATCCCTGGCAGCTGCAGCATCGCTGGTACGAGCGGCGCAAGTACGCGATCACCACCGCCATGCTGCCCTATGAGCGGTACCGCAACACCTTCGAACCCGGCTGCTCGGTCGGAGTGCTGACCGAGCAACTGGCCCGGCGTTGTGATCACGTCGTCAGCACTGATGTCAGCGTCGCCGCGTTGGATGCCACCCACGCGCGCCTGGTCGCCGCCGGGCTGCGCGACCGGGTCACGCTGATGCGTGGATCGCTCGATCAGCCCTGGCCGCCGGGGCCGTTCGATCTCGTGATGCTGTCGGAGGTGTGCTACTACCTGCAGCCGGAAACCCTGCGCGCGGTGCTGGACCACGAGGTCCCGCGCCTCTCGGCGGCGGCCACGGTCGTCGCCGCGCACTGGCGCCATCGGGTCGAGGAATACCCGATGTCCGGGGACCGGGCCAACGAGATCATCGCCGCCACCGCGGGTCTGCATCACCTGGGCCGCTACCAGGACGCCGATGTCGTCATCGACGTGTTCGACCGCTCCGGCGCCGCGTCGGTGGCCGCCCGCACCGCGGTGCCGGGCGCTTAGCTGATCCTGGCGCGAGCGGCTTTGGCCGCCAGGACGTCTCGTTCCCGATCGTTGTCGGCCAGCGCCGCAGCGCGGTCGAACTCGTCGGCCGCCTCGGCGTGACGGCCCAGCCGCTGCAGCAGTTCGGCCCGCACACCCGGGAGCGCGGGCGAGCCGTCGAGTCCGTCGAGGTGATCGACGATGTCCAACGCTGCCCGCGGTCCGTTGTCGGGGTCGGCCATGGCCACCGCCACGGCTCGGTTCAGCGCCACGACCGGTGAAGTCGTCAGACCCAACAGCGCGTCATAGAGCATCACGATGCGGTGCCAGTCGGTGGCGGCGGTGCTCGGGGCGACGGCATGGCATTCGGCCAGCGCCGCCTGCAACGCGTAGGGCCCCCACCCGGAACCGCGGCGGTGCAGCGCTTGGGCTGCTGCGCCCAGGGCGGTCACGCCGCGTTGGATCTGTGCGCGGTCCCATCGCGTCCGGTCCTGGTTCTCGAGCACGATCGGCGCGCCCTCGGCGTCGACCCGGGCGCGCAACCGGGAGGACTGGAACTCCATCAACGCCACCAGCCCGTGCACCTCGGCCTCGTCCGGGGCCAGTGCGGCCAGCACCCGTCCCAACCGCAATGCCTCCGCACACAGATCCTCACGGAACCAGTGCCGGCCCGAGGACGCCGCATAGCCCTCGTTGAAGATCAGATAGATGACGCTGAGCACCGTGGACATCCGGCGCTGCCGGTCGGACCGGTCCGGTACCTCGAACGCCGCGCCGGACAGCGTCTTCTTGGCGCGGACGATGCGTTGAGCGACGGTCGACTTCGGGACGAGGAACGCCTTGGCGATCTCGTCGGTGCTCAGTCCGCCGACCACGCGCAGGGTCAGCGCCACCCGGCTCTCCGGGGTGAGTACGGGGTGAGCCGCCATGAACATCAACCGCAGTACGTCGTCGTCGATGCGGTCGGGGTCCCACGCCTCGTCGACGTGGTCGGCCAACTCACGGGCCAGCAGCGCATACTTGGCGTCCAGGTTGTCCTGACGCCGCCATTGGTCGACGGCCTTGCGCTTGGCGACTGTCGTCAGCCAGGCGCCCGGATTGCGGGGGACCCCGGTCCGCGGCCACTGGTCGAGCGCGTCGACGAGGGCCTCCTGGGAGAGGTCTTCGGCGCGGCCGACATCGCCGACCGCGCGCGTCAAGGTGGCGACGATCTTGGCGGCCTCCATGCGCCACACCGCGGCCACCGTCTCGCGCACGTCGGTGGGGGACACGGCCACCCCGTCATTCTGCCCGCTTGCAGCTCAGACGAAGCGTGGCCGCCCCGCCAGCACCCCGGCCGCGATCTGCACGAGGTAGACGGCCAGGAACATCAGCCACGGCACCGTCCAGCCGTGGGACACGTCGTGCAGCAGCCCGAACAGGAACGGGCCGGTCCCGGCGATCAGATACCCGAGTCCCTGCGCCATCCCGGACAGCTGCGCGGTGTCGGTCGGCGTGCGGGCCCGCAGCGCGATGACGGTGAGCGCCATGGCGAAAGCGCCCATGCCTGCGCCGATCAGCACGCTCCACAGCACCGGATGCGCGGCCGGCGCCACCATCAGCCCGATCGCTCCGGCCACGCCCAGCACTCCGAGCCCGGCGATCGCGCCGCTCTGGCTGGTGCGGCGCGCGGCCAGCGGCGCGATCACCAGTGCCACCGGCACCCCGATCAGCGAGGTCAGCCCGACCAGCAGCCCGGCGTCCATCTTGTCCACGCCGTTGTCGATGAACACCTCGGGCAGCCAGCCCATCACGATGTAGGCCATGAACGCCTGGCAGCCGAAGAACAGGGTGACCGTCCAGGCCAACGGGTTGCGCAGAAGAGAGCGGCGTTGACCGCGGGGCATGGTCACCGGCGTCCAGGCGCTGCGGTGCCGACGCGCGGCCGGCACCCAGACCACGAACGCGACGAAGGCGACCACCGCCCAGATCGCCAGCGCGCTGCGCCAGCCACCGAGAGGCTCCTCCAGGCCGGGAGTGACCGCCGAACCCAGCGCTCCGCCGCCCTGCAGCGCGGCGGTGTAGATGCCCGTCATCAGGCCGACCCGGGTGGGGAAGGAGCCTTTGATGACCACCGGAATCAGCACGTTGACCAGGGCGATACCGGCGCACGCGACCAGTGTCGCGCCGATCACGAGGTGCGCGCCGTCGACGACCCGCACCGCGAGGCCGACGGTCAGCGCGACCATCGCGGCAGAGACGGTGCGGCCCAGACCGATCCGCGACGACAACCACGGCGCAGCCAGCCCGGCCGCCGCGAAGCACAACGCGGGCAGGGTGGTCAACAGACCCGCCCACGTGGCGGTCACCCCCAGGTCGGTGCGCATGTCGCCGAGCAGCGGGGCGACGCTCGTGACGGCTGGGCGCAGATTCAACGCGGTCAGGATCACCGCCACGGCGAGCAGCGCGCCCCCGGCGATCGTCGGGGCCCGACCCGAGGCGGGCGAAGCGGCGTCGGCCGCGGTCGCCAGGCCGGCCGCCGGGGCGTCGATGTCGTGCTTCGGGCTGCTCACCTTGCTAGAGTGCCATACATCCCATGATTGGACGAAAGGGTATGTTGTGCCGTTGAGCACTGCGCGCCGCACCGGGCTGGTCGACCAGGTCATCGACCAGCTGCGCCATGCAGTCGCCGTCGGGGAGTGGGCCGTCGGAGAGCGCATCCCCAACGAGGCCGTGCTGGTCGAAACACTGGGGGTGGGCCGCAACACCGTGCGCGAGGCTGTCCGTGCGTTGGCGCACGCCGGCCTGCTGGAGGTGCGCCAGGGGGACGGCACCTACGTCCGCGCCACGAGTGAGGTGTCGGGTGCGCTGCGCCGGCTCTGCGGCGCCGAACTGCGCGACGTCCTGCAGGTACGGCGCGGCCTGGAAGTCGAGGCCGCGCGGCTGGCTGCGGCGCACCGCACCGACGACGACCTCGCCGTCCTGCGTGAATTGCTGCTCCGCCGAGACGACTGCATGGCGACCGGCGACACCGACGAATTCGCCCGCGCCGATGCCGAATTCCACCTCGCCGTGGTCGCGAGCTCACACAACGCGATGCTGCTCGAGCTCTACCGCGGGCTGATTGAGGCCATCACCGCCAGCGTCGCCACCACCCACGAGAAGCCCGTGGAGATCGTCGATCACGGCCTGTTGCTCGACCACATCGCGGCCGGCGACGTCGAGCAGGCGGCCCGCGCCGCAGGCGCGCTGCTCGACGGAATCCTGGCCGGCCTGGCGAGCGTCTGCTAGCTCAGCCGACTCAAGCCAAACTGTCGGCTCAGCCGACCCCTGTAGAATTGTCGGCTCAGCCGACTGAACGTCCCGCGCCTTCCCAGAACTGCTTCCGCACCGCCTTCTTGTCCGGCTTGCCCAACGCCGTGATCGGCACCGAATCGACGACGACCACCTGCTTGGGTGACTGGACCGGGCCTTTCCGCTCCTTCACCGCGGCCTGGATCTCGGCGGTCATCGTCGCCACCGCGGCCTCGTCGGTCGCGGCGTCGGGACGCAGGACCACCACCGCGGTCACCGCCTCACCCCACTTCTCGTCGGGCGTTCCGATCACACACACCTGGGCGACGGAGGGATGTTCGGCCACAACGTCTTCGACCTCGCGGGGGAAGACGTTGAACCCGCCGGTGACGATCATGTCCTTGGTGCGGTCGACGATGTAGTAGAAGCCGTCCTCGTCTTCGCGGGCCAGGTCTCCGGTGTGCATCCAGCCGTCTTTGAAGGTCTCGGCCGTCGCGTCGGGCAGGTTCCAGTACCCGCCCGACAGCAGCGGACCCGACACGCAGATCTCGCCGACCTCACCCTGGGGCACCGGCTGGCCGTCGTCACCGAGCAGCGCCACCCGCGCGAACAGCGTCGGCCGCCCGCAGGAGGTCAGCCGCTTCTCGTCGTGGTCTTTCTTGGCCAGGTAGGTGATCACCATCGGGGCCTCGGACTGCCCGTAGTACTGCGCGAAGATGGGCCCGAACCGGCGGATCGCCTCCTTCAGCCGAACCGGGTTCATCGCCGACGCGCCGTAGTACACCGTCTCCAGCGACGACAGGTCGCGGGTGTGGGAGTCGGGATGGTCCATCAGCGCATAGATCATCGACGGCACCAGCATCGTCGCGGTGATCTTCTGCTCCTCGATCACCTTGAGCACCTCGGCCGGATCGAACTTGGTCATCACCCGCAGCTCGCCGCCCTTGACGATGACCGGGGTGAAGAACGCCGCCCCGGCATGCGAGAGCGGGGTGCACATCAAGAACCGTGGGTTCTCCGGCCATTCCCACTCGGCCAGCTGCACGGTGGTCATCGTCGTGATCGACTGCGTGGTCCCCATCACGCCCTTGGGCTTTCCGGTGGTGCCGCCGGTGTAGGTGAGTCCCCCGATGTGATCGAGCGGAAGGTCGGCCGCGGCCAGCGGCTTGGCCGGGTACTTCGCCGCCTCAGCTGTTAGATCCACCGCGGCCACCCCGCTGTCGGCGAGCTCCTGCGGGACGGGGCCGATGGTGAGCACCTGCTTGAGCGACGGCACCTTCTGCATCAATCCCAGCGCGCGCTCGACGAACATCGGCTGCGGATCGATGATCAGCGACGTCACCTCGGCATCGGAGAGCACGTAGGCGTGATCGTCCAGGGAGCCGAGCGGATGCAGCGCGGTGCGGCGATACCCCTGGGTCTGCCCCGCGCCGATGATCATCAGCACCTCGGGCCGGTTGAGTGAGAGCAGCCCGACCGCGGCACCGGTGCCGGCGCCGAGCGCCTCGAAGGCCTGGATGTACTGACTGATGCGGTCGGCCAGTTCACCGCCGGTCATCGTGGTGTCCCCGAGGAACAGCACCGGCTTGTCTTTGTGGCGCTTGAGCGCGCCGACGGTCAGGTGGCCGGAGTGCAACGGATGGCGCAGCAAGTCACTCATGGCCTACAGACTAGAACGTGTTCCAATTACAGTCATCGAGTGCTCGCAAATTGACGACTCCGGCGTGGAAGTCGCTCGTCAACGCGACTTCCACGCCGAATCGTCGGCGCACTACTTCCAGACGCCCTCTTTCTTCCACCGCAGCTCTTTCTGGACCCATTCGTTGTCCTGAGGGAACTCCTCGGTCTCGGTGATGCGGCGCACCTCGAGTCGTGCACCGGGGCCCAACGGGCACTTCACCGCCCACTGCTTGGCCTCCTCGATCGACGACACCGCCACCACCCAGAACCCGTTGAACAGCTCTTTGGCTTCGGTGTACGGACCATCGGTCACGACCGGGGTCTCGGAGTCGAAGTCGACGACGAAGCCGTCTTCCGGCCCGGCCAGGCCCTCGCCGGCCAGCAGCACGCCGGCCTTGATCAACTCCTCGTTGAAGCGGCCCATCGCCGCGATCACGTCCTCGAAGTCGACGTTCGCCATCGCTTCCTCCGCCGCGGGAGTCGAGCGCAGGATCAGCATGTAGCGGGTCATCGTGTCTCTCCTTCTGTTTCGGGAAGGGGCCCGTACCAGTGTCGCGCCGGACCGTTCCGGGGGCCCACGTCTACCCGTCGAACGGCGTCGGCAGGAATCGACACGACCCGCCTGAGAATTTTCGGCAATCTTTGCCACATCGAGAAGTTAATGTGCATACTCATCTCCGACGGATGGTTGAGATGGCGTTGGGGCGTCGGAAAGGTATTTGTCGCTGACGTCATTGATGCCCGACGGACGTCGATATCCTGCACTAGCAGGAGCCAGAGAGATCGCCGATGCTGCCGACATGCCGAGCAATAAGTAAATGACGATTCAACAGAACGCGTGTCCTTCTGGGGAACCTTCGAAGGGCACGGCACCCGACGCAGGCGTGCAGCAGATCACCGACTGGGCCGGCGGCTACGTCTCGCGGCACCCGCTGGCGTCGCTGACGACGGTCGGAGACCAGTTCGTCCTCGGCGTGCGGACCATCCAGTATCTCATCATCGACCTGCTGACCGGGCGCTTCCAATGGCAGGAATTCATCCGGCAGGGCGCTTTCATGGCGGGCACCGTGGTGCTGCCGACCGTGCTGGTGGCGCTGCCGATCGGCGTGACGCTGTCGATCCAGTTCGCGTTGCTGGCCGGTCAGGTCGGCGCCACGTCGCTCGCCGGTGCCGCGAGCGGACTGGCGGTGATCCGGCAGGCGGCGTCGCTGACGGCGGCGATCCTGATGGCCGCCGCCGTGGGCTCGGCGATCACCGCCGATCTCGGATCGCGCAAGATGCGCGAGGAAACCGACGCCATGGAGGTGATGGGGGTGTCGGTGGTGCGCCGACTCGTCGTCCCCCGGTTCGCGGCCGCGGTGATGGTCGGTGTCGCGCTCACCGGTGTCGTCTGCTTCGTCGGTTTCCTGGCGAGCTATCTGTTCAACGTGTACTTCCAGAACGGCGCGCCGGGCAGCTTCGTGGCCACCTTCGCCGCCTTCGCCACGACGGGGGACATGATCGTCGCGCTGGTCAAGGCGGTCGTGTTCGGGGCCATCGTCGCCGTGGTGTCCTGTCAGAAAGGAATGTCGACCAAGGGTGGTCCGACCGGGGTGGCGAACTCGGTCAACGCCGCCGTCGTCGAATCGATCCTGGTGCTGATGGTGGTCAACGTCGCGATCAGCCAGCTCTACATCATGATGTTCCCGCGGGTGGGGCTGTAGACCGATGGCCGCATCCCAGTTCACCCCGGCCCTGTTCGCTCCGGCGCGAAAGCTCTACCAGCGCACCACCGGACCCATCGTGCGGCTCGGCCACATGCTGGTCTTCTTCGGCCGCGCGATCGCCGGCATCCCCGTCGCGTTCACCCACTACCGCAAGGAGTTCGTCCGTCTGCTCTCCGACATCGCTTGGGGCAACGGATCGTTGGTGGTGGGCGGTGGCACGGCGGGCGTGGCGATCGTGCTCGGTATCACTGTCGGCGCGCTGGTGGGGATCGAGGGCTACAACTTTCTCGACCTGCTCGGGCTGGGGCCGGCGACCGGCATCATCTCGTCGTTGGTCAACACCCGTGAGCTCGCGCCGATCGCCGCGTCGCTGGCGTTCGCCACGCAGGCCGGTTGCCGTTTCACCGCTCAGCTCGGTTCGATGCGGATCGCCGAGGAGATCGACGCTCTGGATTCGCTGGGTATCCGGCCCATTCCGTATCTGGTGACCACCCGCCTGATGGCCGCGACCGTGGCCGCGGTCCCCCTCTACGTCGCCTGCCTGGCGGTGAGCTACCTGACCACCCAGGTCGTCGTCACGATCATCTCCGGCGGTTCGACCGGCTCCTATCTGCACTACTTCACGCTGATGCTGTCCGGGCAGGACATCGTGTACTCGATCATCAAGACCATCGTGTTCGTGTGGATCGCCTCAACGGTCCAGTGCTACTACGGTTTCTACGCCAGCGGCGGTCCGGTCGGGGTGGGCGTGGCCGCCGGCCACGCGATGCGGGCCAGCATCACCGTGGTGATCATGGTCAACATGCTCCTGACGATGGCGCTGTGGTCGGTCGACTCCGGCGCGAGGTTCGGGGGCTGAATGGGCAATTCCTTCGAAACGGACGGCCGCGGCCCCTCCGACCGCCAGCTGCTGGCGGCCGGCATCGCGCTGGTGGCGGTGGCCACGGTGGTGACGGCGACACTGCTGGTGAAGGACACGGGTCGGCTCGACCCCTACGTGCGGGTGGTTGCCGACCTGGTCAACGTCGGCGACGGGCTGCCGCAACGCTCTGATGTGAAGTACCACGGCGTGCTCGTCGGTGCCGTGCAGGACGTCACGCCCGCCGCGCACGGCGAGCCGAACTATGTGCACATCGATCTGGATCCGCACTACGCCCAGTCGATTCCCGCGACCGTCACCGCACGGGTGGTGCCGAGCAACGTGTTTGCGGTGTCCTCGGTGCAGCTGGTCGACCAGGGGCACGGCCCGCCGATCAGTGAAGGCGCGCACATCCCCGAGGACACCGAGCTGCCGACCGTGCTGTTCCAGACGACGATCAGCAAGTTGCGCGACATCCTGGCGGCCACCGGCCGCGGCCGCGACGACAAGACCATCGGCGTCCTGGCCGCCGTCAACGCCGCCACCGAGGATCGCCGCACCGAACTGCTGAGCAGCGGCGCCCAGCTCAGCAGGCTGGTCGACGAGATCGACTCCATCGTGGCGAGCGACCCAGGCCCGACGACGGTCTCGGCGCTCATCGACGCCACCCGTGGACTGCAGCAGACCGCACCCGAGTTGATCGACGCGCTGCACGTGGCGGTGGAGCCGATCGCACGCTGGTCCAGCAACGCACCCAACTGGATTCGCTGATCAGTGGTGGGCTGCACACGCTCGGTACCACCGACACCGCGCTGAACAACCACACCGACAAGCTCGTCAAGATCAGCTCGGAGCTGACCCCGGTACTGGGCTCGCTGGCCGAGATCTCGCCCCACTGGGTGCCCGCCTTCGTCAAGCTCAACGGGCTGTCCGACAAGTTCTTCGACGAAGTGTGGATTCCCGAGCAGGACACGGCGAACATGCGGGTCAACCTGTCGTTCACCCCGACCTACAGCTACACGCGGGCCGACTGCCCGCAGTACGCCGGGCTGAAGGGGCCGAGCTGTTACACCGCGCCGCTGGTGCCGACGCGTCCGGAGCTGCCGGATGTGCTGCTGCCGCAGAACTATCAGCCACCGCCGGACCTCGCCCCACCTAGCGGGACGGTGGTCGGCGAGAACGGCAATCTGGTGGCGGTCGGTCCGCCACTGGTCAACCCGAACCCGAGCCTGGCGGATCCCAACCCGCCGTTGCCGTCCTGGATGCCGCCGTCGGCGCCGGTGCCCGGAACGGCCAACCCCGCGCTGGTACCCGATCCCCAGCCTCCGCAGATCCTGTCTCCGGTGGCACCGGTCGCGCCCAAACCCGGTGATCCGCCCCCACCTGCGCCGGCGCCCCCGACTGGCCCGGCGGCCCCCGGCGGGCCAGTACTGCCCGCCGAGGCCGCGCCGGCCACCTACGGCGGCAACTTCCACGGCGGCAACTTCCACGGCGGCAACCTCTACGGCGGCAACGTGGGACCCGTTGGCAGTCAACAGGAACGCAACCAGCTGGCCGTGATCACCGGTCAGCCGGCCAGCACGGCCACCCAATTGCTGCTAGGTCCCGTCGCGCGCGGTGCGACGGTGTCCCTCGCGGATTCGAGCTCGAGAGGGGGGAACCGGTGAAGATCCGAGGCGCCGCGATCGGGCTGTCGTTGTTCATGGTGGTGGCGGTGACCGTGACGTGGCTGGTGTACGCGACGCTGCGGCGTGACGTCGCCGGTCGGACGGTCCCGTACGCCGCGGTGTTCACCGACGTGTTCGGTCTGCGCGAAGGCGACGACGTCCGGATGGCGGGAGTGCGGGTGGGTCGCGTCGAGGGCATCGAACTCGACGGCAAGCACGCCAGGGTCGATTTCGTGGTGCAGAGCGACCAGCAGGTGCTGGGGACGACGGTCGCGTCGGTCACCTACCAGAACATCGTCGGCCAGCGGTACCTCGGGCTGTCGCTGGGTAGCGTCGGCGACCCGGGGCCGTTGCCGGCGGGCAGTGTCATTCCCGTCGACCGCACCGACCCGTCGTTCGACGTCGGCGCACTCCTCAACGGTTACGAGCCGCTCTTCAGTCTGCTGGACCCGAACGCCGCCGACGATCTGACCCAGGGGGTGATCCAGTCCCTACAGGGGGACAACGCGTCGATCACGGCGCTGGTCGATCAGACCTCACAGCTCACCGACGCCTTCGCCGGCCGCGACGAAGAACTCGGCGCGGTCATCACCGACCTCAACTCGGTGGTCGCCAACCTCGCCCGGCACAACGACGATCTCGACCAGGTGATCACCACCACCCGGGGAGTGGTGTCCACCTTCGAGGCGCGCCGACCCGAGCTGGTCGACTCGATGGGCACCGTTTCACGGGTGATGCGGCAACTGTCGACGATCAGCGACGAGGTGGAGCCCGATCTCAACGAACTGGTCACCCGCGAGCCGGGATTCGCCCGGCACATGGTCAGCATCGAACCGCAGCTGGCATTCACCGGAGCCAATCTGCCGCTGCTGCTGAAGGGATTCGCCCGCATCACCAACGAAGGCGCGTATGCCAACGTGTACGCCTGCGACCTGAACGCCACGGGCTTCTTCCCCGGACTCAACGACGTGGTTCCGATCGTCGTCGATGCGGCCACGCCCGGCAACGACGCCACCTACAGCCCCCGATGCAGGAACCTGGCCAATGGCTGACGCATCGACGAAGCGGAAGAAGCCGCTCGAGGAGCGCAACAAGACGTTACTCGGAGTGGGGGCGATCGCCGTGGTGGCCGTGGTGGTCGGCGCCATGCTGATGGTGCAGCTGGCGAACATCGGTTACCGGCACTACGCGGCCAAGTTCCTGCAAGCCGCGGCGCTTCAGGTGGGCAATCCCATCGTGGTGGCAGGAATCCCGGTCGGTGAGGTGACCAGCATGACGCTGGCCGGCGATCACGTCGAGGCCGGGCTGAAAGTCCGCGACGACATCGTCTTCGGCGAGGAGTCCCGGGCCGTCATCAAGGTGACCACCATCCTGGGGTCGCGATATCTGTCGCTGGAACCCGACGGCGCGGGGACGTTGCCGGACGACACCTTCGACCTGCGTCACACCGAGGTTCCCTACGATCTGCAGGAAGCGCTCGCCGACGTGACCCGGACCTATGAGCAGGTCGACTCGGACAAGTTCGCCCAATCCCTGGCGATCCTGGGCAAGCAACTCGAAACACTGCCCCCGGTGGTGCCGCAGGCGTTGGAGAATACGCACACGCTGTCGACGATCATCGCCGAACGGCGAGATCAGTTGGGCCAACTGCTCGAAACCACCGAGATGGTGAGCACGACGCTGCGCCGGCAGCAGTCCACGATCGGCAGCCTGGTCAACCAGGGCAACGCGCTGCTGGGTGAGTTCGTGGCGCGCCGCGCGAGCTTCCACGCGATGATGGCAGCACTGACCAACCTCGTGGAGACGCTCAGCACCGTCGCCGTGGACAACCGCCCCGAACTGGAGCAGCTTCTCGTCGACCTGCGGGAACTGTCCGGCATGCTGGGCCAGCACGACGACCTGCTGCGCAGCACGTTGCAGGCGGGCCCGCCCGCACTGCGGGGGCTGGCCAACGCGACCGGCAACGGCAACGCCGTCGACCTGAACGCCAGCAACGGGCTTCTGGTGGACTCGTGGATGTGTGCGATCAGCGGCCGGGCCAAGCAGTTCGACATGATCCAATACTTCCAGGACTGCAAATGACCAGCCGCAGAACCAGACTCGTAGCACTGGCCGGTACCGTGCTGATCGCCGCTCTGGTGGCTGCCGCAATCGGGTGGTCGTACGTGGCCGATCGGATGGACGCGATCACGGTGACCGCACAGTTCGACAGCGCTGCGGGTCTGTACGTCGACAACACCGTTGCGGTACTGGGAATGCCGGTCGGCACGGTCACCGAGATCCGGCCGATGGGCGGATACGTCGAGGTCGACTTCACCGTGGACCGCGACGTCAAGATTCCCGCCGACGTCCAGGCCGTGACGATCTCCAACTCGATCCTGACCGACCGGCAGATCGAGTTGACACCCCCTTATCGGGACGGGCCGACGCTGGCCGATCACGCCACCATCGGACTGGACCGCACCAAGACCCCGGTCGAGTTCGCCCGCGTGCTCGACGTCCTGGACAAGCTGTCGATGTCGTTGGAGGGCGACGGAAGGGGAAACGGCCCCATCGCCGACGTCGTCGACGCCAGCGCCGCGGTCGTGGACGGCAACGGCCAGCAGATGAAGGACGCGCTGGGTGAGCTGTCGGAGGCGTTGCGGCTCAGCGCCGATCGCGGCGACGTGACCCGCGACCAGCTCACCACCATCATCCGCAATGTCAGCTCGCTGTTCGAGGCGGCGGCGGCCAACGAGGCCACCCTCGACGAATTCGGTGGCTCCGTGCGCCAGCTCAGCCAGGTCCTCGCCGACGAGGACTTCGGTACCGGCGCCACCGGCCGCAAGCTCGAGGACGTCATCAACCAGGTCGGCGAGGTGCTCGACACCCACCGCGACGAGGTCAAGCAGATCGTCGCCAACGGTGACGTGGCCTTGACCACGACGGTGGACCACCAGCGTGACCTGATGGAGTTCCTCGACGTGGCACCGATGACGCTGGACAACATCTACAACATCATCGACAAGAAGAACGGTGCGGTGCGGGTGCACGTCCTCACCGACAAGGTGCTCTTCGACACGCAGACGGTCAAGGAGATGTGCAACATGATGGGCCTGCGCCAATTGGGCTGCAGCACCGGCACGTTGCAGGACTTCGGCCCCGACTTCGGGCTGTCCTACGTGCTCGACGGACTCGCCGCGATGGGGCAGAAGTGATGCGCGGGCGCCGTTTCCGGAAGACGTGGCTCGCGGCGGCCGTCGCGGCGGTCACCGTCAGCGGCTGCGCCACCGAAGGTCTGGCCAGCCTCCCGCTGCCCGCCCCCGGGGTCGACGCCGACGGCTACACGCTGACCGCGGTGTTCGCCAACGCGCTGAACCTGCCCGCACACGCCAAGGTCAAGCTGGCGGGTGCCGACGTCGGACAACTCGAATCGATGCAGGCCCGCAACTACACGGCGGTGACCACGCTGCGGATCATGGACGGCGTGCAGCTGCCCGAGGGCAGCACCGCCGAGCTGCGTTCGGCGACGCCGCTGGGCGACGTGTTCGTGTCCATCAACCCGCCGACGCCGGCGGTGCCGGGCGCGCGGCTGCTCGGTGACGGAGATGTCATCCCACTCGAATCGACCACTGCCGCGGCAACCGTCGAGTCGGTGCTGAGCTCGGCGGCGATCCTGGTCAACGGCGGGGCGGTACGCAACTTCACCAACATCATCAACGGCCTGGGGCGGGCCACCGGTGACCAGGGGCAGGCGTTCGGCGACCTGATCGGCAAGACCAACCACACCCTGGGCCGGCTCAACGCCCGCTCCGAGCAGATCTCCACGGCGTTGACCGAGACGACGCACCTCGCCGCCCAGATCGAAACCAAGAACGAGGTGCTCGGTGAACTGATGTCCGAAGCTGGACCGGCCACCGACACGCTCGCCGCCCAGACCGACCAGATCGCCGACCTGGTGACTCAACTCGGCGACGTCGGCGGGCAACTGCAGAAGTTCCCCTCGATCGCCGGCAACGACACCAGCGGCCGCAGCGTGATCGCGGACGCCAACACGATCGCCGCGGCCTGGAACGACGTCGTGCTGGCCCCGGATGCCACCCTGTACTCCCTGAACCGATTGATGCCGCCGTTCGTCAAATCGATGTCGAGCAACGCCATCTCGACCAGGGTGAGCATCGACCGGTTGATCCTGGGCTCGATCCCGGACATCGGTTTTGCCGGCGACGAGGGACTGCACGGACCGAAGCGGTACAACTGGCACCAGCTGGTCGGCTCGCTGAAGTTCACGCTGCTGCGGTTGCAGGAACGCATCGTCGGCAAGGGCCCGGCCGTACCGCAGGTTCCGGTGGCGCCCAGCCCGACCGAGCCGGGGGAGATCGTCACCGTCGCACCGGAGCCGCCGCGATGATCAACGGGGCGGCCAACAGCGTTGTCGGTGTGGTGCGATGGGGCCACCGCCGGCGGGCGTGGTTGTCCGCCGCCGCCCTGGTGCTGACGCTCGTGGTGGCGAGCGCGTACCTGTTCCTCGGCGCGCTGCGTGTCAATCCGTTCGCCGCGAGTTACCGGGTCGTGGTGCAGCTGCCCGAATCCGGCGGACTGCTTCCCAATCAGGACGTCACGTTGCGCGGCGTTCCGGTCGGGCGGGTGCAGAGTCTGGAGATCACTCCGGCCGGGGTGGACGCCCACATCACGCTCGACGCCGCGATCAAGATCCCCGAGGCCAGTGACGTTCAGGTCTCGGGACTCTCGCCGGCCGGCGAGCAGTACATCAACTTCGCCGCCGAGTCGGCCGCCGGTCCGTATCTGAGCGACGGAAGCGTGATCGGCCTCGGCCGCGCGGAGGTGCCGGTGACACTGGCCACGCTGCTCGCCCATGCGGACGGCGCCCTCGCCCAGACCGATGTCGGCAAGCTGGAACTGATCCGCAGCGAGCTGAGCATGTCCGAAGCCGGTCCGCAGAAGCTCGCCGACATCATCGACGGGGGGACTTTCCTTCTCTCGACATTGGATTCGGTGCTGCCGGAGACCTCGAGCATGCTGCGGACCAGCCGGGTGTCGCTGCAACTGGCCGCCGACAAGAATGCGGGTATCGAGGTGGCGTCGGGCAATCTCAGTGAAACTCTGAGCGGGGTGGCCTCGATGCAGGACGGGTACCGCCGGCTGACCGACCGTGCACCGCGGTCGCTGAACTCCGTGGACAACCTGTTCGCCGACAACTCCGACACGATGGTGCAGCTGCTGGGCAGCCTGGCCGGCACGTCGCAACTGCTGTACCTGCGGGTCCCGGCGCTGAACTCGCTGTTTCCGGATTACCGCACCTCGCTGCTGGACGCGATCGGAAGCACCATGCACGACAACGGTTTCTGGGCCACCGGTGACATCTACCCGCGCTACACCTGCGAGTACGGCACCCCGCGCCGGCCCCCGTCGTCAGCGGACTACCCGGAGCCGTTCATGTACACCTACTGCCGCGACGACCATCCCGGTGTGCTCGTCCGCGGAGCGAAGAACGCACCCAGGCCCGCGGGTGACGACACCGCAGGCCCGCCGCCGGGCGCCGACCTCGGTAGGACCACCGACCCGACCCCGAAGGGCCGCTACACCATTCCCACCCCGTACGGCGGCCCGACTCTGCCGATCGAGCCCCCGCGCTGACGCCCGACCTCACCACGAAGGAGCCCCCATGCCGTCGACCACCGACGAAGATCTCGACGACCAGAAGACCGACACGGCCGCCGAAGACACCGCCACCTCCGACGGTGACGCGACCGAGGGGCCGGCCGACGCCGCGTCGGAGCCGGGGAGTGCAGCAGACGGCGAGAACGACGACGCCGAACCCGCGACCCCAGGTCGACGGCGGCGCCGATTTCTGGTCGGCGCCCTGGCCGCCCTGGCCGTCGCCGGCTTCGCGACGTCGGGATATCTGGGCTGGCAGCTGTGGCACAACCGGCAGGTGGAACAGGCTGCCGCGCAGGCCCAGACCGCTGCGGTGGCCTACGCGCAGGTGCTCACCAGCATCGACTCCAACAACGTCGACGAGAACTTCGCGCAGGTGCTCGACGGCTCGACCGGTGAGTTCAAGGACATGTACACCAAGTCCAGCACCCAGCTGCGTCAGCTGTTGATCGACAACGAGGCGTCCGCTCGCGGGGTGGTGCTCGAGTCGGCGGTGCAGTCGGCGTCCGAGAACCAGGTCGTGGTGCTGCTGTTCGTCGACCAATCGGTGCAGAACGCCAGCGTGCCCGACCCGCGTATCGACCGCAGCAGAATCAAGATGACGATGGACTACGTCGACGGCCGCTGGCGCGCAAGCCAGGTCGAGCTTCCCTGAAAGGCGGTCAAGGAGTCATGCGGATCGCTGGCCTGGCAGCAGCACTCGTCGTCGTCGCCACGGCGCTGGGCCCGACCTCGCCGGCCTCGGCCTCGGCGACGTCGTTCTGCGGCGAACTCGGCGGAACCTGGAACGGCCAGTACTGTCACACCACAGTCCAGTCCGACCGAAACGCGGTGCGTGACATCAAGGTCGCGATCCCCACCGAACTGATCGACCACCCTGCTGTCGGCCCAGTGCTGCGCGATTATCTGGCCACGCTCGTCGGCAATTGGCGCACCGTCGGCACGCGCATGGTCGCCGACAGCTTCGGTGAGGGCAACTATCAGGTGTTCCGCCACGGGGACGCGCTGTCGCTGGTCTACCGCGAGACCTACCACGCCGACGGCCCCGACTTCAACAACGCCTACCGGACCTTCACCTTCGACATGGCCCGTGGCACCAGGCTTCAACTCGCCGATCTCATGAAACCCGGGGTTGATCCGCTGACAGCGATTCCGCCACTCGCGCACCCCTACATCGTTGCGGCCCTCGACGCGGCCCCGCCGCCGCATCAGCCGGGCAGCTACCCGTTCGTCGCCGAGCGCTGGACGCCCGACAAGGTGTACTCGGGCGGTTACAAGGCCTGGGCCCTGACCCCCGATCAGCTGATGATCTACATGCCGGACTATCCGGTCGGACGTGACTCACCCACCGATTTCACGCCGGGGGTGATGCAGTGGTCGATGGACGGGGGGACGGTGCAGGCGCGAATTCCGCTCGCCGCGCTCGCCCCGATCCTGCGTCCCGAGTTCGGCGGTACGCCGTGACAATCGGTCGGTTCGTGGTCAAGACCGCCGTCGTGGCAGTCGTCGCGCTGGTGGCCGCACCGGCCGCGACCGCGCAGCCCGACACCGGAACCGGTACCCCGACGCTGCCGGTGTTCGAGCCTCATCCGTCCGACTGGACTCCGGACTACACGCCGTTCCCGTACAACCTGTGGCAGATCAGGGTCACCCCGGAACAGATTGCCGCCGAACGTGACGCGTGCCAATGGTTCAACGCCCAATACGATCCGCTGATGGCCGGGGTCTTCGGCTTTCAGGACTTCCTCGGCGACCACGACGACGACTGGGGCGCACCGGGAGTGCAGACCGCCGCGGCGACGGTTGCGGCCAACCTTGACCAGTCCGCGGCATTCCTGGACCCCCGGGCCCACACGCTGTTCATCACCAACTACCCCGATCAGAGCCAGTATTCACCACTGTTCCACGGAGATTCGATCTACCGGTTGTGGTTTCAGTTCACCCAGATCAGCGACAAGATCGCCCGCCGATTGCCGTCCGGGCAGATCAACGCCAACGTAGCGACGGCCAACGTGTACGGCACCGCCATCCGGGAGTCGGGGGTGTGTGACGGCGCGTGACGATGTCAGGCCGACATTCCGTCGACGGACAGGCCGCCGCGGCGGCGACATGTGTCGGCACCCAGCAGTGTGACACGCACGAGCGTCCTGACCAGCGTTCGAGTTTCGGCGGAATCGTCGTAGTCGGCCAATCGGCCCAGATCGACGACCAACGTGAAGGTGGCGTGCACGATGTAGCGCGCCTCCGCCAGCCCCGTTGCGGGCCGGACGTCGGTGACCAACTGCGCCCACCGCTCCACGGTTGCGCGCTGGATGTTGTGCAGAATCCTGGCGTCGTCGGCAGGCAGGTTGCCCTTCTCGGTGTAGTACAGATAGGCCAGCTCCGGACTCGCGAAGGACCTGGCGATGTAGGCGTCGACAAGCCTGTCCAGCACGAGGCCCGGATCCGGCTCCGCGGCAAGCGCTTCGGACAGGTCGGCCGAGACCCGGTCGGCGGCTCGTCGGAAGGCGGCGGACAGTATGTCGGCCTTTCCGGCGAAATAGCGGTAGATGCCCGACGCGGGCATGCCCGCGGCCGCGGCGATATCGGCGATGGTGGTGTCGTGATATCCGTTCTTGTGGAACAGTTTCAGCGATTCCTGCAGCAGCGCCTCGTACTTCATCCCGAGGCCGGTGTCCGTGGGGAGTTGCGTGGTGGACGGCTGCGGCGTCGTTGCCGGCTGCTGCGCGGTGGGCAGTTCGGTGTCGAGTATGTCCGACGCGATGGTCGCCAACAGCGCACGAATCTGGCGGGTGCTCAGTGTGGCGTGGTGGTCGGCGATCGACCCGATCACGCTCAACGCCGCCGACGACAACGTCCACCGCTGCAACGAGGTCAGATCGGGGCGCATCTGCATCAACGGACGGTGTAGCCGGCGGTGCACGAGCTTGACCTGCGCGGCCAGCACCGCCCGATCCTGCGCGCGCAGATAGCGCCCCTCCCAACGGAAGGGCCCGCTGAACGCGCGGTTGGCCAGAGAGGTCTCGATGAGAGCGTCGAGCAGCTGGTGCCGCAGGGCGGTGGGGTCGACGTCCGTCGCGGCGTCGGCGAAGTCGGTGGCGGCGACGAGTTGTCCGCTCAGCCCGAGGATCGCGTCGCGGAACAGGTCGTATTTGCTTGGGGCGTGGCGGTACAACGCCGCAGCCGAGACGCCGACGCGCGCCGCGATCTGCTCCATGCTCACCGCATGGAAGCCCGAGGTGCTGAACGCATCGGAGGCCGCGCGGGCGATTTGCGCCTTCCGGTCGCGAGGACGCTTCTGGGCCGGCGGCATGCTGACGAGCCTAGCCTGTCGCCGAAGCCGACAGCGCCGAATCACTTACAACTTGATGACGTCACCACATGGGTCGCTGCGCGCTTCAAGCCAAATCCGAGTAGGTCAATCGGTATGCCGGGTGCGTTCGTCCATTTGGTCCGCAGTCGAGAACGCTCGTTAACATCACCCATTGACATGTTGACACATATAACTACTCTTTGTGTCAAAGCTAGGTCGGGAGGCGCAATGGTCACAGTCGTCGAGAACGCCCCTCAGCACGAGGCCGCCACAGTGCGCCCGGAGGTGATCTCCGCGTTCCGCAAGCATTCTGGCTCCGTGCTGGGCGGGTTCTTCGGTGCTGCCGCGTTCGACGAGGTCGCGCTCGTCCCAGTCGCTGCCGCGGTCGACAAGACCGGACGCTTCGCCGCCAACTTCGCCGATCGCGGTGTGCGGAGCGGCTTCTCGACGTTTCTCGCCATCTGGGGCGACGCCGAGGACCGGGCCGCAGAGGGGGACCGGCTCAAGACGATGCACCGTGACGTCAAGGGCCGGGGCGCAGGCGAGTTCGCCGACGTCCGCTACAGCGCGCTGGACCCGAAGCTGTGGAACTGGATCGCGGTCAGCGGGTTGATGCTGGTGCTGAACTCGTTCACCCCCTGCACCGGTATTACGATGACCGACGAGGAACGTGAGGTCGCCTACCAGCAGCTACTCGGGGCGTTCAGGACGCTCGAACTGCCGAGCAAGAGTGCCAAGTTGCCCGCCACCTACGCCGACGCCGCCGACTACTACGACGCGATGGTGCGAAACGAACTGAAGGCCAACCCGTTCCTGCGTGGCGTCACCAGAGACCTGACCAGGCTGCCACTGCCGACGCTGGTCCTGCCGCCGTTGCTGCGTAAAGTGCTCGCACCCGGCTGGTTGGTGGCGCGCCCACTGGCCGGCCGTGTCGTGCTGGTGTGCTCCTTCGGGATCCTGCACCCCGGAGTGCGTGATCTGACCGGCTTCCGCTGGCAGGCCCGCCACGACCGTGAGTTCGCATTCTATACGAAGCTGCTGCAGTTGGCCTGGCGGGCGCTGCCGGATCGTCTGCTGCTGATCCCGTTGGCCCGCAACCGGATCGAATACGAGAAGCTGGTACGCCTGCACCGCTCGGTGGCGCTGGATTCGTTCGCGCCCCCCGTCGGCTGCCCCGCACGCTGACCCGCGGCCCGAGACCGTGCGACGCCTGCGCAACACCGACAGCCCCACCGAGCAGGAGGCCGCCATCCTCAAGGCCGCTGCCGAGGAGGTGGCGCTGGTCGGCGTCGGCCGCCTCAGCATGGACGTCGTCGCCCGCCAGGCCGGGGTGAGCCGCAGCACGCTGTACCGGCGCTTCCCCAGCCGGGATGCGCTGATCACCGCGCTGGGCCGGATGACGTTCGACTTCGCGATGGCCCGGCTGCAGACCGTCGGCATCGACGACGGTCCGCAGGCCGCGGCGGTAGCCGCGTTCCGGGAAGGTGTCCGGCTGCTCACCGGTGAGCCGGTGGTGCGACGCTTTCTACAACTCGACGGCGAGTTCACCGCGACCACCGAGATGCTCGGTGAAGCGCGGTTGTTTCTCGTCAGCGCCGCGACGGCGATGGCCAGGGCGCTGCGGGCCGCCGGCGCCTCGATGCCCGACGACGACCTGATGGCCGTGGCCGAGGTGCACATCCGGTTGGCCGCATCGTTGGTGCAGGTGGCCACTCCGGCGCTGGATGTGACCGATGACGACGCGGTCACCCGCTATGCGTGGACGTTCCTGGCGCCGATGGTCATATAACTCTGAATGAACATTCACATGTACCGTGATAAACGATCGATGAAATGCACGTAGTGCAAGGGAGCAATTGAACCTGTGAATCACTTCAACGGGATTTGGCGAAACCTGTCAGTGGCGTCCGACCGCGTGGCACGCTTCTGACATGAACCTGCCCGAACCTCGTTTTCTGGATGAACGCGTCGCGCAGTGGGCCGAGATCAAGCCCGACGCCGAGGCGATGGACTATCTCGACCGGTCCTGGACCTGGTCGCAGTGGAACGACCGCATCCGGCGCCTGGCCGGGGCACTCACCGAGCGTGGCATCGGCCGCGGCGACGTGGTGGCGTTCCTCGACAAGAATCACCCGGCCTGCGTCGAGCTGACCTATGCCGCTGCGTCTCTCGGTGCGGCGAACGCGGTCATCAACTTCCGGCTGGCCGCTGACGAACTCGACTTCGTCCTCAACGACTCCGACGCAAAGCTTCTCGTCGTCGGGGCGGAGTTCGCGCCGGCGATCGACAAGATCCGCGATCGGCTCAGCCACATCGAGCACGTCATCACCGTCACCCCGGACGGCGGCGACGGTGACGACTACGAAGCCATGCTGGCCGCCGCGTCGCCGGTCGACCGCAGCGCCGACGTCGATCCCGGCGACGTGTGCATCATCATGTATTCGTCGGGCACCACCGGCCGGCCCAAGGGGGTGGAGCTCACCCAGGCCAACCTCATCGCCCACACCGTCAACGCCCATCAGGGTTTCGAGTTCGACGAGGGCGACAAGAACATGGTGTCGATGCCGCTGTTCCACGTCGGCGGCATGTCCTACGTCCAATTCGGCGTCTACGACGGCATTCCCAGCGTGATGACCCGCGACGTCGACGGCGCAGCGCTGGCCGGTGCCATTCTCAAGGGCGCCAACCGCACGTTCCTCGTGCCGGCCGTGCTGGCCAAGGTCCTCGAGACGGGAGAGGACGCGGTCAAGCTCTTCGGCGCGCTCAAGACCTACGGCTACGGCGCCTCACCGATGCCGCTGCCGTTGCTGCGGCAGGCACTGGACGCGTGGCCCGACACCGACTTCGTCCAGGCCTACGGTCTGACCGAGGTGTGCGGGGTGATCAGCCAGCTGTTGCCCGACGCGCATCGCGCCGAGGACCACCCCGAGCGGTTGACCAGCGCCGGGACCCTGGTGCCCAATGCCGAGGTGCGGGTCGTCGACCCGGACACCCTGGAGGACGTGCCGACCGGGGAGCAGGGTGAGTTGTGGTTCCGCACACCGCAGTTGATGAAGGGATACCACAACCGGCCGGAGGCCACCGCGGAAGCAATCACACCGGACGGCTGGTTCCGCACCGGCGACATCGGCCGCGTCGACGACGGCGGCTACATCTTCGTCGAGGACCGGCTCAAGGACATGATCATCTCCGGCGGCGAGAACATCTATTCGCTCGAGGTCGAGCGGGTGCTGGCCGAGCACGACGCCGTGGTCGACGTCGCGGTCATCGGCGTTCCCGACGACAAATGGGGCGAGGTCGTCAAGGCCGTGGTCGTGGTCGAGGGCGAGGCGTCCGAGGCCGAACTGATCGCCCACGCCAGGGAACGGCTGGCAGGCTACAAGTGCCCCAAGACGGTCGACATCGTCGACGAACTGCCGCGCAACCCCACGGGCAAAGTGCTGAAGAAGGAGCTGCGCAAGCCGCACTGGGAGGGCCGCGACCGCGCCACGGTCTGACGCTCAGATCGCGACGGTGACCTCGTTACGCCGAAGGAACGGCAGCGTCCACGGCGGATCGTAGAACCACGACGTCGGCTCGCCGGTGGGTTCTATGCCCTTGTCGCGCAACGTGTTCATCAGCTCCTCGGTCCGCGCGGCCACGGCCTGTGCGCTGCGGTCGCCGGTGAACCGCAGCACGGCGACCGTCTCGGCGGGGACGTGTACGAGTCGCACGGTGTCGTCATCGGGGGTGGGCAGCGTCTCCATCGACCACTTCGACGGCATGAAGAACCGCACGGTCCAGCCCTGCTCGGCGCTGCCGGTCTGGGCCACCGGAGCCGTCATCGCGATGTCGTCACCGCCGGACCGGGCCTGCCCGACCGGCGCGGTCATCGCGATCTCCGCCTCGCGGTGGTTGCCGCCGAAGATGTAGCCGGCGAGCCGGCGAAAGCCGGTGTTCAGCGCGCCCTGCTTCTCCCCGCTGACGGTGGTCTCCGCAGCGATGCGCGGGCCGTACTCGCGGATCTCCACCGCCTCGGTCAGGCTGCGCTTGATGTAGTGCGGCTCCTCCACGGTGCGGATGCCGGCGATGGACAGCGCGGACTCGGCGACCTGCCCGACGACCTTGGTGACTTTCTGGAACACAGGACCTCCTCTTCGCAGGGGCTACCCACGCCCGGACACGATGTCACCCGTGATTCGGGGCCGGCGCACCACCGGATGGGGATCGGCCCGTCACGAGTTGGTCACCGCCGCGCGGCTGTCATAGTGGAGCCGACGGGTAACCATGAGCTGCGATGAGTGTTGACGACATGGATGTGCTGGTGATCGGTGCCGGGCTGGCCGGCCTGCGGTGCGCGGGTGTGCTCGCCGCAGCCGGCCGCGACGTGCACGTCTGGGAAGCCTCCGACGGCATCGGCGGCCGGGTCCGCACGGACGTCGTCGACGGGTTCCGCTGCGACCGTGGCTTCCAGGTGCTCAACCCCGCCTACCCCGAGCTGGGGCGCGCCGTGGACGTCGACGCGCTGCGGCTGCAGCCCTTCGGCGCCGGGGTGGCGGTGCGCCGCGAGCGCGGTTCGACCGTGTGGGTGCATCCGCTGCGGCTGCCGCAGAAGGTGCCGGCGATGCTGGCCCGCGGCGGGCTCGGGCCCCGAGATGTGCTGGCGGCGGCACGGTGGGTGGCGCCCGCGCTGCGTCCCGGCGCGCTGAAGTCGGGCGACACCGACACCACCCTGCGCGAGGCACTCGACGCCGCCGGCGTGCGCGGTGAACTCCGCCGCGTGATCGACCGGTTCCTCGCCGGGGTGCTTCTCGACGACACCGGTGCCACGTCGAATGCGTTCGCGCTGCTGCTGGCCCGCATGTTCGTCCTCGGGGTGCCGTCTCTGCCCGCCGGTGGCATGGCCGCGCTGCCCGCCGAACTCGCCCGCCTGCTGCATGACCGGATCACGCTGCACCGCAAGGCCGTCGGGATCCGCGCGGACAGCGGTCGGCTCGTCGTCTCCGATGGCACCGACACAGTGCGTGCCGCACAGGTGGTCATCGCCGCCGATCCCGTGACCGCGGCGGGGCTGGCCGGCCTGCCCGCACCGGACATGCACGGCGTGGTGACCGACTGGTGGGCCACCGACCAGCCGCAGACCGGGCCGGCGATGCTGTGGGTCGACGGCCGGCCCGCGAATCCCGGACCAGTGCTCAACACCGCCGTCATCAGCGCCGCCGCACCGACCTACGCGCCGCCCGGGCGCCACCTCATCGCCGCGTCGGCCCTGAAGGCGGCCGACGGCTCCGCCCCCGACGAAGCCGTGACCCGCCGGCACGCGGCGGCGATCCTCGGCGCCGACGCGTCGGGCTGGGAACTGCTCATCCGCCACGACATCCCGCACGCGCTGCCGGCTCAGCCGTCTCCGCTGTCGGTGCGGCGCCCGGTCCGCATCCAGGACGGGCTGTGGGTGTGCGGCGATCACCGCGACACCGCCTCGATCCAGGGAGCCCTGGTCAGCGGCCGCCGCGCAGCCGAGGCCGTGCTGGCGGGCGCCGGGTGACCCGTCCCGAGCTGTCGGATGTGCTGGACCGGCTGCACGTCGTCGCGCTGCCCATGCGGGTGCGGTTCCGGGGGATCACCACCCGTGAGATCGCGCTGATCGACGGCCCGGCGGGGTGGGGCGAGTTCGGGGCATTCCCTGAGTACGGCCCGCCCGAGGCGGCGCATTGGCTGGCCGCCGGCCTCGACGCCGCCTATCGGCCGCTGCCGCCGGTGCGCCACACCAGCATCCCGATCAATGCCACGGTGCCGGCCGTGCCCGCCGCCGCGGTGGCCGACGTGCTCGCCCGGTTCCCCGGTGCGCGCACCGCGAAGGTGAAGGTCGCTGAACCCGGCCAGTCGCTGGCCGACGACGTTGCCCGGGTCACCGCGGTGCGGGCGCTGGTGCCGACCGTGCGGGTGGACGCCAACGGTGGTTGGAGCGTCGACGAGGCGGTGACCGCCGCGCGGGCGCTGACCGCCGACGGCCCGCTGGAGTACCTCGAACAGCCGTGTGCGACGGTGCCCGAACTCGCCGAGGTCCGTCGCCGCGTGCAGGTGCCGGTGGCCGCCGACGAGAGCATCCGCAAGGCCGATGATCCGCTGCACGTGGTGCGCAGCCGAGCCGCCGACATCGCGGTGCTCAAAGTGGCTCCGCTGGGTGGGGTGCGGGCCATGCTGGCCGTCGCCGAGCAGATCGACATCCCGATCGTGGTGTCCAGCGCCCTGGACTCGGCGGTGGGCATCGGGATCGGTCTGGTCGCGGCGGGGTGTCTGCCGTCGTTACCGCACGCGTGCGGGCTCGGCACCGGAGGGCTGTTCGTCGACGACGTCGTCGAGACGGTCGCGCCGGTCGACGGTGAGCTGCCCGCGGCGGCCGTGGTCCCCGACCCGGCGCGGGTGGCCGCCCTCGCTGCGGCTCCCGAGCGCGCCCGGTGGTGGATCGACCGGATCCGGGACTGCTGGCCGCTGCTGTCCTGATCTGTGGGGTGCATGGCCTGGACGCCACGACGGCGGTGGCCAACACTGGGTTCATGGCGCGCACGGTGCTTCTCGTCGGATTCCCCGGCGTACAGGCGCTGGATCTGGTGGGCCCGTTCGAGGTGTTCACCGGGGCTTCGCTGTACGCCGACGCCCGCACCGCGGGCACGGGTTATGACGTGCGCATCGTGGCCGTCGGCGGCGCACCGGTGGCCACCGGAACCGGCCTGACGCTGGTGGCAGACCCGCTACCCGACCCGGGCGAGCCGGTCGACACCGTCGTGCTGCCGGGCGGCGCGGGCACCGGGTCGGCCCGCCGCGACGCCGAGCTGATCGACTGGATCGCAGCGGTGTCCGCGCGGGCCCGCCGGGTGGTCAGCGTTTGCACCGGGGCCGTGCTGGCCGCCGAGGCCGGTTTGCTCGACGGCTGCGTGGCGACCACGCACTGGGCGTTCGCAGCGCAGCTGGCGGCCGAATTCCCGGCCGTCACCGTCGATCCCGATCCGATCTTCGTCCGCAGCTCGTCGAAGGTGTGGACCGCCGCGGGCGTCACCGCGGGCATCGACCTGGCGTTGTCGCTCGTCGAGGACGACCACGGCACCGAGGCCGCGCAGACGGTGGCCCGCTACCTGGTGCTGCCCCTGCGTCGCCCCGGCGGGCAGACCCAGTTCGCGGCGCCGGTGTGGATGCCGCGGGCCCGGCGCCGGCCCATCCGCGACGTCCAGGACGCCATCGAGGCCGAACCCGGTGGCACGCACAGTGTCTCCGAGCTCGCCCGGCGGGCAGCCATGAGTCCCCGTCATTTCACCCGCGTCATCACCGACGAGGTCGGTGAGGCGCCCGGCGCCTACGTCGAGCGGGTCCGCACCGAGGCGGCGCGCCGGCAACTCTGCGAGACCGACGACCCGGTGACCGTCATCGCCGCCCGGTGCGGCTTCGGCTCGGCGGAGACGTTGCGGCGCAACTTCGTTCGTCGCCTCGGTGTATCCCCTGACCAGTACCGCAGGACATTCGCCTGACAAGGAGAACCCATGCAGATCGCGATCATGCTCTACCCCGGATTCACCGCCCTGGACTTCATCGGACCCTACGAGAGCCTGCACTACCTTCCCGATGCCGACGTCCGGTTCGTCTGGCACGAACCCGGGCCCGTCACCGCCGATTCCGGCGTGCTGGTGGTCGGGGCCACCCACTCGTTCGACGAAACGCCCGCCCCGGATCTGGTGCTGGTGCCGGGTGGTTTCTCGACGCTGCAGCACGCCCGCGACGACAAGGTCCTCGAGTGGGTGCGCCGGGTGCATCAGGGCACGCAGTGGACGACATCGGTGTGCTCCGGATCGGTGATCCTGGCCGCGGCCGGGCTGCTCGAGGGTAAACGGGCGACGTCGCACTGGGCGGCGCTGCCGGTGCTGCGCACGTTCGGCGTGGACCCGGTCGGGGACGAGCGCATCGTCGACGCCGGCGACCGGATCGTCACCGCGGCCGGGGTGTCGGCGGGCATCGATTTGGGCCTGTGGCTGGCCGGGCGGATCGCCGGTGAGGCGAAGGCCAAGGCCATCCAGCTGTCGATGGAGTACGACCCCCAGCCGCCGTTCGACTCCGGGCACATGTCGAAGGCCTCGGCGGCCACGAAGGCGACCGCCACCGCCATGATGGGCCGTCAGTTGGCGACCCCCGCCTCGCTGGCGGCCTCGACGGGGCTGCTGTGGGATGCGGCGCTGGCCCGCGTGCGCCGGGCCCGTCGCTGATCGTTGCGACCGGGCTGGTCGTCGAGACGGGGCCGAGCGCGTCGCTGGTCGTTCATACTGCGGTGAGCGCGCACTTCTCTCGTATTTTCCCACCCTGGATGCAGTCTCAACGGGGATCGACGTAGCGTCGACGGCGTGAATTTGGCGTATGACGACCGCGGCTCCGGCCCGGCGGTCCTGTTCATCGCAGGCCGTGGCGGGGCCGGGCGAACCTGGCATCTGCATCAGGTTCCGGTGTTCACCCGCGCCGGTTACCGGTGTGTGACGTTCGACAACCGCGGCGTCGGCGCCACCGAGAACGCCGACGGGTTCACCACCGAGACCATGGTCGCCGACACCGTCGCGCTGATCGAGCACCTCGGGCTGGCGCCGGTGCGTCTGGTCGGGGTGTCGATGGGCTCCTACATCGCCCAGGAGCTGATGGTCGCCCGCCCGGAACTGGTCCACTCGGCGGTCCTGATGGCCACCCGGGGCCGCCACGACCGTGCCCGCGAGTTCTTCTGGTCCGGCGAGCTGGCCATGGCCCGCTCCGGTGTGCAGCTGCCTGTCGAGTTCGAGGCGAAACTGCGCCTGCTGGAGAGCTTTTCGCCGAAGACGCTGAACGACGACAATGCGGTTCGGGACTGGATCGACATGTTCACGATGTGGCCGCAGAAGCCCACGCCGGGAATACACACCCAGCTGTCGATCGCGCCGCAGAGCAGCCGGCTGCCCGCCTACCAGAACGTCACCACCCCGGCGCTGGTGATCGGGTTCGCCGACGACATCGTGCTGCCCGCCCACCTGGGCCGCGAGGTCGCCAACGCGCTGCCCAACGGCAGATTCCTGGAGATCTCCGACGCCGGCCACCTCGGGTTCATCGAGAAGCCCCAGGTCGTCAACACCGCGATCCTCGAATTCTTCGCCGATACCCTGTAGTGGTGAACCCCTCGACGACACAGGCCCGCGTAGTCGTCGACGAACTGATCCGCGGTGGCGTCCGCGACGTCGTGTTGTGTCCCGGGTCGCGCAATGCGCCGCTGGCCTTCGCCCTGCACGACGCCGACCGCGCGGGACGCCTGCGGTTGCACGTGCGCATCGACGAACGCACGGCGGGCTTCCTCGCCATCGGCCTGGCCCAGGGCGGCGGGGCGCACCAGGCCCCGGTGTGTGTGGCGATGACCTCGGGCACCGCGGTGGCCAACCTGGGCCCGGCCGTCGTGGAGGCCAACTACGCCCGGGTTCCGCTGGTCGTGCTCAGCGCCAACCGGCCCTACGAACTGCTCGGCACCGGCGCCAACCAGACCTTCGAGCAGCTCGGCTACTTCGGCAACCAGGTGCGCGCCAACATCAGCCTCGGCCTGGCCGAGCACGCCGAGGACATGGAGTCCCTCAACGCGCAGTGGCGTTCGGCGACCTGTCGGGTGCTGGTGGCCGCCACCGGATCCCGCACCGCCAACGCCGGGCCGGTGCAGTTCGACATCCCGCTGCGCGAACCGCTGGTGCCCGACGCCAGCCCGGACGGCCCCTATGCCCCCGACGGCCGCCCGCACGGCCGCCCGTGGACCTACACCCCGCCGGTCAGCTTCGACCAGCCGCTCGACATCGACCTCGGCCCCGACACCGTCGTCATCGCGGGCCACGGCGCAGGCACCCACCCCAACCTGGCCCACCTGCCCACCGTCGCCGAACCCACGGCCCCGCGCGCACAGAACCCACTGCACCCGCTGGCGCTGCGGCTGCTGCGCCCCAAGCAGGTCATCATGGCCGGCCGGCCCACCCTGCACCGGCCGGTGTCGGCGCTGCTGGCCGACCCCTCGGTTCCGGTGTTCGCGCTGACCACGGGCCCCCGGTGGCCGGACGTGTCCGGGAACTCGCAGGCCACCGGCACCCGTGCCGTCGTCTCGGGGGAGCCGTCGCCGGACTGGCTGCGCCGCTGCGCGGAGGTCAACCGGCACGCCGTCGACGCGGTCCGCGGCCAGCTGGCCGAGCATCCGCTGACGACCGGGCTGCATGTCGCGGCGGCGGTGGCCGGCTCGGTGCGTCCCGGTGATCAGCTGGTGCTGGGCGCCTCGAACCCGGTTCGTGACCTCGCGCTGGTCGGGTTGACGACGCCGGAGGTGCGGGTGCGCTCCAATCGCGGGGTGGCCGGCATCGACGGCACCGTCTCCACGGCGATCGGCGCGGCGCTGGCCTACGAGGCGGCCCATGGTGGCCGCACGGTCGCGCTGCTCGGTGACCTGACCTTCGTGCACGACAGTTCGGGCCTGCTGATCGGGCCGACGGAACCCTCGCCGCGCGCCCTGACCATCGTGGTGTCCAACGACAACGGCGGCGGCATCTTCGAGCTGCTGGAACAGGGTGACCCGCGCTTCTCCGACGTCTCGTCGCGGATCTTCGGCACCCCGCACGATGTCGATGTCGGCGCATTGTGCCGCGCCTACCACGTCGACAGCCGCCAGATCGAGATCGGCGAGTTGGCCGGCGCGCTCGACGAGCCGCAGGACGGTATGCGGGTGCTGGAGGTGAAGGCGGACAGGTCCTCGCTGCGCGCCCTGCACGCCGCGATCAAGGCCAGTCTGTGAAGAAGCTGCTCGAGCGGCTGCGGCCGGTGTGGGATGTGGTCCGACCGCACCTGCATGGCGAGCCGGGGGAGACCCGGGCCGGGCGCATGCTGCGCCGCATCCGCATCGGCATCGTGGTGGTGGCGTGCCTGGTGACGCTGCAGTCGGTGCTGCTGGTGCTGGGCGCCTGGCGTAACGACCGCCAGATCGAACGCAACATGGGGGTGGCCGAGGCCACGGTGCTGGACGCCGGGGATCGCCGCTCGACGATCGAGTTCGTCACCCCGGACCGCATCACCTACCGCCCCGAACTGGGCGTGCTGTACCCGTCGAAGCTCGACGACGGGATGCGGATCTACGTCGAGTACGACGTCAACGACCCCGACCTGGTCCGGGTCCGGGACCGCAATGCCGCGCTGGCGATCATTCCCGCCGGCTCGATCGCGGTGGTCGGCTGGCTCGTCGCCGGCGCCGCGCTGGGTGTGACGACGCTGGTGGAACGCCGCATCGACCGGCGCGCGAGCACCGTGTGACTCAGGAGTGCACGAGTTCGGCGAGCCAGTCGTCGGCATGGATGTCGACCTTCTGCCGGCTTTCGAGGTCGTAGACGGTCGGGGTGCCGGTCTGCACCGGGTCGACGTCGACGAGGTAGACGAAGTTGGTGTCGTTCATCTCGGCGATGTCGACCGCGGACCGGTCACGCGCCAGCTGGTCGGCCACGGCCTCGGGCATACCGGCGGATACGGCCATGTCGCGCAGTTCGTCGCCGCTGAAGGGGGCGCCGCCGGGATCCTGATTGAGGTAGAGCTCCTCGACGAAACGCTGGAACTGGGTGCCGTCGGCCGGGGAACGGCCGCTGTCGCCGGTCGGCCCGACGGGACCGGCGGCTGAGAACATCGCGTTGGCGACCGTGGCCGAATAGCCGTTGTCGCCGGCGTCGAGGAACGTCAACGGTCGGTAGGTGACCTGCAGGTCACCGACGGTGATGTGGTAGGCGAGCTGGTCGCCGAAGTCCAGTTGCAGGTCGCGGCAGTGGGTGCACTGCGGTTCGGTGAAGATCTCGATGTGGGCGGGCGCGTCGTCGAATCCGGCCACGATGCCCGTCCCGTCCTCGGTGACCGCCAGCGGTGTCGGGGTGAGGTCGGGCCGCGCGACTCCGGGGAGTTCTCTGCTGCATCCGACGGCACCCAGCAGTCCGACGAGGCTGACCAGCAGCGCTGCGGTGGAAGTGCGCATGGAGTGAGGGTATCCGCCGGCGCCGACCCACGACGTTGCTGCGCGCCGAGCAGAATCGTCGGCAATTCGTGTGACATACCCCTGTCGGCAACCTCTGGGACAGGTGGTGATGTCACCGTTCGGGTGTGCGCGTTGCCATCGTCGCAGAATCGTTCCTCCCGAACGTCAACGGTGTCACCAATTCCGTGCTTCGGGTGATCGAGCATCTGCGCCGCACCGGCCACGAGGTCCTCGTCATCGCCCCGGACACTCCGCGCGGCGAACCCGCCGCCGACCGGGTGCACGACGGGGTGCGGGTGCACCGGGTGCCGTCGAAGATGTTCCCCAAGGTCACGTCGCTGCCGCTGGGCGTGCCCCGGCCGCGCATGGTCGGTGTGCTGCGCGGCTTCGAACCCGATGTCGTGCACCTCGCGTCGCCGGCGCTGCTCGGGTGGGGCGGTGTGCATGCCGCCCGCTATCTCGGCATCCCGACCGTCGCGGTGTTCCAGACCGATGTGGCCGGATTCGCCGAGAGCTACGGCATCGGCATGCTGGCGCGGGCCTCGTGGGCGTGGACCCGGCGCCTGCACAGCAAGGCCGACCGCACGCTGGCCCCGTCCACGTCGGCGATGGAGAACCTCGCCGCCCACCGCATCCCCCGGGTCCACAAGTGGGGCCGCGGTGTCGACATCACCGGCTTCGCCCCCTCGGCTCGCGACGAACAGTTGCACCGGCACTGGTCGCCCGACGGCAGACCGGTCGTCGGGTTCGTCGGGCGGCTGGCCCCCGAGAAGCACGTGGAGCGCCTGGCCGGGCTGGCCGGACGTGACGACGTGCAGGTGGTCGTCGTCGGCGACGGGGTGGACCGGGCCAAGCTGCAGACGCTGATGCCCTCGGCGGTGTTCACCGGTGCGCTCTACGGCGCCGAACTCGCGACCGCCTACGCCAGCATGGACGTCTTCGTCCATCCCGGTGAGCACGAGACGTTCTGCCAGGCGGTGCAGGAGGCGATGGCCTCCGGTCTGCCGGTGATCGCCCCGGACGCCGGTGGCCCCCGCGACCTCGTCACCCCGATGCACACCGGAATGTTGTTGCCGGTCAACGGCTTCGAGTCGAACCTGGCGCAGGCCGTCGATCACCTGCTCAGTGAGCGGCCCCGGTACTCGGTGGCCGCGCGGCGCAGTGTGCTCGGCCGGACCTGGCCGGCGGTGTGTGACCAGCTGATCGAGCACTACCTCGAGGTGATGGGCACGCGCAGCGCCAAGGCCGCCTGAGCTCAGCCCTGGGCGAGCACCGCCACGGGCTGCCACTTCTCCCACGTCGCCAACCGGTTCTCGTAATCGGCTCGCGCCAGTTCCAGCGGGAGCTCGCCGAAGAACACGCGCAGCGGAGGCTCGGCGGCGTCGACGACCTCGAGCACGGCCGCCGCCGAGGCTTTCGGGTCACCGGGTCGTGCCGAGCGCGACGCCCGCCACTGCTCGGAGCGCTCGTGCGCCTCGGCATAGTCGGGCAGCGGGGTCGCGCGTTTGGCCGACGGACCGGCCCAGTCGGTGGCGAACCCGCCCGGCTCGATGAGCGTGACATGCACGCCGAACTCGGCCACCTCCTGGGCCAACGCCTGCGAAAAGCCCTCCAGCGCCCACTTCGACGCGTGGTAGATACCCACGTTGGGGAACGCGGTGATCCCGCCGATCGAGGACACCTGCAGGATGTGGCCGCTGCGCTGGGCACGCAGATAGGGCAACGCGGCCTGGGTGATCCACAGCGCCCCGAACACGTTGGTCTCGATCTGGGCCCGGGCCTCGTCCTCGGAGAGTTCCTCGACGAAGCCGAACTGCCCGTACCCGGCGTTGTTGACCACGATGTCGAGGCGCCCGAAGTGATCGTGGGCGTCCTTGACCGCGGCGAAGTCGGCGTCGCGGTCGGTGACGTCGAGCTGGATGGGTAGCAACGCGTCGCCGTGTTCGGCGGCGAGATCGTCGAGCGTGGCGACGTCGCGCGCGGTGGCGGCCACCTTGTCGCCGCGTTCGAGCGCCGCGATCGCCCATTCGCGGCCGAAGCCGCGCGATGTTCCCGTGATGAACCAGACTTTTGCACTCATGTCCGGTTGCAATGCGTGTTTTGGGCGGTCGCATTCCCGGTCTGCGATGTGCACAGGTGAATGACAGGTGCTGATACCTTCGCCCTTGTGAACCGCGCGTCGCTGGACAAGGATCCCCGTGAGGTCGCCTCGATGTTCGACGGCGTCGCGCGGCGCTACGACCTGACCAACACGGTGCTCTCGGTGGGCCAGGACCGGTTCTGGCGGCGGGCGACGCGCCAGGCGCTGCGGATCGGCCCGGGGGACAAGGTGCTCGACCTGGCCGCCGGGACGGCGGTGTCGACGGTGGAGCTGGCCGGCTCGGGTGCCTGGTGTGTGGCGGCGGACTTCTCGGTGGGCATGCTGGCCGCCGGGCAGGCCCGCGCGGTGCCGAAGGTGGCGGGCGACGCGACCCGGCTGCCGTTCGCCGACGAGGTGTTCGACGCGGTGACGATCAGCTTCGGCTTGCGCAACGTCGTCGACCACGAGGCCGGGCTGCGGGAGATGGCGCGGGTGACCCGCCCCGGCGGGCGGCTGGTGGTGTGTGAGTTCTCCACACCGACCAACGGGCTGTTCGCCACGGTGTACAAGGAGTACCTGATGCAGGCGCTGCCGCGCATCGCCCGCACCGTGTCGTCGAACCCGGAGGCCTACGTGTACCTGGCCGAGTCGATCCGGGCCTGGCCGGACCAGGAGCAGCTGGCGCGGCGCATCGAGGCCGCCGGTTGGACGGACGTGCGGTGGCGCAACCTGACCGGCGGCATCGTCGCCCTGCACGCCGCCACCAAACCCTGAGTCCCGCGAGCCCCACGTCGCCGCGAGCCCATTGGTTCCGCGAGCCCTTGGTTCCGCGAGCGCGCGCGTCCGCACGCCGACACGCCGCCTCATGCGTGCATGCGAAGCGCGTTCGCGGCTGGCGAAAGCGCTCTCACCGTTCGCGGACGGCGCTACCGTCACCTTCATGCCGCACGGACGCCTCGCCGACCCCGACGCCACGCTGGGCACCGACCCACGCGCCGATCCCCGGATGGTGGAGGTGTTCCGCCGCTTCGGCCTGGACGGTCGTTTTCCGTCGAGCGGGCTGACCCCCGATTCTCCGGCAGAAGAACGGCACGCGTTCGCCGCGATGAGCGAGCAGGCCATCGGCGCGATCTTCGATTCGATCGCCGAGGATCTCGGGCGTCCCGACGGCGTCACGACCACCACCACCGAGTGCACCGGCATCGACGGGAACACCGTCACGCTGTTCGTGAGTCGGCCGGCGAACGCTGACGGTGAGCTGCCCGCGGTGGTGCACCTGCACGGCGGCGGCATGGCGATCGCGTCCGCCGCCGATGCCGCGTATGTGGGGTTGCGTGAACATCTCGCCGCGACGGGGCTGGTGGTCGTCGGCGTCGAATTCCGCAATTCCAGCGCCAAATTGGGTGCACACCCCTATCCGGCCGGGCTCAACGACTGTGCGTCCGCTGCCAGATGGGTGGCGGCGCACCGCCGTGAACTCGGGGTCAGCCACCTCGTCGTCTCGGGCGAATCCGGTGGCGGGAACCTCACGTTGACGTTGGCGCACAAGGCCAAACGCGAAGGCTGGATCGGCGAGATCGCGGGCTTCTACGCGCAGTGCCCGTTCATCTCGAACCGCTGGCTCGACGCGTGCGAGGACCTGCCGTCGCTGGAGGAGAACGACGGGTACTTCATCAGCCGTGAGCAGGCGGCGCTGCTCGGCTCGCTCTATGACCCGGACGGTGCGTACGCCGACGACGCGACCTGCTGGGCTGCGATGGCCACCGACGATGAGCTCAGTGGTCTTCCCTCGCATGTCATTTCGGTCAACGAGCTCGATCCGCTTCGCGACGAGGGGTTGCAGTACTACCGCAGACTGGTGCGCGCCGGGGTGCCCGCGGTGGGCCGCGTGGTGGCCGGCACCTGCCACGGCGGTGATCTGCTGTTCGGCGCCGCGATGCCCGACGTGTTCGGGGCTACCCTCCGTGACGTGAGCGGCTTCGCCTACTCGCTCCGCTGATCCGCGCCGGTCAGTCCGCCCGGTGGCTCCTGCGGTGTCCCCCACGGGGCGAGCGTGCGTGTCCGAGCCCGGCCCGCCGCGCTCGACACCGAATCCGCGCACATTCGCCGTCGGGCCGGGTGTTCGCCGTTGCGCCGGGAAGGCTAGTGCCACAACCGTTCCGAGGCGGCGCCGACGTGGTCGTCGTGGATCTGCTGGAAGTTTCGTCCCCCACGCCCGAACGTGGCGACGACGGCGGGCGGCGCTTGCGATTCGAGGACGGGCTGTTCCCGCCACACGCACCGCCGGACGTGGACGAGGTCGACGGATTCGCCGTCCGCGTCGTAGAAGTAGGGCCCGGCGAGCCGCCCCAGCCGGTACAGCCCGTCGCCGTCGCGGGTCCACACGAACGACCCGTCCGGTGCCGCGGCGAACCGGTCGATGCGCCGGGCGAACCGTTCGGCGGCCTGCGGGGACGGATCGTCGCCGAACCCGCACAGCCCGTGCGTCAGCGCCCGATCGATCGCGGGTTGCGGGTCGAGGTCGTCGCGCCGTGACCGCATCGGCGCGCGGTACACGGACGTCACGGTCGGCTCCGGCTCCCGACGAGCGCGCGTAGATGCACACAAGTTGCGGCGTGTCGGCGTGCAGACCCGCGCTCTCGCGGAGAACACCGCTGGGTCATGTGAACGGGCGGCGGGCGTCGATGCGACCCGAGAGCCGGCCCGCGCCTCGCCACACCCGGGCGATCATGTCGTCGTCCTCGTCGGTGACGAAGTTGCCCATCACCCGCACCGCGAGCTTCATCAGGGCTGACGACCGCATCGCCAGCGGGCCCGTCGCCGGCAGGAACCGGGGGAAGGTCAGCAGCAGCGCCAGCCGCCGCGCGATCGAGAACCCCCGCGCATAGTGCGACTCCAACACCGCAGGCCATACCCGCGAATAGTCGCCGCTGCCGAGCAGGTCCGCGGCCAGCCGCCCGGTTTCCAGGCCGTAGTCGATGCCCTCGCCGTTGAGCGGGTTCACGCACGCCGCGGCGTCGCCGATCAGCATCCAGTTCGGCCCGGCGACGCCCGAGACCGCTCCGCCCATGGGCAGCAGCGCCGACAGCCCCGCCCGCGGTTCCCCGGAAAAGCCCCATTCGTCGCGGTGCAGTCCGGCGTAGTAGCTCATCAGCGGCCGCAACCCCGCCTCGGCGGGGCGCTTCGACGTGGCTAGCGCTCCGACCCCGATGTTCACCTCACCGTTGCCCAGCGGGAAGATCCAGCCGTAACCGGGCAGCACCTCGCCGGCCGGGGAGCGCAACTCCAGGTGCGAGGTGATCCACGGTTCGTCGCTGCGGGGCGTCGCGACGTACCCGCGGATCGCGACGCCGTACACGGTCTCGCGGTGCCACTGCCGCCCGAGTTCGCGGCCCAGCGTCGAGCGCGCCCCGTCGGCCACGATCAGGTCGGTGCACGTCACCTCGGTGCCGTCGTCAAGCACCAACGCGGCTACGCGTCCTGACGGGTCATGCTGCACACCAACGGCTTTCGCGCCCAGGCGCATGGTGGCGCCGCCCTCGGCGGCGACCTGGCGGATCCGGTCGTCGAGTTCGGTGCGCGGCACCGCGCTGCTGGTGGGCGGGAACGACGGGCCGGGCCACGCGATCTCCACGTCGGCGCCGAACCCTGACATGCGCAACCCGCGGTGGGCGATCTTGCCGTCCAGCCAGGGGCCGAGGCCAAGCCGTTGCAGCTCGGCGACCGCGCGGGGGGTCAGCCCGTCGCCGCACGCCTTGTCGCGCGGGAACTGCGCAGAGTCGATGACCAGGACGTCGCGACCGGCTCGGGCCGCCCAGGCGGCGGCCGACGAACCGGCCGGTCCGGCTCCGACGACGACCACATCAGCCGCGATCGATCCCCCGGTCGCTTCGCTCTCCCCTGCCCTCCGGGCGTGGGCCCAACCCGCCGATGAGTCCATGGCTCCCAGTATGTTGGCAGTGTGAGGACACCGGCGACCGTGGTGGCGGGAGTGGACTTCGGGGATGCCCAGTTCGCCCAGGATGTTCGCGACGGCGTCGCCCGCATCGAGACGTTGATGTCCGATGAGCTGGGCAGAGCCGACGCCCTGATGGCCGAAGCCGTGCAGCACCTGTTCCAGGCCGGCGGTAAGCGGTTCCGCCCGCTGTTCACCGTTCTGTCCGCGCAGCTGGGTCCTGAACCCGACGCCTGGCAGGTCAGCGTGGCCGGCGCGGTGATCGAGCTGGTGCACCTGGCGACGCTGTACCACGACGACGTGATGGACGAGGCGCAGATGCGTCGCGGCGCGACCAGCGCCAACGCCCGCTGGGGCAACAACATCGCCATCCTGGCCGGTGACTACCTGTTCGCGACCGCGTCGCGGCTGGTCTCGCGGCTCGGCCCGGACGCCGTGCGGGTGATCGCCGACACGTTCGCCCTGCTGGTCACCGGCCAGATGCGGGAAACGCGGGGAGCGGCCGACCAGGTCGATTCGGTCGAGCACTACCTCAAGGTGGTCTACGAGAAGACGGCCTGCCTGATCGCGGCGTCGGGCCGGTTCGGGGCGACATTCTCGGGCGCCGACGAAGTCCAGGTCGAGCGGCTGGCGCGGCTCGGCGGCATCGTCGGCACGGCGTTCCAGATCTCCGACGACATCATCGACATCGACAGCGACGCCGACGAGTCGGGCAAGGTGCCGGGCACCGACCTTCGGGAAGGGGTGCACACGCTGCCGGTGCTGTACGCGCTGCGCGAGACGGGTCCCGGCGCCGACCGGTTACGCGCGCTGCTGTCCGCGCCGGTCGAGGACGACGACGACGTCGCCGAGGCCCTGGCCCTGTTGCGTTCCTCACAGGGCATCGCGATGGCCAAGGACACCGTGGCCCGCTACGCCCAGCAGGCCCGCGACGAGCTGGCGCACCTGCCGGACGGGCCGGGGCGCCAGGCGCTGGCCACGCTGGTGGACTACACCATCAATCGGCACGGCTGACCCGGCGGAACCCGCGCCGCCGGTCCGGGCGTTGACTGATCGAGGACTCTGACAGGTTCGATGAGTCGGCTGCTTTGAAGGAGGCAAGCACGGTGACGTGGCATCCGCATGCCAACAGGTTCAAGACGTTCCTGTTGCTGGTGGTGTTCTCGGGTCTGATCGTCGGTGTGGGCGCCATGTTCGGGCGCAACATCATGTTCCTGGCGGTGTTGTTCGCCGTGGGCATGAACGCCTACGTCTACTTCAACAGCGACAAGCTGGCGCTTCGCGCCATGCACGCGCAGCCGGTCAGCGAGATGCAGGCGCCGGTGATGTACAAGATCGTGCGCGAGCTGGCCACCACCGCGCGCCAGCCGATGCCGCGGCTGTACATCAGCGACACCGCGGCGCCGAACGCGTTCGCCACGGGCCGCAACCCGCGCAACGCGGCGGTGTGCTGCACGACGGGCATTCTGGGTCTGCTCAACGAACGCGAGCTGCGCGCGGTGCTGGGCCACGAGCTGTCGCATGTGTACAACCGCGACATCCTGATCTCCTGTGTGGCCGGGGCGATGGCGTCGGTGATCACCGCGCTGGCCAACCTCGCGTTCTTCGCCTCGATGTTCGGCGGCAACCGCGACGGGGGAACGAATCCTTTTGCGATCCTTCTGGTTTCGCTGCTCGGTCCGATCGCCGCGACGGTCATCAAGCTGGCGGTGTCGCGGTCGCGCGAGTACCAGGCCGACCAGTCCGGCGCCGAGCTGACCGGTGACCCGCTGGCGCTGGCCAGCGCACTGCGCAAGATCAGCGTCGGCGTCGAGCGGGCGCCGCTCCCGCCGGAGCCGCAGCTGGCCGACCAGGCGCACCTGATGATCGCCAACCCGTTCCGCGCGGGGGAGAAGATCGGCAAGTTGTTCTCCACCCACCCGCCGGTCGCCGATCGCATCGCGCGGTTGGAGGCGATGGCCGGGCCGGGAGATTATCGGAGCCCCGACCGCTACTAGCGAATTCGGCGCGAAAGTCGACACTCGAGGTGCTCTACCGCGCCCGATCCGCTTAAGGTGTGCGACGTGCTGACCAGAATGCTGTCCGGTATCGCGGCCGCGGGTGCGTTCGGCCTCGTCGCCCCCGGCCTCGCCGCCGCCCAGCCCGGCCCGCTGCCGAACATCAACGCGCTGCCCCCGGTGAACCCGGCCGAGTTCGCGGTCAACGAGGGCGCCTCGTACTCGTTCGGCGCGCCGGGCGGCGTGACGTGCGTGATGGACCGGCGCACCGGCGGCTACGGCTGCAGCGGTCCGCTGCCTGCGGCTCCGAACGGCGCGAACATGGTGTCCGGCTACGCGCAGGGCAGCCCTGGTTTCGCGGTGTCGGACCGGCCGATGTACGGCTCGGTCGAGAATCCGCGTCCGCTGCCGCCGAACACCCGGATGAGTTTTCAGACGGTCAGTTGCGGCACTGACGGCGTCGTGACGTCCTGCGTGAACAGCCTCGACCAGTCCGGGTTCGTGCTCAGCCCGGCGGGCAGCTTCACGTTCTGAAACACTGCTGGCCCCTGCGGCGACATCTAGTCTGTGATGGTGCTGCGCAGAATCCTGGTAGGCATGCTGGTCGCTCCGGCATGCGTGGCCGCGTTGCCCGGCCTTGCGGCGGCCCAACCCCCGCCCCCGCCTCCGCCGCCACCCCCGCCGAACGTCAACGCGTGGGCGCCGGCCAACCCGCAGGACTACGCGGTGCTCGACGGCACGGCCTATGCATTCACCGCCGGTCCGCTGACCTGCATGCTGCAGCGTTCCGGCGGTTACGGATGCCAGGGCCCGCTGCCGGGAGCGCCGGAAGGTGCCAACGTCATCAGCGGTGCGGCGGGTGGGGTGCCCGGCTTCGGTTCGACGCCGCGGCCGATCTTCGAGGGTGAGGTCGCCGCGCTGCCGCCGAACACCCGGCTGAGCTTCGGCACGGTCAGCTGCGGCACCGATGGTGCGACCACGGCGTGTGTCGACAGCCGCAACCAGGCCGGTTTCGTCGTGACCCCGGATGCGTCATGGGTCAACGCCGTCAATCCGCTGCTGGTGCGGCCCGAGGGCACCAACCCGTACTTCAACTAGGGAGCCGCGCCCAGCGAGCCGACCCCCGGCTCAGATCCGAGGCTCAGGAACCACAGGCTCAGAAATTACAGGCTCAGAAACCGGAGCCGAGCACCTCGTGGCCGGGCTTTTCCACCATCAGCCCGCGGTAGGCCTGCTCGACGGTCGAGCCGTGGTTGACCACCCCGTCGACCTCGCGCGCGATCGGCATCGTGATGCCGCACTTGTCGGCGAACTCCATGATGACGCTGGATGCTTTGACGCCCTCGGCAACCTGGTTCATCGAGGAGATGATCTCGTCGATCGGCTTGCCGGCGCCGAGCTGCTCACCGACGTGGCGGTTGCGGCTGCGCTGGCTGGTGCAGGTGACGATCAGATCGCCCATGCCCGCCAGCCCGGCGAAGGTGTCCCGGTGCCCGCCGAGCGCTTCACCCATCTTGGACATCTCCCGCACCGCACGGGCCATCACCATCGCTCGCGTGTTCTCCCCGATGCCCAGCGAATAGCCCATGCCCACGGCGATCGCGTACACGTTCTTCAACGCGCCGGCCATCTCGACGCCGACGACGTCGTCGGTGGTGTAGGTCCGGAACCGTTTGGTGCGGAACAACCCGCCGAGGTGAGCGGCCAGATGGGGATCGGGCATGGCCAGCACCGCCGCTGCGGCGTAACCCTCGGCGACCTCACGGGCGATGTTGGGCCCGGCCAGGATTCCGGCCGGGTGACCGGGCAGCACCTCGTCGACGATCTGGCTCATCCGGTAGTTGGTGCCCTGCTCGAGGCCCTTGACCAGCGACACCACCGGCACCCACGGGCGCAATTCGCGGGCCAACTCGGTCAGCACGTTGCGGAATCCGTGGGACGGCACCCCCATGACGATGACGTCGGCGCATTCGGCGGCTTCGGAGAAGTCGGTGGTGGCGCGCAGGGTGTGCGCCAGTTCGACCTCGTCGCCGAGGTACTTCGAATTGCGGTGGTTCTGGTTGATGTCGTCGGCGGTCTCCTGCGAGCGCACCCACTGCAGCGTCGGGCCGCGCCGGGCGCAGATGGAGGCCACGGTGGTGCCCCAGGATCCGCCCCCGAGGACGACGACTTTGGGTTCGCGCTGTGCAGGTGCCATGGCGATCAGATTAGGACTGCGCGGGCGCACCGAGGGTGGCTTTCGCCGTGCCGGTGTGAGTGCGCGGGCAACGTCTGGCTTTCGTGGGCATCTTGATGCTCAGTCCTGATGCTAATGTGGCAGCATGCGCACGACCATCCGCATCGATGACGCGCTGTACCGCGAAGTGAAGGAGCGTGCGGCCCGTTCCGGCCGCACGGTGGCGGCGGTGCTCGAGGACGCGGTGCGTCGCGGCCTCAACCCGGCCGACCGGGGTGCACGGAGCCTGTTCGTGGTGCAGGCGAGCGGCAGCGGCGGGTTGCGACCCGGCGTGGACCTTGCCTCGAATGCCGCGGTGTCGGACGTGATGGAGGAAGGGGACAGCCTCGGTGCGATGCGTTGACACCAACGTCCTCGTCTACGCGCACCGGTCCGATCTCGTCGAGCACAACGACTATCGGGAAATACTCGAGATCTGGGCCAACGACGACGAACCCCTTGGTGTCCCAGACGTGGTGCTGAGCGGTTTCGTGCGGATCATGACCAACCGGCGGGTTTTTCGTGAGCCCACCAGCCCCGCAGAGGCGTGGGCGGCTGTGCAGGCGCTACGCGACGCTCCTGCGGTCGTCGCTTTGCGGCCGACAGAGCGTCACTGGGATTTGTTCCGGCAGCTCGCCACCGACATCGACGCGCGCGGCAACGACGTGCCGGACGCGTACCTGGCGGCCTACGCCCTGGAGAACAATGCGACGTTCTACAGCGCCGATCGCGGCTTCGCCCGCTTCCGCTGCATCACCTGGCGGCACCCTCTGGAGGAATGACCGCGCTCAGCGGTAGTTGACGAACTGCAGGGCGACGTCGAGGTCGGAGCCCTTGAGCAGCGAGATGACGGCCTGCAGATCGTCGCGCTTCTTGGAGCTGACCCGGATCTCCTCGCCCTGGATCTGCGCCTTGACGCCCTTGGGGCCCTCGTCGCGGATGATCTTGGTGATCTTCTTGGCTTCCTCGCTGCTGATGCCCTGCTTGAGGGTGCCGGTCACCTTGAAGGTCTTGCCGCTGGCCTGCGGGTCGCCGGCGTCGAACGCCTTCATGGAGATGTCGCGGCGAACCAGCTTTTCCTTGAAGACGTCGACGGCTGCTTTCACGCGCTCCTCGGTGGAGGAGACGATCTCGATGGCCTCCTCGCCCTTCCAGGCGATGCTGGTGTCGGTGCCGCGGAAGTCGAAGCGGGTGGACAGCTCCTTGGCCGCCTGGTTGAGCGCGTTGTCGACTTCCTGGCGATCGACCTTGCTGACGACGTCGAACGATGAATCCGCCATTGGACTCGTCCCTCCCTCTGTAGTTTGTGGGCTCGGTAGTTATTGGGCTCACGTAGTTCATGGGCTCGGTAAATGGTGCTTGCGTCCATCTTCACCCGTCGTGTCCGTGGGCGCGAACACCGCCCCCCACCCGCCGGTTTGTGTTGAGGGCCCACCCTCGTTGTATCTTGTAACGCGCGCTGTGCAGCGCATGTGCAGCATCCAGGCAGGTTGCCCGAGCGGCCAATGGGAGCGGACTGTAAATCCGTCGGCTTACGCCTACAGAGGTTCGAATCCTCTACCTGCCACCCTGATCAGGCCCCCTTTCCAGGGGGCTTGATTGCTTTGGGCCCGTTCCTCTAGCTCCCGTACAGGTGCAGCGCGCGGGCCGCGGCCGTGGCGATGTCGCCGGCGAGCGTGACGATCGGGGGGCCGCCGCGCTGGTGGATGACGTTCGACAAAACCACCACGTAGGTGTCCGACCCGGGATCCAGCCACAGCGACGTCCCGGTGAAACCGGTATGGCCGAAACTCCCGACGGGGAAGACGTCGCCGCGCGGCGCTGAATGGGGGCTGTCGATGTCCCAGCCGAGGCCACGCTGATCCGGTCCGTCCCCCGGCTGCTGTGGCGTCGTCATCAGTGTCACGGTGTCCTGCTCCAACGGGAAGGTGCTGGGCCGGCCGGCACGTCGATCGAGCAGTGCCTGCGCGTAGAGGCCGATGTCGTGCACGGTCGAGAACACCCCGGCACTGCCGGTCACGCCACCCATCCGGCGTGCGGTCGGATCGTGGACGGTGCCGCGCAGCTGATGGCCGTAGTCCGGGTTCAGGCCCGGGGTGTCTTCGTCGAGGGCGGTGGGCGCGATCCGGGCCAGCAGATCGGTGCTCCAGGTGCCCGCGGCGCAGTCGTCGTCCGGACGCGAGCTCGGGTCGTAGGCGAGTGCGGTACCGCGGATTCGGTACGGCCCACAGGCTTTCTTCGCGGGCAGGTAGTGGGTGTCGCGCATGCCCAGCGGGGTGAAGACGTTCTGCTGCACATAGGTGTCGATCGGTTCGCCGGTGAGCTTCTCGACGATCGCGCCGAGCAGGATGAAGTTGATGTCGGAGTAGTGGAAACGCTCGCCCGGTTCGAACGCCACCCACGCGCCGAGTGCACGGTGCAGCCCTTCAGCCTTGTCGGCGCTGGACAGTCCCCACGGGCCGTCCAGGCTCAGGTCGCCGGCGATGCCGGAGGTGTGCGTCATCAGCATGCGCAGCGTGACCCGGGCGCGCCGCGGGTCGTTGTCCGGGTTGAACCCGGGCAGGTAGGCCTGCACCGGATCGTCGAGCTGTATCCGGCCCTGTTCGTACATCTGCAGCACGGCGGGCGCGGTCGCGACGCTCTTCGTCAGCGAGGCCAGGTCGAAGATGGTGTCCTCGGTCATCGGTTCGGCCGGCGCGGGGGAGCCGTCCAGTCCGGGTTCGCCGGCGAGCTTGCGCTCACCGAATGCCTGGCGGAACACGATCCGTCCGCTGTGCCCGATCTGCACGACCGCCCCGGGCAGGCGATGCGCCGCGATCGCGTCGCTCACGAGTTGGGCGATCGGTGCGAACTCGGGTGCAGGAGCCACCGACGGCGTGGTGGTGGCCGGCATCTCGGTGCGGGGCGCGACGGCTTCGGACGCGGCGGTGGTCGACGTCGTGCTGGTGGCCGCAGGCGGTGCCGGGCGTCCGCAGGACGCGACCGCGGCGAGGGCGAGCAGAATCGCGCCCACGCCGCAGACGCGGGCAACGCGCAGCCTCGACATGGTTCGACGGTAGCTGCAGGTGCGATGTGCGGTCGGGTCCGAGGGCGACAAGATCGAGCAACGCCGATACCAATAATTGGTAACCTGGCGTCGTGGGTAAGAACACCTCGTTCAGTCTCGACGAGCACTTCAGCGCATTCATCGAGGGAGAAGTGGCCTCCGGCCGCTACCGCTCAGCAAGCGATGTCGTGCGCACTGCTTTGCGGCTGCTCGAGGAACGCGAGCTGAGGCTCCGGGCTCTGCGGCAGGCGCTCATCGACGGTGAACGCAGTGGGGAATCCACACCGTTCGACTTCGACGACTTCATCGCACGCAAGCGTGCCGAGGCCCCGCCTTACCGGTGAACCGTTATCTCCTTTCTCCCGCCGCTCAGGCTGACCTGGAACAAATCTGGGCTTTCAGCGTCGACCGCTGGGGCCGCGATCAAGCCGAGAATTACCTACGGGAAATCCAGCGGGGCATAGACCGGGTCGCGGACAACCCGATGATCGGACGTGTCTGTGATGAGGTGCGGAGCGGCTATCGGCGTCATCCGGTCGGATCGCACGTGCTGTTCTACCGCGTCGAGGGCAACATGATCGATGTCGTGCGAATTCTGCACAAGCGCATGGAGATGGACCTCCACCTCGACTGACCAGCGGTTACGGCCGGAACGCCAGGATCCGGTCGTCACCCGGGCGGGGGTCACCGCGGCCGTCGCGGTTGGACGTGGTGAACCACAGCGCGCCGTCGGGCGCGACCACGACGGTACGCAGCCGCCCGAACTCACCGACGAACAGTGACGCCGGATCACCGACGCTGCCGTCGGCTCGGACCGGGATCCGGAACAGGCGCTCGCCGCGCAGCGCCGCCATCCACAGCGACCCGTTGTGGAACGCCAGTCCGGACGGCGACGCCTCGTCGGGACGCCACTGCAGGACCGGGTCGATCAGTCCCTCGCGGTCCGCGCGGCCCTCGACGGTGGGCCAGCCGTAGTTGCCGCCCGGCTGGATCAGGTTGAGTTCATCCCAGGTATTGGCGCCGTACTCGCTGACCCACAGCCTGCCGGCGGCATCCCACGCCAACCCTTGGACGTTGCGGTGCCCGAGCGAGAACACCGGCGATGCGGGGTCCGGGTTGTCGGCGGGGACCGAACCGTCGGGATTGATCCGCAGGATCTTGCCGCCCAGAGACGCCGGATCCTGTGCCAACTGCGGGCTGCCGGTCTCTCCGGTGGCGATGTAGAGCTTGCCGTCAGGCCCGAACGCGATGCGGCCGCCGTCGTGGATTGTCCCGGCCGGGATGCCGGTGAACAGAGGTGTCTGGGGGCTCAGCGCGGTGCCGTCGAACTGCATCGTGACCACCCGGTTGTCGGCGGCGGTGGTGATGTAGGCGTAGACCGTCGACCCCGCGGTCGCCAACCCCAGCAGTCCGCCCTCGCCACGCGAGACCACGTCGGCGACCTGGCCGACCGGAGCGACGGCCCCGGGTTCGGCCATGCGCTGGATCGTGGCGCTGTCCCGCTCGGCGATCAGCGCGCTCCCGTCGGGCAGGAACGCGATACCCCATGGGACGTCGAGATCGGTGGCGACGTCACCGGCCGCGCCGGCGGACGGTTGGGCCGGCGACGGCGGCTCGTCGGCGCAGGCCGCGAGCAGGCCCACGGTGGTCAGGACGGTCGCGGCGCGCCGCAGTGCGGTGATCATGGCCTCGGGGTACCCAGGTGCTGCGAAAGGGAGTCTGAAATCATCGCGGGATGACCGCGAGCGACCCGACCGCGAGCGCCGCCGTTCTGCTGTTCGCAACCGCGATGTCGCCGCAGTGATCCCTGCGGTGTTCGGTCGGCGCCGGCTGACCGTGCGCAGGTTCGACGCTCATTGCGACGCCTGGGTCGACGCGCCGTCGGACGGCGCCCCGTTGGACGGCGCCGCGGTCGAGGTGCACGAGCTGAGCGTGTCGACGTTCAACGTGTGGAACAAGGCCTTCTTCGCCGAGCAGCGCTACCAGGCTCTGGCCGGTCTGCTGCAGTGCGACCGGCCCGACGTGATGGTGTTCCAGGAGGTCACCGCCGCTGCGCAGACCGTGCTGCTGGAGCAGCCGTGGGTGCGTGAGGGATATCGATGCGTCGGAGTCGTCGGCGGCAGGATCGGTGGCTACGGGATGCTGGTGCTGTCGCGGCTGCCGATCGCGACGGCGACGTTCAGTCCGTTGCCCAGCCGGCGCAGACGCAGTTTCGTGCAGGCCGACCTCGCGGTCAACGGCCGCACACTGCGGATCTGTTCGGTGCATCTGGAAAGTGGTCAGGACGGCGCCTGGCTGCGGGCCTGGCAGCTGCGCCGGGTGTTCCGCGCGGTGTCGGCCGACCAGGCGGTGATTCTCGGCGACTTCAACTTGCGCGACGGTGAGGAGCGGTGGCTTTCGCCCGCGTACCGGGACGTCTGGCCGGCACTGCATCCGCGCGACCCCGGCTTCACCGAGAACTCGTGGACGAACCCGATGCTGCGGGACAGCAAGAAGAAGCCCCGGCAGCTGCGCTTCGACCGGGTGCTGATCAAGGGTGCGGATTGGGTACCGACCGACATGGCGATGCTCGGCACCGAGCCGATCTCACCGGAGCTGCCGCGGGTCTTTCCCTCCGACCACTTCGGTCTGCAGTGCCGCCTGCGCACCGGCGACCCGGGGTGCGTCACAGAGAGGTAAGACTGGCACCGATGACCGTCGGGGCCCGCCCGTCCACCTGCGGTTTCAGCGTGTGAGATCGGTACGGAACCGTTTAGGCGCATGGTTTGACCGACCGAAATTTTGACGCGCCCGTGGACAGCTGGGAGCAAGCTTGAAAGTATCTGTGAATGCTGGGTACCGCGGGAAGAGCCGCGGAGGCGCGCAGCGTTGGCAAATTTCTCGACCGCGCCCGCGCGCAGCCGTCGGCGTTGTTCGTCGATGGCGAAGCCGGAATCGGCAAGACAACACTCTGGCTGGCAGCGATCCAGCACGCGCAACAGGACGGCTTCGCGGTTCTGTCGGTCCAGGGCGCCCCGACCGAGTCGGTGCTGGCCTACGGCGGGCTGGCCGACCTCGTCGAGGCGGTTGATGCCGAGACCTGGGCACGGCTGCCCGAGCCGCAACGGGTGGCGATGCGGGCTGTGGTGGATTACCGCGAAGCCGCCGGAGGGGACGACGCCCGAGCGGTGTCGGCCGGCTTTCTCACGCTGGTGCACACTCTTGCCGAGCGGTCGCCGGTGCTGATCGCCGTCGACGACATCCCTTGGATCGACCGGTCGACCCGTGACGTCCTCGCGTTCGCCGCGCGACGTCTCGACGGTCCCGTGGGGTTGCTCGTCACCGAACGTCTGAGGGCCGACATCGCTTCGGCCAGTTCGTGGTTGCGCATGCTGCGCCCGGAGTCGTCGCAGACCCTGACGATGGGTCCGTTGAGTCTGGGCAAGTTGCATTCGGTGCTCTCCAGCCGTCTCGGGCAGTCGTTCGCCCGTCCCACCATGTCGCGCATCGCCGCCATCTCGGGTGGAAACCCTTTCTACGCCCTGGAATTGGGGCGCGCCCTGCTCAGAAATCCCCGCGGGACCGACGTCGCGCTGCCCGGCACGCTCACCGAACTGGTTTCGGCCCGGATCGGCAGCCTGCCGCAAGATGTGTTGACGTCACTGTTGGCGGTGGCCTGCGCGGGGGCGCCCTCGACGGCGACGGTGGCCCAAGCCATCGGCCGCGACGCCGCGGAGACGGTCGACCTGTTGAGCCGCGCCGAGGACGAGGGGATCGTCCGCTTCGACGGTCACCGCGTACGGTTCAGTCATCCGCTGTTGGTCCAGGGCGTGTATGCGGGTGCGACGCCGAGTGCGCGCAGGACGATGCATCGTCGGCTCGCCGACGTGGTGGACGAACCCGAGCTCAAGGCTCGTCATCTCGCTCTCGGCGCCACGACCGCGGACCCGGCCACGCTGGAGATGCTCGACGAGGCGGCCCGCTCGGCGAGCGCGCGCGGCGCGCCCGCCGCCGCGGCCGAACTCCTCGACATGGCTATTCGCCACGATCCCCACGGCGCGCCGCAGCGCCGGATTCGGGCCGCGCGCTACCACCTTGCCGCCGGGGACGCGCGCGCGGCGCGGGAACTGTTGGAGCCCACCGTGGAGGCGCTCCCGGAAGGGCCGTTGCGCGCAAAAGCGTTGGCGCAGTGGGCCGCAGTGCACCTGTTCGACGACAATTTCCTCGAAGCGGCCGCGCTGCTGCAGCGGGCGCTGGGCGAGGCCGGCGACAACCCGGCACGGCGCGCCCAGATTTCTACCGCCTTGGCTTTCGCGCTGTTCAACGGCGGTCATGTCGAGGCCGCCGTCGAGTGCGTCGAACAGGCCGAGTCGTTCGCCGAGGCGGCCGGATTGCCGCTGCTCGCCTGTCAGGCGCTCACGATGCGGGTGCATCTGCATTTCATGCGCGGCGATGGTCTCGACGAGAACGCGTTGCAGCGGGCGATGATGCTCGAAAGTGAGTCCGGACACGTGCCGGCACCGTTTCGGCCCAGCTTGCATCACGCATGTCTGTTGTCCTGGACCGGGCGGATCGAGGAGGGCCGCGACGAGCTGCTCGCCATCCGGGAACGCTGCATCGAACGGGGCGAGGAATCGGACTTACTACCGGTGACGTTCAACAGCTTCGTCGCCGAGTTGTGGCTCGGGCACATCGACGCCGCGCAGGCCGTGGCGGCCGACGCGATGGAGCGGGCGGAGCAACTCGGCGGCGAGCTCGCGCCCGGCATTGCGCACACCATGCAGGCGGCGTTGGCCGCGTTCGCCGGCCGAGAGGACTCGGCGCGACGGGCCGCCAAGCGGGCACTGTCCGCCAGTCGGCGAAGCGGCGCAACGACTCTGCTGGTCTGGCCGATCAGCATTCTCGGATTTCTCGAGTTATCGCTGCACAATCATGACGCGGCAGCGGCGATTTTCGATCCCGCGTTGGCGGTGCTCGACACCATGCCGAAGGCTACCGAGATCATGACGGCGCCGTTTGTCGCCGACGCGGCCGAGGTGCTCATCGAAGTGGGGAGGGTGGAGCGCGCGGATGTGTTGGTCGAGCGTCTTCATCGCAACGGGAAACGGCTGGGACGGCATTGGTTGCTGGCCGTCAGCGCACGCTGCCGGGGCATGCTGCACGCCGCGCGTGGCGATCTCACGGCAGCCACCGAATGCGCTGAGGAAGCTCTCGAAGCGCATGACCGATTGCCGATGCCGTTCGAACGCGCCCGTACGGAGTTGTTGCTGGGCAAGCTCCAACGCCGCAGACGGCACCGGGAAGCAGCTACCGAGGCGCTCCGAAGCAGCCTGGCGGTGTTCGACGATTACGGTTCGCCGTTGTGGGCCGCGCGTGCCCGCACCGAGTTGGCTCGCCTGGACAGCGTTTCCGGCGCTTCGGCGACACTGACCGCGACCGAGCAGCGCGTCGCCGAGTTGGCCGCGGCTGGTCACACCAACCGCGATATCGCCGCCACCCTGTTCATCAGCCCGAAGACGGTCGAGGCGAACCTGGCGCGCACCTACCGCAAGCTCGGTATCCGCTCACGCAGCCAGCTGGCCCGCCATGTGCACCCCACCGACGTATAGGAGGGGTTGCAAGGGAAACGCCTGATTCGTCGATCCCCGAGTTTGGCTAGTTTCCACGGCTATGACGTCGGCTGTGCACCAGCGCTTCCTTGCGGAGTGGTACGTGCCGGAGTGCGCTGAGGCCGACGTCAGCGACATCGTGCAACTCATGCGCTCGGCGACCAGCGGGCCCGGCCCGTGTGCTGTGGTGCGGTTGGTCGCAACGCTGGCGGTGCCCGCCGATGAAGTCGTGTTCGGACTCTTCGAAGCGCCGTCCGCAGACTCTGTCACCGACGTCTGTGAGCGGGCCGGACTGCCGCCGATGCGCATCAACGCCGCATTGGATGTCGGGCTGAGCGGATCGAGGGTGCCGGGATAGGGATTTCCCTGATTCGGCGTGGTGGGTGACTTCGCCGACTCGATCAGTCGGTGACGGCAACACCGCCGTCGCTCTCGGTGGGGCGAATCTGGTCACCGCCGGCCCGGGCGACGACAACACCGCGGTTGTCGTCGGCTCCGACCTGACCGCCGAGACCGGTGCGGGTGATGGTCTGACGGCGGTAAAGCTGTTCGTCGACGAGTGACACCGCCGCCGGCGGTTTCCGAGGTTTGTTTTCGGCCGTGACGTGCTATCACTGAGCATGTCCACGAATCCCCCACGCGGCCCGGTCGACGCGACGCAGGTACCCCGCTTCGCCGGTCCGCCGACGTTCGCGAGGTTGCCCCGTCTCGACGAAGTGACCCGCGCCGACGTCGCCGTGGTCGGGGTCCCGTTCGACTCCGGGGTCTCATACCGGCCCGGCGCGCGTTTCGGGCCGGCGCACATCCGCGCGTCGTCGAAGCTGCTGCGTACCTACCACCCGCCGCTGGACGTCGAACCGTTCGCCGCTCAGCAGGTGGTCGACGCCGGCGACATCGCGGTCAACCCGTTCGACATCGAAGACGCCATAACCGCCATCGAACGCGCCTCCGACGAACTACGCAGCAGCGAGGCACAGTTGGTGACCTTGGGCGGTGACCACACCATCGCGCTTCCGCTGCTGCGCTCCCTGCACCGCGAGCACGGGCCGATCGCGGTGCTGCACTTCGATGCGCACCTCGACACGTGGGACACCTATTTCGGCGCTCCGTTCACCCATGGCACCCCATTCCGTCGTGCCAGCGAGGAGGGGTTGCTGGATCCCGAACACTGCCTGCATGTCGGCATCCGCGGCCCGCTCTACGCCCCGACGGATCTCTCCGACGACAAGGTGCTCGGCTTCCAGGTGCTCAGCTGTGACGACTTCCAGCTGCAGGGTCTGGCAACGATGATCGAGCGGATGCGCGCCCGTATCGGAGACGCGCCGGTGTATGTCTCGGTCGACATCGACGTCCTCGACCCGGCTCATGCGCCGGGCACCGGGACCCCGGAAGCGGGCGGGCTGACCAGCCGCGAGCTGTTGCACTGCCTGCGAAACCTCAAGGGCGTCAACATCGTCGGTGCCGACATCGTCGAAGTCGCGCCGGCGTACGACCACGCCGAGATCACCGGCATCGCCGCAGCCCACGTCGGCTACGAGCTTTTGTCGGTGCTGGCCGCCAACCGGGCCGGACCGTGAACCGCAACGGCGGCGCCGCCGTCGTCGAGACGCTGGCCGCCCACGGCATCGACACCGTATTCGGCATCCCCGGCACCCACAACCTCGAGCTGTACCGCCACTTCACCGCCACAGGTATCCGGGCAGTCACCCCGCGGCATGAGCAGGGCGCCGGATACGCCGCCGGCGCCTACGCCTGGGTGACCGGCCGTCCCGGGGTGGTGGTCACCACCAGCGGACCCGGCCTGACCAACGCGATGACCGCAGCCGCCACCGCGTACGCGGAATCACAACCGCTGCTGGTGATCTCACCCGGAATGCCCACCGGAACCGAGGGCCGCGACCTCGGCCAACTTCACGAAGCCAAGAACACCAGCGCCGCGATGGATCAGCTGGTGCAGTGGAGTCGCCGCGTGCGAAGCAGCGACGAGGCCGCAGACGCCGTCGCCGACGCGTTCACCGGGTTCAGGGCGGGGCGCCCCCGCCCGGTGCACATCGAGATCCCCGTCGACGTGCTCGAACAGCAGTGGACCGGTACGCCGCGCACACCCGTCGACGTCTGGTTGCCCGCCGCGGACCCCGCCTGCGTCTCCAGAGCCGCCGACGTTCTCAGCAAGGCCGATCGACCGCTCGTCATCGCCGGCGGGGGAGCCGTCGACGCGCAGGCCGAGGTGACCGCGCTGGCCGAGCGACTCGGAGCGGCGGTGGCCACCACGGTCAACGGCAAAGGCATTGTGGCCGAATCGCATCCGCTGTCGGTGGGCGCCTCGGTGCGGTTGCCTGCACTGCAGGAGGCGGCTGCCGACAGCGACGGGCTGCTGCTGATCGGCACCGAACTCGGCGACTCGGATCTGTGGGGCGGACAGATCCGGGGCCGCAGCGTCATCCGGTGCGATATCGATCCGGCGCAGCTGCACAAGAACTGTCCGGCCGACCACGTCCTGCTCGGCGACGCGCGCGCCACCGTGCGCGCGCTGCTGAGTGAACTTCCCGACGACGCGGCCCCGGATAGCGGCCGTGCGGCCACGCTGCGAGCCCACTGCCATGAAGAGGCCCTGCCGGATGCCGGCATTCACGCCGAAATCAACACCGCTCTACGCCAAGCACTTCCAGTCGACAGTGTCCTCGCCGGGGACAGCTCCCAGGTCACCTACTTCGGGTCCGTGCACTTCTTCGACATGCCCGCACCGCGCCGGTTCTGCTACTCGCCCGGCTTCGCCACCCTCGGCTACGGGCTGCCGGCCGGCCTCGGCGCGGCCATTGCCCTGCCCGGCACTCCGGTGGCCGTCCTTCTCGGTGACGGCGCCATGATGTTCGCCGTCCAGGAACTGGCCACGCTGGTGCAGTACCGATTGCCGGTGCCGGTCGTCGTCGTCGACAGCGGCGGCTACCAAGAGATCCTGGACCAGGAACGCAGCCGCGACATCGCCCCGATCGGTGTGGAGCTCAACAGCCCCGACTTCGCGGCGCTGGCGGTCGCGATGGGCGCCCGCGGCGAGCGGACCACCTCGGTCGCCGACCTCCCCGACCTGATCACCTCGGCCCTCGGCGCAGCGGGACCGACCGTCATCCACTTCGACATCCGCTGACATCGGAGAGGAGCGCGACCATGGACATCGCGGTCGTCGTCATCTACCTACTCGGCATGATCGCGTTCGGTTTCTGGGGCCGCCGGCGCGCCAAGACCGAATCCGACTTCCTGGTCGCCGGTCGCCGACTCGGCCCGCTGCTCTACTCCGGCACGATGGCCGCGGTGGTGCTCGGCGGCGCCTCCACCATCGGCGGCGTCGGCCTGGGCTATGAATACGGCATCTCCGGCATGTGGCTGGTGGTCGCCATCGGCGTCGGGATCATCGCGTTGAGCCTGCTGTTCGCCGGGCGGATCCAGCGGCTGCGGGTCTACACCGTCAGCCAGATGCTCGAACTTCGCTACGGCCCGGGTTCCAGCGTGCTGTCCGGGGTGGTGATGTGGGGCTACACCCTGATGCTGTCGGTGACGTCGACCATCGCCTACGGCACGATCTTCAGCGCGTTGTTCGACATCGGCCGCGTCCCGGCGATTCTGATCGGCGGCGGAGTGGTGATCGTCTACTCCACGCTGGGTGGGATGTGGTCGATCACGCTGACCGACTTCGTCCAGTTCCTGATCCAGACGGTCGGCATCTTCTTCATCCTGCTGCCGATCGTACTGTCGAAGGTGGGCGGGTTCTCCGGTCTCGCCGCCGCCGTACCGGACGACGCGTTGTCGCTGACGGCGATCGGCGGCGAGACCATCCTGACCTACTTCGTCATCTACTCGTTCGGTCTGCTTATCGGACAAGACATCTGGCAGCGGGTCTTCACCGCCCGCAGCCCCGGCGTGGCGCGGTGGGCCGGCACGGCAGCCGGGGTGTACTGCCTCGCGTACGGGGTGGCGGGCGCGTTGGTCGGCACCGCGGCCCAGGCGTTGCTACCGGCGCTGGACAACCGTGATGACGCGTTCGCCGAGCTTGTCTCCCTGCAGCTACCCGCGGTGCTGGCCGGTCTGGTGTTGGCAGCGGCCCTGGCCGCGGTGATGTCGACGTCCAGCGGTGCGCTGATCGCCACCGCAACGGTGTTCCGGCACAGCATCGTCGCGCGGCTGCTCAAGCAGACGCCCACCGACGCGGACGATGACGAAGTGGGCAGCAACCGCTACTACGTGCTGGGCTTCGGACTCGTGATGGTGGCCATCTCCTGCATCCTGCTGGACGTGGTGGCCGCACTCACGGTCGCCTACGCGATCCTGGTCGGCGGTCTGCTGGTGCCGATCCTGGGTGGCTTGCTGTGGCGGCGCGGCACGAATGTGGGTGCGGTGGCGGCGATGGCGGTCGGCACCGTCGCGACGCTCGCCACGATGATCGTGCTGGGCGACATCTACGCCAACGAACCGATCTATGTGGGTCTGGGGTCCGGGCTGCTGGTGTTCGTCGTCGGTAGCCTGCTCAGCCCGCCGACCTCCGATGCCGTGCTCGCCGAGTGGGACCGCCGCAGCGCCGGGAAGGGAAAGGTCAACCGCGAGACCGAGCAAGCCCGAGCGTCACAGCCGCCACAGTGACTCCTGCGCGACGCTGGCGACCAGGCTTCCGTCCTCGCTGATGATCGAGCCGCGCGCCAGCCCACGGGCGTCGTTGTGGCTGATGGCCTCCGCGTCGTAGAGATGCCACTGCCGCGGGTCGAAGGGCCGGTGCAGCCACAGCGCGTGGTCGAGACTGGCTGCCCCGCCGCCCGGCAGCTCCTCCCCGGGTGGCCGGGCGGTCGGGACCAAACCCACGTCGGAGATGAAGGTCAGCGCACACGCCCGCACCAGCGGGTCGTCCTCGATGGGTTCGCGGCTGCGGAACCACATCGGCTGAATAGGCCAGTTGTCCACAACGGTTTTCGTGGAACGGATCTCGAAGTGGTCGGCCCACTGCTCGGGAAGCGGGTTCGCCAGTGTCGCGTCCGCCAGCGCGATGCTCGGCGAGCCGGGGCGTTGCCAGTCGGTGGTCGTCTCGGCCCGGTGAAACGAGGCGAGCATCTCGAAGATCGGCACATCATCCTGGCTGGCGGTGATCCGGCGGGTGTTGAACGACTTCCCGTCGCGAGTCAGCTCGACGACGTACTCGACGTCGACGCCGACTTTGCCGCCCTTGATGAAGTAGGCGTGCAGTGACTGAGGTAGCCGGTCTGGCTCCACCGTCGCTCCGGCCGCGGCGAGCGCCTGGGCCGCAATCAGGCCGCCGAAGAGTCGGCCACCAGCACCGAACGTCGCGGCGCTGCGGAAGGTCTGGCCTTCACCGTCGAGTCGTACCAGGTCGGCGATCCAGCTCGGCATGGTCCTCCATCGATGATCGGCTTAGTTTGACACATGTTAAACATCGGCGATGGGCGGTGATCAGCGCGGGGTGTCACCGCTGATTTGGTCATTCGGCGTTGCTCGGCTAACTGCAGGGCTAACCTCGTGCCCAGTGGGAGGGGGTCCCCATGGTCGCGCAGCAACACGTCGGGTGGGTTGCCGGGATGGCCGTGTCAGCGGGTGTCGGAGCCGCAATGCTTCTCGGCGGAGCGGGATCCGCCGCGGCGGACAGTACTGGCGCCGACACGGCCGCGGCAGACAGCGTCGCCGCGGACAGTGCAGCGGCCCGAAACGACGAGTCCGCCGCTGGCAGCGCGGCGCGCACCCACACTGACGAACCCGCCACCGATGAACCGGACGCGACGGATGACGACGCGTTCGAGGACGAAGAGCTCGGGGACGACGGCTTCGAGGACGGCGCCTCCGAGGTTGACGACACCGCTGACGACGACCTCGGTGATGACGGCTTGGGCGATGACAGCTTGGGCGACGAGGACCTTGTCGACGGCGGTGCGGGTGTCGACGCCCGGGACCCCGTCGATGACGTGACTGACCGCCCATTGGATACCGGCGCCGGCGACGTCGACGCTGTCGCTCATGACGCTGTCACCCTTCGGGACGACGTCGAGCCGGCCGGCAGGCCGGTCTCGGAGGAACCGGTCGACGGAGACAGCGTTGACCGGCTTCCCGTGCAGGCGCAGTTGATCACCTCAGCTGCGGTGTCGGGACGGCGCGAAGCCGCCCGGGTTGGCGAGGTCATCGCCGAACCCGCCCTCGCCGAGTTTTCCAATGCCGCGCCCACCGTCACGACCTCCGTGGACGACCCCGACCCCCTGACCGGCGTTACGACCGTCACGGTGGCCGGCCAGGATCCCGACGGTGACGCGCTGACCTACACGGCAGGCCGGCCCAGGTTCGGCCGCGTCATCGGCGACGGTGCCGGGGTGTTCACCTACACGCCGACCAGTTTCTCGCGCCTGCTGGCCAGGTTCCTGCCGTTCGCGCGCTCCGATCGCTTCGTGGTGACTGTGAACGATGGCCACGGTGGTGCCACGTCCTCGACTGTGGCCATCACCGTCATCCCGCTCAACAGCGCTCCCCGGGCCCGAGGAGTCACCGTCAACGCGCCGGTCGTCGGCACCGGCGCCGTGACCGGAAAAGCCAATGCGTTCGACCCGAACTGGGATCGCCTGACCTTCGTCGCATCGACCAGTGAGACCGCCAAAGGCGTTGTCACCGTCAATAGCAACGGAACGTTCACCTACACGCCGACCGCCGCTGCTCGCCACACCGCCTCGGCTGTCGACGCCACCGACGGCGACCGCACCGATACGTTCCGGGTAGCCGTCTCCGACGTCTTCGGCGCGGTCACCGAGATCCCGGTGACTGTCACGATCAGCCCGGCCAACGGCACGCCGACGGGCAATGCCACCGTGAATCATCCCGATCCTGTCAGCGGCGTCGTCACCGGCGTGGTGATCGGCACCGACGCCGACGGTGACTCCCTGACCTACAGCGGCTCGACCATCACCACCAAGGGCACGGTCGAGGTCAGCACCGATGGCCTGATCACCTACTCGCCCAACGCGATGGCGCGGCTGATCGCAGGATCTGTCTACTCCACCCCGGCGCGCAGGTCAGACACCTTCGGGGTCACGATCTCCGATAGTCACGGTGGGAGCACGACGGTGACGGTCAGCGTGACGATAGCGCCCGACACCCAGTCACCCGTCACGGTGCCGCAGTCCACGTTCTGTGGTTGCACGATGATGCCGGCCGATACCATCTACCACGCCGACATCCGTTCATTGGCAGCGGTTTCCGAGTCAGACGAGTGGATCGAGCTTCTCGGCGGCAGCCGGGGCGCCACCATGAAGGCGCGATGGGGCGGCAATGAGTGGATGGGTAGCACCGCGGGAATCCCGGTCAATGTGGTCGGGCCGGACCACCCCACGGAGACAGTCGTTTTCAACCGGGGTTACTCGACCACAGGGCCCGGCATCGATGATCGGCCTTACGCGATACCGGACCGCCCGCTGGTCGAGGGCATGCCGTCGTATCCGGCATGGGACCGCCACTTGTTCGTGTTCCAGGAAGGCACCTGCGTCTCGCAGGAGTTGATCAATGTCGCCAATGGAGTGGAGTTGCCGGGTGCCGGTGTCCTCGACATCCTGGGCAACGCTGTCTACCGGTCGATCTGGGGCTCGGCGTGGATCGCGCAGGGCGGTGTGCACTACGACATGAGCTCGGCGCTGTACCCCGAGATCGGGTTCGCCAACGCGGCGAAACTTCCGCAGGTCCCGTTGATGGTGCGGCCCGACGAGATCGAACGCGGCTACATCGACCACATGCTGGGGATCACGATCGCCAAAGACCTTGGTGCCGGATATGTCTGGCCCGCTCGCGCCGGCGATGGTAGCGGGGCGGACGGTGTGCCGATGGGCATGGTATTCCGGCTGCGCGAGGACGTGGACCTGAGCGGCTATGCCGAAAGCACTCAGGCGGTGCTACGTGCATTGCAGGTGCACGGTGCCGTCATCTTCGATTCCGGCGGACCGGGGCAGGACGGGATCACTCTTGCCGGGATGAGCAACGGCTGGGAGGGCAGCGATCTCGCCGGCATGCAGCGTGAACTGTCCGAGATTCCGCTGCAGTGGTTCGAGGCCGTCGACGTCACAGGAATCGCCGCCGATCCTGAAATCGGTTGGCAGGTGGACGCACCCGCCTAGTTTCTCGGTGGTGGTTGGGGTTGGAAGGGTTCGTACCACCACCAGTCGGCGCGTTCGCCGGTCGGCCCCTTACAGGGGGCGACCGCTGGTGGGGGTTGTGTGGGTGGCCGGGCCAGCGACGCGTTGGTCAGGGCCTGGCCGTCGGCGTCGGTGACGACGAGCTGGTGCGCGGGCCCGGTGAGGGTGATGCCCCCGGCGTGGTGCAGCCGGTGGTGGTAAGGGCAGACGAGGACGAGGTTGTCCAGCTCGGTCAGGCCGCCGTTCTCCCAATGCCGTAGGTGGTGGGCGTGCAGGCCGCGGGTCGCGCCGCAGCCGGGCACCACACAGCAGCGATCCCGATGCTCCAACGCCCGACGCAGCCGCCGATTGACCGTACGGGTGCTCCGCCCGGCGCCGATCGCGCGCCCGGCCCGTTCGAACCACACCTCACAGGTCGCATCACAGCTCAGGTACTGGCGCTCGGCATCGGTGAGCAGCGGCCCCAGATGCAGCGCCCCGACCTGCTTGTCGACGTCGACGTGCACGACCACGGTGGTGTGCTGGGCGTGCGGGCGCCGCGCCACCTCGCCGTCCCAGCCGGTGGCGATCAACTCCATGAACGCATCCACGGTGGTGGGCATCGGCGCGCGCGGAGCGCCCTCACCCTCACCACCGTGACCGTCGGTGAGGTCGGCGAAGTCGTCGTCGAACTCGCCACCGAAACCCTCGGCGTCGGCATGGGACTCGCCGCCGACGCCCTCGGCGTCGGCAACGGGGTTGTCCTCGAGGCGATCGGCGCCGCCCTCTGATGTCCCGTGGGGGCCGTCAGTGTCGGCATCGGGGGTGGAAGCGTCGGCGCTGGTTCCGGTGGCGGCATCGGGCTGCTGGTCGTGGTCGCGTTTCCAGTCGGCGATCAACCCGTCACGCTTGCCGGCCAGTGCGGCATCGACCTTGGCCGCTTCGATTTTGGACACCGTGATCCGATACGTCACCGACTCACCATGATCGGTGCGCGAGATTCCGCGTTCCGGCTGCGGCTTCGGGGACACATCGGGTCGGGGTTCCAGGCCGACCGCCTTGCGCAACTGGGTCACCGTGGCCACCGACGCCAACTCCACGTAATGATCATCAGAACCATCGGCGGCACGCTCGGCGAGCACCCCGACCTGATCCAGCGACAACCGGCCCTCCCGCAACCCGGCCACACACCGCGGGAACTGCTCACCACGCGCCGCGACCGCAGCGATCGTCTTCGCGTTACGCGGCGACACCCCGGTCTTCCACGCCACCAACGCCGAGATCGACCGCGCCCCGGTCATCCCGGCCAACCCGCCATGATCGATCTCGGCGACGATGTCCACGATGCGCGCATCGATGGCGTTGCGCTGCCCGGTCAACTCCGCGATCTGCTCGAACAACTCCGCCAACCGCTCCTTGGGCGACACCTCGTCGTCATCCAAAAACGCTGCAGCAGAGGACATGAACCCATCAAAGCAGCACCCACCGACAAAAAGAGATGACCGGAGCCCGCGTTACACAGCCGAAGGCGCCCACCGACAAAACGGACGACCGCAGCCCGCCTCACACAGACCGAAGGCACCCTCCGACAGAAAGAGACGGCCGCCGGCTGCACACTGCAGGCCGGCGGCCGTCATCGACAAACCTGGATCAGGCCGGCTTACGGAACCGCTGAATTCCCCAGGCCAGGTGGCCCTGGTCGGCGGCCTCCACCCAATTGCGGAGTCCTACAACCATCTTGTCCAGGTAGTCGGCCGAAGACTTCTGCTCGAGCTCGCTTCGGCGCGACTCCAGCTCCTGCCGGACGCGGTCGTAGTGGGTGCGCAGGTTGTGCACCAGATCAATCTGGTCGAGCACCTCGAAGCCGATGTCCTGCGCAGCTTCCCGGTAGAACCGCATCGAGCCCAGGTCGCGCAGGTTGAGCCGGTCGTAGACGGGCTGCAGCACCCCGTCGGGCACATCGTCGGTTTGCATGGGATCGGTGAACACCAGTTCACCGCCGGGCTTGAGCAGCCGGAAGGCCTCTTCGATCACCTTGCGACGGTCCGGGGCGTGCAGGAAGGCGTCCTGGGACCAGACGACGTCGGCGCTTTCGGCAGGCATCGGCACGTCGTCGAAACTGCCGTGGATGACATGGATCTGGCGATCCAGCCCGGTCTGCCGATTCTTGGCCCGGTTGTTCGCGTTCTGTGTTTCGGAGATGTTCACACAGGTGACCTTGCAGCCGTGGGCGCTGGCCAGTCGGCGTGCCGAACCACCGTAGCCGGCCCCCAGGTCGACCACCATGGAATCGGGGCCGGGGTTCGAGAGCAGCCCGGCCATCCGGTCCACTGTTTCGACGCCGGCGGACCCGATGTCGTCGGTGTCCTCGTAACACCCGACATGGATGTCCTCGCCGCCCCAGATGAGGGAGTAGAAATTATCCGCGTCGTCGCTGTCGTAATAGGCCTCCGCCTCATCGGCGACGGTGTTCAGATTGTCCACCGACTTCTCGGCGACGTGGACGAAGAAGTCCGGCTCGTTCTCCTGGTAGGTCTCCTGAAAGTCCCCGTAGGTGCGGACCCGCTCGAAGCCGGCCTCGCGAATCAGCCGTCGCACATAGTTTTTCCGCAGCGGGTACATGTTCAGCGTGTATTCCGAGCCGTCCGGGAACGTGTACTTGAACCGTGCCAATCCGTCGTCGACGTGCTCGGGCTCCGCTGTGACCTGTTCACCGCAGTAGTAGTACTTGTGTTTCGACGAGAAGCCGTGGTCGAGCATCTCGTCGTAGTTACGCTGATCGAGGATCAGGATGCCGTCGTGGCGCAGCGCGGCGTAGAACTCGGCGAGCGCGCGGCGCCGGTCCTGTTCGTCGTGCAGATGGGTGAACGAATTGCCCAGGCAGATGATGGCGTCGTACTTGCCCTGGATGCTCTTGTTCAGTTGGCGCCAATCGGCTTGGACGCTCTTGAGGATCAGCCCGCGCTTCTTGCCGTTCTCGAAGGCCTTGGCCAGCATCGCTGCGGACCCGTCGGCGCTCGTGACGTCGAACCCGGCCTCGGTGAGTCGCACCGAATGAAAGCCCGTGCCGGTGGCGACGTCGACCACGCTCTTCTTGTCGCGGGCTCGCAGGACGTCGATGAAGAATCGGCCTTCGGACTGGGCCCGGGCATCCCAGTCGATCAGTTCGTCCCACTTCTCGACGAAGCTCATGACGTATTCGCCTCGGTAGAGATCGGTGTCGCGATCGGCTAGTGGATCGTCACCGTAGTTCTGTTCACGCAACCGCAGTTCTGCATTGTCCTGGGTGGTCGTGGAAGTCATGAGACCTTTCTTTTTCCGTTGCCACGCGCACGCTCTCGGAAAAAGTGGTCGTGCGTGCGCTGATCCTTCAATCACGAGGAATGCGCACGCCATCCGCGGTTTTGGGGGCGAAGTCGTAGCTGCGCTGTTCCCCGCAGAGCAGGGGACGGGCGACTCCCGTCGCACCCACACCGCGGTTCTACTGTAGTTCACAGGAAACTTTTAGCGACCGCTAGGGACGAATCCGTGGGCCGCCGACTCCTCGACCAGCGACGTCACCGAAAAACTTGTTCTCAGGCCAACTCCGCCTCGGCCTCCCCGGCGGGTGCGATACGCACCAGCGAACCGGGTTGATAGAGCAACTGGTAGACGTTGCCATCCGGGCCCTGGGCGAGCACGACGGTCGAGCCGGCGTCCGGATCGAACGTTTGCGCGTCTCCGCACGAGGTGAACTCCGGTGTGCACGTCAGGACGCGGATCCAGCCCTTGACCAGATCGGCGATGAACACCTTGCCCACGTAGTCGGGGCCGAACGTGTCGCCGTCGTAGACGAGCACCGAGGTGATCGCCGCCCCGCCGCCACGCGGGTAGGTGTAGATCGGGTTGATCGAGTCGCAGTCATCGCAGACCCCTTCAGCGCCGGGCCACCCGTAGTCGCCGCCGGCGGTGATCAGGTTCAGTTCTTCGAATGAGGCCGCACCGACGTCGGCGACCAGCAGCTTGCCGTCCGGTGTGAACGTCAACCGGAACGGGTTGCGCAGACCGTAGGCGTAGATCTGGGGCAGTGCACCGGGAATCGCCGGGTTGTCCGCGGGCGTGCTGCCGTCAGGGTTGAGGCGCAGGATCTTGCCGTGAATGTTCGTCAGGTCCTGCGAGTTGGCGCCGTTGCCGTTGTCGCCGACTCCCCAGTACAGGGTGCCGTCGGGCCCGAATCCCAAGGCTCCGCCGTGGTGGTTCACCGCGGAGGACTGGCCTGACTGCAGCAGGACGACCTCGGTGCCGGCGGTGTTGCCGACCATTGTCAGCCGGGATAGCTGGTTGCGGTTGGCCGAACTGACGTACGAGACATAGAGGTAGCCGTTGTCGGCGAAGTCGGGATCGACGGCCAGGCCGCTGATTCCGCGCTCACCGAGCGTGTTGACCGACAGCGTGATCACGGGTTCGTCTCGCAAAGCGCCGTTTTCGACGACCTTGATCGCGCCGGCTTTCTCGGCGACCAGGATGCGGCCGTCGGGCAGGAACCGGAAGTCCACCGGGGTGTCGAGCCCGGGAACGACGACGGCGCGCTCGAAACCGATGAACACCGTCTCGGTGGAGCGGTGGCCGCTGTTGCCGAGCAGACCGAAGCTGACCAGGTTGAGCAGGCCCGCGAGGCCGTGGATGTGCAGACCGCTTCGTGCGTCGCTGACCGTGACGTCGAACCTGTCCTGACCGGCGAAGGTGTCGTCGGGGGTGTAGACGAAGCTGCCGTCGGAGTTGATGACAACGCTGCCGTGGGACGGATCGGTCGCGGTGAAGGTCAGCCTGCTCGAGTCCGCATCCTCGGGATGCAGCTGGCCCTGGATCGTCCCGTCGACGACGCTGTTCTCGGACGGGTCGTGGTCCAGGCTCGGGGTGTCGTTGTCGAAGAAGCTGTCGATGAGGTCGCCCAAGGTGGGCGCTGCGGCCGCGGGAGCTGCGTCGTCGGGGGCCGCGGACTGCGCGGCGGTCGTGTCGGCGCGGTTCGACTCGGCCTCGGTCGCCTCGTCGAGAAATTCGGTTTCCGGATTGGCGATCTCGGCCACCTCAACTGCCGCTTCGGCTTCAGCCTCCGCCGCTGTCTCTGCCGCCGCCTCGGCTTCAGCCTCTGCCTCCGCCTCTGCCTCGGCCTCAGCTTCCGCTTCCGCCTCTGCCTCGGCTTCCGCCTCTGCTTCCGCCTCTGCCTCGGCTTCCGCCTCTGCCTCCGATTCAGCCTCGGCTTCCGCTTCAGCCTCCGCTGCTTCGGCCTCGGATTCCTCCGACGTCACGCTGTCCTGCTCCGCGGCCGAAGACTCCGAGGCGGTCGACGACACGCTCGCCGACGTCGTCTCCGACGTGCCCGACTCCGACGTCTCCGCGGACGCCAACCCCGGCCCCGCCAGCACCGCGGCGCCGACTCCGAGCGCGAACGCCAGCCCGCCGACCCGTCCGATGTACCGGCTGGACCCGGCCGTCGGCCGCGCCTCCCGTGTGATGGCTGATCCCCCCATGTCGCCTCCCTGCGAACGGGGCGCCGTGAAGCTCGCCTCCACGCTCGCCCACTGGTAGCCCGACTGTATGGCGCAGGTTTGCTGGGCACAGCGTTTTGGCCGGACGGTCAGCAATACGTCACACCGGGCAGCGAGTCCGGCCCCGGGCGCCATCGCCTCGGATCCAGACACACCCGTGGTGCAGCCGAGACAGCGCCGGGACGGGTCGGTCAAGATGGGACGCATGGACGTCAACGAGGTTCTGCTGCCCGGCGTGGGGCTGCGTTACGAGTTCGACAACACCGACGGCGACCGCATCGGCGTCGTCGCGAAGCGGGCCGGCGACTTCGAGGTCGTGCTGTACGCCGCCGAGGATCCCGACGTTGCGCAGCCGCTGTTCCACCTCAACGCCGAAGAGGCCGACGCGCTTGCCCAGATCCTCGGCGCCCCCCGCATCGCCGAGCGGTTCGCCGATCTGACCCACGAGGTGCCCGGCCTGGAGGCGGGACAGGTCTCCATCGACCCCGACAGCCCCTACGCCGACCGGCCCCTCGGGGATGCCCGCGTGCGCACCCGCACCGGCGCCTCGGTCGTGGCGATCGTGCGCGACGAGGACGTGCAGCCGTCGCCCGGCCCGGCCGACGTGCTGCGCGTCGGCGACATCCTCGTCATCATCGGCACCGAGGAAGGCATCACCCAGGTCGAGCACATCTTCGACAAGGGCTGAGCGGGGTGCACGGCTCCGTCGCGCTGCTGATCCAGATCGGGCTGCTCCTGGTCGTCCTGACCGTCCTCGGTGCCCTGGCCCGCAAAGTGTCGCTGTCACCGATCCCGCTGTACCTGCTGGCCGGGCTCAGCCTCGGCGAGGGCGCGATACCGCTGGAACCGTCGGCATCGGAGTTCATCGAGACCGGCGCACTGGTCGGGGTGGTGCTCCTGCTGCTGACACTCGGGCTGGAGTTCTCGGTCACCGAGTTCGCCGCCAGCATGCGCAAACATCTGCCGTCGGCGTGGGTGGACCTCGCGCTCAACGCCACCCCGGGTGTGCTCGTCGGCTGGTTCCTCGGCCTGGACTTCGTCGGGATCCTGGCAATGGCCGGCGTCACCTACATCTCGTCGTCCGGGGTGGTGTCGCGGCTACTCACCGATCTGCGCCGGTTGGGTAACCGGGAGACCCCGGCGGTGCTGTCGGTGCTCGTGCTCGAGGATTTCGCGATGGCGGTGTATCTGCCACTGCTGGCGGTGCTGGCCGCCGGAGGGACGTGGGTCAACGCCGTCGTCGGCATCGCCATCGCGATCCTGGCGTTGGCGGTGACGTTCCTGGCGTCCTACAAGTGGGGGCACGTCGTCGAGCGGTTGGTGTCGCACCCGGATTCGGAGCTGCTGCTGCTGCGGGTGCTCGGCCTGGCGCTGCTGGTCGCCGGACTCGCGGAGTTCGTGCATGTGTCCGCCGCGGTGGGCGCTTTCCTGGTGGGCCTGACCCTGAGCGGGGAGACGGCGGTCCGGGTGCGCGAACTGCTCAGCCCGCTGCGGGACCTGTTCGCCGCGATCTTCTTCGTCTCGATCGGATTCATGGTGGATCCGGCGGTGATGATCCCGATGTTGCCGCTGGCGGTGGTGCTGGCCGTGGTCACCGCGGCCACCAAGGTGGTGTCGGGCATGTATGCCGCGAAACGGGAGGGCGTGGCGCGTCCGGGTCAGCTCCGGGCGGGCACCGCACTGATCGTGCGCGGGGAGTTCTCGCTGGTCATCATCGCGCTGGTCGGCGAATCGATTCCGGTGATCGAGGCCATCGCCATGCCGTACGTCTTCGTGCTCGCGTTCGTGGGCCCGGTGGCCACCCTGCTCAGCGGACGTGTCACCGCGCGACCGAGACTGCAGCGGCGGGTGTCGCGGCCCGCTCGGGCGCGGCGATCGGATCCGCCGTCGGGCTGAGCGGACGAGTCAGCGGCGCGACCACGCTCCGCGACGGACCTCGTCACGCGAAGCGCTCTCACGTTCCAGGTGCCGGGTGTGTTCCCGTCCGGCGTCGTGTCCGCGCAGCTGGCGGGACAGGTGCCGGATCTCGTCGCGCAGCTCGTCGATCTGCGCGGCGGTGGCAGCACGGTGCGCCGAGTCCTCCTCCGAGACACGCTCGACGATCCACGACGCGACCGTCGCGGTGATCACACCGATCAGGCTGATTCCACCGATCATCAGCAGCACGGCGATGACCCGCCCTGTCGTGGTGACCGGGTACTCGTCGCCGTAACCGACGGTCGTGACCGTCACGATCGACCACCACACGGCTTCGCCGAAGTTGGTGATGGTGGCCTCGGCGGCGTTGCGCTCCGTCTCCAGCATCGCCAGCGACGCCACATAGACCAGCAGCGTCGCGCTGGCCGCGGTGTACATCACCACCCGGCCGCGGATGGCGTCGCCGCCGGCCCGGTGCAGCACCTTGACGAGGACGACCAGCCGCAACAGTCGCAGCGGACGCAGGAACGGGAGCACGACGATGGCCAGGTCCAGCAGGTGCCGGAAGAACCAGCGGACACGCTGGGGCGCGAGCGTGAGGCGGACGACGTAGTCGACGACGAACGTCACGTACAGCACCGTCATCACCGCGTCGAGGGTGTTGTTCACCGCACGCGGCGGCTCGGCGAGCACCTGCACCGAGTACACCACCAGGAAGATGACGGCTACCGCGGCCAGCACCCACTCGCTGCGAGACTCCCACTGCTCGAGTCGTTGCGAGGAGGCCATCGGACGATCTCCACCTTTCATTGCAGTGCGGTGTTGATGCGGCGAACAGGGACGATGACGGCCACGCTACCGCGACCCGCCTGCGGGAGGAGTACCCACTACCGGGCCGGAGGTAGACGTCGGGGCCGGTAGGGTGGGTCGTAGCAAACCTCTGATCGTCACCGGCGGGTCGTGTCACCGCGTCCTGCGGACTCAGGAGAGGGTGGGCAGCTCGGGGTGACTCGCTCGGCCGACGGCGACCGTGAAAAGCCGAAGACGCCGAAGCCGGCGGAGACGCGGGAGCCGGCGGAGCGGCAGCGGCAGGCCGCGCTGCGCTACCTGCGAGGCACCAAGATCGGCGACGATCCCTCCGACGAGGTCTTCGAGCGGTTCATCGGCGCGGTCATCGACGGCATCGGAGCGCCAGCGCCGTCACGCTACGAGAAGGTGTCCTACAACGCGGGCTTCTGGCCGCTCTCGCATGGCGGCATGGCAGACCTGACCTACGACGCGTCGCTGGCACAAGGCGTGCAGTTGCTGACCGAGCGGGCTGCCGAACCGGGCGAGGTGATCTTCGGCTACTCCCAGGGTGCGGTCGCGGCGTCGTTCTACAAGTCCGCTCACACCGGCAACCGGTACGTGCTGGTGGAGAACCCGAGCCGCCCCAACGGCGGCATCATGGCGCGCTTCCCCGGGGTGTCGATTCCGGTTGCCGGCGTCACGTTCAGCGGCGCTACCCCGCACAACGGTGACCACACCGTCGACGTGGCCCGCCAGTACGACGGTTGGGCCGACTTCCCGGCTGACCTGTGGAACCCGTTGGCGGTGGCGAACGCGCTGATGGGCATCCTGGTGGTGCACGGCGGCACCCAGACCGAGGTGACCGCCGACGAGATTCGGGCCGCCGAGTCGGCCGGCCGGCGGTACTACCAATACGACGCCGACTCCAACACCGTGTACTACCTGCTCAGGACGCCCTCGCTACCGCTGCTGATGCCGTTCGAACGCGTCCTGCCCCGGCGGGTCGTCGACGCCGTGGCGGGTCCACTCCGCTGGTTCATCGAAACGGCCTACGACCGAAGTGATTACAGTCGCCCGACCCGCTCGACGTTCCTGCGGCCGCTGGGACTGCTGCGCAGGATGCTCGGTGCCGACTCCGCCGGGTGACGCGGTGCCTGCCCCCTGAACAGCCGCCGAGACCAAAACCCCCGATTGCCGTTCACAGCAAACTTCTGCCCGTACACTCGCCGTGGGTGGGGGCGCGCGCAGTGATGCCCTCCCGGGGGTGTCGGAGGGGGCACTGTGGCAAAGCATCGGGTGGGTACACGTCGACGTCAGCGGACGCAGGGAGCGAAGAACCGCTCGACCGGTCGCCTCGGCGGCCTCGCGGCTGCCGGCGCGGCAGGGGTCGCGCTGACCGGCGCGCTGGCCCTGGGGGCCGCGCCGACGCTGACGTCCAGTCCGCAGTTGTTGGCCGCGCTGCACTATCTGCGCGGCACGAACATCGGGTTCATCCCCAGCGAGCAGCAGTACGAGGACTTCATCAGCACAGTCATCGACGGCAGCGGTCTGACGCCACCGACGTCATACGAGGAGGTCGCGTACAACGCCGGTTTCCGGCCGTTCTCCCACGGCGGCTTCGCCGACCTGAGCTACGACGATTCGGTGGTGCAGGGGGCGCAGCTGCTGGCCGATCAGCAAGCTGCCGAGGGCGACGTGATCTTCGGCTTCTCCCAGGGTGCGGTCGCGGCATCGCTGTACAAGGCCACCCATACCGGCAACACTTATGTGCTGGTGGGCAACCCGAGCCGACCCAACGGCGGGGTCATGCAGCGGTTCCGGGGGTTGACGATCCCGTTCGTCGACGTCACCTTCAGCGGCGCCACACCGGTCAACGGTGATTTCACGGTCGACGTGGTGCGCCAGTACGACGGCTGGGCTGACTTCCCGACCTATCTGTGGAACCCGGTCGCGATCGCCAACGCATTCATGGGGATCGTGCTGGTGCACGGCAACACCCAACTCGAGCTCACGAGCGAGGATCTCGACCTCGCCGAGCAGTCCGGCAGTGAGTACTACCAGTTCGACGAGCACTCCAACACCGCCTACTACGTCATCAAGACCTATCCGGTCCCGCTGCTGATGCCGTTCGACTGGTTGCCCGACCCGATCCTCGCGGCGCTGGACGCTCCGTTGCGTTGGTTCATCGAAACTGCTTACGACCGAACCGATTACAGTCAACCGCTGCGCTCAAGATTCTTCGCGCCGCTCAACCTCTTCAGCGCCGCCGTCGCTGATGAGCAGGAGACCGAAGGCGGTCTGGGTGACGAGGTCGCGGCGCGAATCGCCAACACCTTGTTCTCCGGTGATCCTGCCGCATCCGGCGCAGTCGATGACGCGCCCGCCGGCGAGCAGGGGCTGACCGCGGTGCACGAGGCCGGTGAACTCGGCGACGCCGGCAACGTGGTCGATGCCGGCGATGTGGTCGATGTGGGCGATGCTGGCGATGTGGGCGACGAAGCGTTGTCGCCGTCCTCCGATCATCACGGCGAGCCTGACGACCTGCCCGCCGACCTTCACGTCGACGAACTCGAGGAAGCTGTCGCACCGGCAGAGGACGACGGGTCCGGAGATGCGGCTGACTCGGAGGTCGGCAGTACGGACGGTGCGGGCGACGACGCAGGCGAAGACTCCGCCGCGGCGGAAGCTGGAGACACCGCAGCTGGAGGCACGGCGGGCGACGACGCAGGCGCAGGCGTCGACGCAGGCGCGGACGCCGCCGCCTGACGGGTGCTCCGCTGGGACTTGGCCATCTCAGGGCTGGGTCGACGCGTCGTCCCCGAGGTGTGTGATGCATTACTTCGCCGTGCGCCGGGCACCTCTGTGGTGAGACCGTCGGATCAGAGCCGGGGGGCCAGAGAGGAGCGTCATGGCGCAGATGGAGTGCCGGCGATGCGGCGCGCAACGGCCGTCCTGGCTGGGTGAACCGCACCGCTGCGTCGGCGACGCCAACGTTTCCTGGCTGGGCTTTCACCAGTTGACCGCGCAGGCCGCGATGGCGTGGCGCCGCCACCTGCTCGACGGAGCGGGCTGAGCGGAAAACTTGGCCGGATGCATCTGCGGGGCGGCTCGCGGTAGTGTCGGGGGCTGATCGTTACCAGATTGGAAGCTTGCCCCATGGATCTTGTGCTCGGTTTGTCGATGACGTCGTCATCGGTGCGCTGGGTGCTCGTCGAGTCCGCGGGGGAGGGCGCGACGCTGGACCGGGGCTCACTGCCCCTGGATCACGATCAAGTTTTCGACGCTGACGCCCTGCTCAGCGCGCTGATGGACAGGACCGCGGGCCGGTTGCACGCCATCGGACTGAACTGGACCACCTCGGCGGAAGCCGCCGCGAACGCGATCTGGCAGGCGCTGACCGACCGTGGCGTCGAGAACGTCATCGCCGTCTCCGACGTCGAGGCCGCCGAAGCATTGGCCCGCGGCGTCGCCGAGCTCGCCGGAGGCGACCGCGTCGTGGTCTGTGTCGCCGAGCCGGGCACCGCTGTCGTCGCTTCGGTCAGCCCGGACGGGGTGACAGCTGAGCGCGTGCACCCGACGGAACTCGCCGACGTGGACGGTCTGTCTCCCGACACGGTGCTGGTCGCGGGTTCCGGTGACGTCGACGCGGTGGTCGAGGCTCTGCGCCAGCGCACCGACGCCGACGTGATCGCGGCCGATGAAGCCGACCTGGCTCTGGCCAGGGGCGCCGCGCTGGCCTCGGAGTCGGCGGTGTCGCTGCTCGACGCCGAGTCCGCGCCGTCCCGCCGCGCTCTGTCACCGACCGCAGTGGCCGCCTCCGTGCTGGTCGCGGCGGTGGTGACGTTCGTGGTCTCGCTCTCGATTGCGCTTGGTATGACGTTCACCCCTGACGCCGAGGCGCCGAAGATGGCCCGCTCGGCCAGTGAGCCGTTGCGCGAGGCCGCTCCGCCGTCACCGGCCGAAGCCGCCCCGCCCGCCCCCAAACCACTGGCCCCACCGCCACCTGCCGCTCCGGTGCCGGCAGAGGCCGTCGCGGCCTTCGTCGAGGTCCCCGACGCCAGGCCGATCGTCGAACCGCCAGCGGCCCCGCCGGCGCCGCAGGCCCCGCCGCCGGTCTACGAAGAGCCGATCGCCCCCGCGCCGGCCTATGTGCCCGAGGCCCCGGCCTACGTCCCGCCGGCGCCGCCGCCGAACTATCTGCCGCCCGAGCCCGCGCCGGCGTACGTGCCGCCGGCCCCGGCGCCGAACGTGGCGCCGCCTCAGCTGAACACCCCGCAGCCCGAGCCGCGGCTGCGCGATCGGATCATCGAACGCATTCCGATCATCAACCGGTTCCACGAGCCGGAATACGACTACACGCCCTAGATCCGGTGCCGGGCGTGCGTTGTCGCGTGCCGGAAAGTGGCGCCGCGCGTGACTTTGTTGCGCGCCCTACTCGATAGACGTGTGCATCGTCGTCACGGTTGGTTCACCACATTCTCCAGCGGTTCGCCGCGGGCGAGACGGGTGATGTTGGCGCCGACGTCGTCGACCCGGCCGATGAAGGTGCCGGTGGTGATTCCCGACGAATGCGGGGTCATCAACACATTGGGCAGGTCCGCGAACGGCAGTTCGCTGGGCGCGCAAGGCCCTTCGCCGCCGGGATAGCGGTACCAGACGTCGATCGCCGCCGCCTTGATCACGCCGCCGGCCAGCGCGTCATAGAGCGCCCGCTCGGCCACCAGCGGCCCACGCCCGACGTTGATCAGGACACCGTCGGAGCCGAGCGCGGCGAGCTGCGCCGCCCCGATCATCCCGGTGGTGTGCTCGTTCAACGGCGCGGAGATCACCGCCACGTCGCACTCGTCCAGCAGCTGGTCCAGTCGGCTGGTGTCGGCGACCCAGTCCAGTCCGGCCTGCTCGGCGACCCGGCCCGAACCGGTGACCGCGGCACCCGTGCAGCCGAACGCGCGCAACAGCTTCCAGCTGCACAACCCGATGTGGCCGAACCCGACGAAACCGATCCGGGCGTCCCCGAAGGCGGGCGGCTGGGGCAGTGAGCGGTTGTACACCGGCGTGGCCCAGATCCCGTCCCGCAGCGCCCGGTCGTGGGCCAGGAATCCGCGCCGCAGCATCACCGCGGCCCCGGCCACGTACTCGGCGATCGAACGTTCGTGATGGAACGTGTTGCACACCTGCACATCAGGGGGCAACGCGGCGAAGTCGATGCGGTCGGTGCCGGCACCGGCGACGTGGATGAGACGCAGCCTCTCGGCGGCCCGCACCATGTCGGCGGTGAAGAAGCTGCCGACAAACACGTCGGCGTCGCGCAGCTCGTCGTAGGGCACCCCGTCGGTCAGCCAGACGAACCGCGATCCGGGCGGCGCCTGCGCCTGCAGCCGCTCCCGGTGCGGGAGCAGGTTGCCGTCGGCCACCACGATCACCATGTCGTTCCTCTCAACCACGCTGCAGCGCAGGTCGTTTGCTGTCGAATGTCCAGCCCGGGATCAGGTACTGCATGGCCGCCGCGTCGTCGCGGCTGCCGAGACCTTCGCGCTGGTAGAGCGCGTGGGCGGCCGCCACCGCCGACTCGTCGAGCGTCACGCCCAGCCCGGGTGCCTCGGGCACTGTCAGATACCCGTCGACGATGCGGTACGGGTCGGTGGTGATGGCTTGGCCGTCCTGCCAGATCCAGTGGGTGTCGATGGCGGTGATCTCACCCGGCGCGGCGGCGGCGACGTGGGTGAACATCGCCAACGACACGTCGAAGTGGTTGTTGGAGTGCGACCCCCACGTCAGGCCCCAGGCCTCGCAGAGCTGGGCCACCCGCACCGACCCGGCCATGGTCCAGAAGTGCGGATCGGCCAACGGGATGTCCACCGCGCCCGAGCGGATCGCATGCCCCATCTCGCGCCAGTCGGTGGCGATCATGTTGGTCGCGGTCGGCAAGCCGGTGGCACGTTTGAACTCGGCCATGACCTCGCGGCCGGAGAACCCGCCCTCCGGCCCCACCGGGTCCTCGGCGTAGGCCAGCACCCCGGACAGCTCACGACACGTCTTGACGGCGTCACGCAACAGCCAGCCCCCGTTGGGGTCCAGCGTGATGCGCGCACCGGGGAAACGCTCGGCCAGCGCGATGACCGCCTTGGCTTCCTCGGCTGCCGGCAGCACGCCGCCTTTGAGCTTGAAGTCGGCGAAACCGTAACGGGCGTAGGCTGCTTCGGCCAGGCGTACCACCGCGTCAGGAGTCAGGGCCTCCTGGTGGCGCACGGTGAACCATTCGTCGGCGTCGGGCGCCTCGTCGGCGGGGGACCGGTAGGCCAGATCCGTCTTCGTGCGGTCTCCGATGAAGAACAGGTATCCCAGCGCCTGCACCTCCGTGCGTTGCTGACCGTCACCGAGTAGCGCGGCGACGGGGACCTCCAGGTGCTGGCCGAGCAGATCCAACAGCGCCGCCTCGACGGCGGTGACGGCGTGCACCGTGACCCGCAGGTCGAAGGTCTGTGCTCCGCGACCGCCGGCGTCGCGGTCGGCGAACGTGCGCCGCATGTCGGCCAACACCGCGTGGTAGTCGCCGATGCTGCGGCCGGTGATCAGCGGCCGGGCGTCCTCGAGGGTGCGCCGGATCGGTTCGCCGCCGGGCACTTCCCCGACGCCGGTGTTGCCTGCCGAGTCGGAGATGACGATCAGGTTGCGCGTGAAGAACGGCCCGTGCGCACCGGACAGGTTCAGCAGCATGCTGTCGTGGCCGGCGACCGGGATGACGGTCACGTCGGTGACGACGGGGGTTCTGGCGGTCATGGCGCTCCTTCGGGCAGGGATCCGGTCACGACGCAAACCATTTGTCGCCGTTGGCCAATGGGCGGACCACGCGGGTCACCTTGTCGCCGACGTCGCGCAGCGCCTCGATGATGTCGCGCTCGCGCTCGGCGGTCAGACGCTCGGCGGGTATCGAGGCGCTGATCGCGTCCTGCGCGGGACGGCAGTAGCGCAGGGCCACGGCGAAGCAGCGCAGCCCGGCGGTGTTCTCCGCGTCGTCGCAGGCATACCCCCGCACCCGGACATCGTCGAGCTGGTGGTCCAGCGCGGCACGGTCGGTGATGGTGCCGGCGGTGAGCGCCTCCAGCGCCGCGGGGACGTGCTTGTCACGGTCGACGCCGAACCGTTCGGCCAGCAGGGCTTTGCCCAGGGCGGTGGCGTAGGCGGGCAGCCGTCGGCCCACCCGGCTGGAGGTGCGCAGGTACTGCTGGGATTCCCGGGTGGCCAGGTAGACGATGTCGGTGCCGTCGAGGCGGCCGAGGTGGAATGTCTCGTCGAGCTGGGCGCGCAGTTCCTCCAGGAACGGCGTGATGAGCGGTAGGTAGGGGTCGCTGTCGAGGTAGCTGGTGCCGACGAGCAGCGCCCGGATGCCGATGCCGTAGTAGGTGCCGGTGGGGTCCGAGCGGACCCAGCCCTGGGCGACCAGCGTGCGCAGCAGGGCGTGGGCGCTGCTGCGCGGCATGTCCAGGGCGTCGCTGATCTCGCGCAGCCGGGCCGGGTCGTCGGGGCGGGTGGCCAGATACTCGAGCAGCTCGACCGTGCGCACGGCGGACTTCACCTTGCGCACCGAGATGTCCTGGCTCACCGTGTCCCCCTCAGAAGGTCAGCAACAGTTCCCGCCCGATCAGCACGACGGCGCCGGTGGCCGAGACGCCTATCGCGAGCCAGCGCAGCCGTTGCGGGTTGAGGTATCGGTTGAGCACCCGGGAGAGCAGGTACCCGAGCACGGCGGCCGGGATCAGCAGCGCGAAGGTCCTCAGCGTGTGGACATCCACCGCGCCGGTGAAGGCGAGCACGATCAGCGAGATCACCGATCCGACGAGGAAGAAGCTGCTCATGGTGCTGCGCAGCACGGCACCGGTATTGCGTTGCCAGACCAGCGCCATCGGCGGACCGCCGATCGACGTCGCGGTACCCAGCAGCCCCGAGGCCGCCCCGGCCAGCACCACATTGCGGCGCCGGGCCGCCGGAACCCAACCGGAGCTGGTGAGCACCACGCCGCCCAGCACCACAGCGGCCAGTACGATGACCAACGCCTGATGCGGCAGCGCGGCCAGCAGCAGGGCGCCGGCCACGGTCCCGGGCACCCGCCCGGTCAACGCCCAGCCGGTCCCCGACAGGTCGATGGCTTCCCGTTCGCGCACCACCACCATGAGCGTGACCAGCGTGGCGACCATGATCAGGGTTCCCGGGATCATCGCCGGTTCGATCATCGCGACGATCGGCGCGGCGAACATCCCCATGCCGAATCCGATCGACGCCTGCAACGCCGAGGCGAACAGAATCGCCGCGGCCACGACGCAGAATCCCGCGATGGTCATGCAGACACGGTCTCAAGTCCACTCCCCTCCAGTAGCAACGGGTGGTGGCACAGCGCCGTGTGTCCGCCGAAGTCGGGGTCGACGGTGACCGGCGGCGTGGTGGTGGCGCACACCTCGGTGGCCTTCCAGCAGCGGGTGCGAAAGCGGCAGCCCGACGGCGGGTTCAGCGGTGAGGGCACCTCGCCGGACAGCAGGATGCGTTCCTGGCGGTGTGTGCCGTCGAGGGTGGGCGCCGCGGACATCAGCGCCGCGGTGTAGGGGTGGTCGGAGCGGTCGAACACCGTGTCGGTGGGACCGTTCTCGATGATTTTGCCGAGGTACATCACCGCGACGCGGTCGGCGACGTGGCGTACCACCGAGAGGTCGTGGGAGATGAAGATGTAGGAGATGCCGAGTTGCTCCTGCAGATCGTTGAGCAGGTTGAGCACCTGGGCCTGTACCGAAAGGTCCAGCGCGGAGACGGGTTCGTCGCAGATGATGACGTCCGGGTTCAGCGCGAGCGCACGGGCGATACCGATGCGTTGCCGCTGGCCGCCGGAGAATTCCTGCGGGTACTTGTCGGCGGCCTTGGCGCCCAGGCCCACCAGGTCCAGCAGTCCGCGCACCCGCATGTCGCGGTCCTGGCGGTTCTTGATGAGACCCTTGTGGCTGCGCCACGGCTCGGCGATGATCTCGGCGGCCGACATCCGGGAGTTCAGCGACGCGTAGGGATCCTGGAACACCATCTGCACGCGGCTGCGGAACTTCAGCAGTTCGGCGCCGGTCAGGGTGAAGGGGTCCACGCCGTCGAAGCGCACGGTTCCGGCGTCCGGACGTTCGAGCATCATCAGTGTTCGTGCCAGGGTGGACTTTCCGCAGCCGGATTCGCCTACCAGGCCCAGGGTTTCGCCGCGGGCCAAGTCCAGGCTGATGCCGTCGAGCGCGCAGAGCTTGTTCTTGCCGGCGTGCGGGACGCGGAACGACTTGCGGATGTCGCGGACCTCGAGCAGATTCTCAGACATCTTCACTCTTTCCTCCTCGCGTGCGGGGCGTGACCTCTTCCGGGAAGTGGCAGGCGGCCTTGCGATGCGCGCCGACGTGGTCGAGGGCGGGCCGGGTGGTGGCGCAGATGTCGCGCGCCAGCGGGCAGCGCTCCTGGTAGACGCATCCGTCGGGAATGTCGTGCAGGTCCGGCGGTGACCCGCCGATGGACTGCAGACCGTCGCCGCGGCGGGCGTTGACCGGCACCGAGTCGAGCAGACCCTTCGTGTAGGGGTGCTTCGGGTCGGCGAAAACCTCCGCGACGGTGCCGGTTTCGATGACGTTGCCGGCGTACATGACGGCGACACGGTCGGCCTCTTCGGCCACCAGAGCCAGATCGTGGGTGATCAGGACGACGGCCATGTCGAACTCGGTGCGCAGGTCCCGCAAAAGCGCCATGATCTGGGCCTGCACCGTGACGTCGAGCGCGGTGGTCGGCTCGTCGGCGATCAGCACGCTGGGGTTGAGCGCGACGGCCATCGCGATCAGCAACCGCTGCCGCATACCTCCGGAGAACTGGTGCGGGTAGGAGTTCAGGCGGGTCTCCGGCTGGGGGATGCCGACTCGCGCCATCAGTTCGACGGCCTTGGCCTTGGCACCCTTGGCGCTGAGCCCCTTGTGGATGCGGAACGGCTCGGCCAGTTGGGTTCCCACGGTGTAGAGCGGGTTGAGCGCGGTGAGCGCGTCCTGGAACACGATGGCCAGTTCGGTGCCGGCCATGGCGCGCCGCTTCTTGCGGTCGGCGGAGAGCAGGTCGACACCGGACAGGGTGGCGCTGCCCGCGACCACGTCGGCCACCGGCTCGAGCAGGCCGACCAGTGCGGTCGCGGTCATCGACTTGCCGCAGCCGGATTCGCCGAGCAGGGCCAGTGTTTCACCGCGCCGGGCCTGGAACGAGACATCGTTGACGGCGCGCAGGGTGCCCGAGATGGTGCGGACCTCCACCGAGAGCCCGTCGACGTCGAGCACCGTCGGCGCGTCGGCGCGGTGGTCGGTCTGCGTGTCATGGCGTGCTGGTGCGGTCATGCTCGAGCCTTTCATCAGAGGCGCTTTCCCGACTTGGTGAACGTGCTCAGTCGCTTCTGCGGGACGGTCAGGCGCCACCGCTGGCCGGGGTCGGTGGCGATGCGGGCCCAGGCGGCCAGGATGGTGGCCGACACGGTGGTGATCACGATGGCCAGGCCGGGGAAGAACGACAGCCACCAGGCGGTGTGCAGGTAGGTGCGGCCCTGGGCGACCATCAGGCCCCAGCTGACGTCGGGCGGCTGGATACCGATGCCCAGGAAGCTCAGCGAGCTCTCGGCGAGCATCACGTAGCAGAAGTCCAGTGTGGCCACGGTCAGCATGGTGGGCAGCACGATCGGCAGCACGTGGCGCCAGATGATCGAGGTGGCGCTGGCACCGAATGTCCTTGCCGCGTCGACGAACACGCGGCTGGCCAGTTCGGCGGATTCGGCGCGGGCGGTGCGCAGGTACACCGGGATGCGGGTGAGCGCCAGCACCATGACGATGTTGGCCGCGCTGGGGGAGAACACGTAGAGCACGACGACGGCCAGCAGCAGCGACGGGAAGCTCATGATGACGTCGGCGACGCGCATCGCCAGCGTCTCGCGCCAGCCGCGGTGATAACCCGCCCACATGCCCACCGCCGAGCCTATGACCGCGGAGATGACCACGGCCGGGATCGCAACCGACAGCGTGGTCTGGCAGGCCACGATGAGGCGGGCCAGCATGCTGCGGCCCAGCGGGTCGGTGCCCAGCACGTTGGCCCAGCCGTGGGCCAGTGTGAACGGCGGCTGGTTCGAGTTGTCCAGGTCGATGCGGGTGGCCAGGTCGCCGACCAGCAGCGGGCCGAAGACGGCAGTGAGGACCACGATGCCGAGGACGCCGGCCGCGGTGAGCGCGACCCGGTCGTTGGACAGCAGCCGGAACCAGAACGAGGGCCCGGACTGCTTTCTGGTGCGTGAGGGCGTGTCGTCCTCGCCGACGATCGCGGTGGTCGGTTTGACCGGGATCAGGTCGATTGACGTGCTCATGGTTGTCTCCTGGGACTTCTCAGACTCGGGCGGGTTCGCGGACCCGCGCGTCGAGCAGCGCGTAGCAGGCGTCGATGATGATGTTGAGCAGGAAGATGCTGACGGCGGTGAGCAGCACGGCGGCCTGTAGGACGGCGAAGTCGCGTTGCAGGATCGCGTCGATCATCAGCTTGCCGATGCCGGGCCAGCCGAAGATGGCCTCGACCACCACCGCGCCGTTGATGAGGCTGACCATCAGGTCGCCGGCGACGGTGAGCGCGGGTGCTGCGGCGTTGCGCAGCGCGTGGTGGGACACGACGCGGAAGTCGCCGGCGCCCTTGCTGCGTGCCAGCCGGATGTAGGGCGCCGACAGGGCCGAGACCATCGCCCCGCGCACCACCTGGGTGAGCACACCCAGGGGACGGATCATCAGCGTCGCGACGGGCAGGATCCAGGACAGCACACCGGCGTCGACACCCGAGGTGGGCAGCACTCCGAGGAGCACCGCGAACAGCCACACCCCGGTGATGGCGAACCAGAAGTCGGGGATGGACGCCGCGGTCATCGACAGCAGGCTGGAGAACCGGTCGGCCAGCGAGTTCGGGCGGTAGGCGGCCCAGCAGCCGACGACGACGGCTCCGACGATCGCCAGCAGCATCGTCGCGAACGCGAGTTGCAGCGTGGCGGGGAAGGCGCGCAACGCCATCTCCGCGGCCGATTCACCGGTGCGCAGCGAGGTGCCGAAGTCCAGGTGCAGGACGCCCTTGAAGTAGTCGACCAACTGGGTGATCAGCGGATCGTTGAATCCGTTCTGCTCGGCGAACGCGGCACGCTGCTCGGGGGTGGCCGACTCCGACAGGTACAGGTTCGTCGGGTCACCGGTGAGCCGGGCGAGCAGGAACACCCCGAGCAGGACGATGATCAGCGGGAGGGCGCTGGTGTACATCCGGCGCCGGACGAAGGAGAACATGGGCTGGGCCTTCCTGTTTCTCAGGACTTGTCGGTCCGGTCGGCGGCGGGTGACATTGCGGCCAGGCGCATCTCGTCGCCGGTCGCCGAATTGGGGGTGTAGTCGACGCGTGGCGACTTGCCGAGGATGCCGCGCATGTGGGCGAGGTAGGCCATCTGCATGATCTGCTGGGGCTCCTCGGCGAACAGTTCGGCGAACGCATCCTGGCGGGCCTCGCCCTCGAGTTGCTCGGCGGCCCGGATCTTCGCGTCGAACTCCGCTGTGCCGTAGGCGCTCTGCGGTCCGTCGGAGAGCATGTACTGGTCCATCGTGAACGCGGCGTCCCCGGCCTGGTTGCCGTGCATGATCATCAGCAGGTAGGGCCCGGTGTTCGGGGGGAACGGCCGCAGCTGGTACTCGAGCTGGGAGGCGGTGTCCATCATCTCGATCTTGACGTTGAGGCCGATCTCGGCGAACTCGCTCTGCAGCACCTCGATGGTCTCGGCGATCTTGGGGAACTGCGCGGTGCGTCCGATCAGACGGATCTCCCTGTCCACCGGCACACCGTCGGTGCGCGCCTCATCGATCAGCGCCTTGGCCTTGTCGGTGTCGTGCGGCCAGGGCTGTAACTGGTCGTTGTAGCCGACCACTCCGGACGGGATCAGCTGGGCGGCGGGCTGACCCAAATCGCGGAACAGGGCCTTGACGATGCCGGTGCGGTTGGTGGCGTAGTTGATGGCCTGGCGGACGCGGATGTCGTCGAGTGGCGGCTCGGTGGCCTGCATGCGCAGTGCGGTGGTCTCGTTGTTCTGGAACGGCACCCCGAGGTCGCCGGCGCCGTCCTCGGGGCCGAGTCCGGTGGCGATGTCGGCTTCGTCGTTGGTGATCATCGCCGCGCGTACGCTTCCCTCACTGCGCCACTGGTATTCGGCGACCGGGAACGCCGGCGCGTCACCCCAGTAGGTGTCGTTGCGGGCCAGGATCAGCTTCTGTCCGTACTCCCAGTCGCGGATCGCGTAGGGCCCGGTGCCGATCGGCTCGCGCACCTTCTCGGTCATGCTGGTGGTGCGGGGCACGATCTCGACGAACGAGAGGCGTAGCGGCAGAATCGGATCCGGTTTGGTGGTGCCGACCACGACGGTGTTCTCGTCGGGGGTCTGCAGGGTCAGCACCTCGTCACCGAAGACGTAACCGTCGACGTTGCACTGCAGATCGGAGTTGACCGCGCGGTCGATCGAGAATGCGGCGTCCTCGGCGGTGAACGGCGCCCCGTCGGAGAAGGTCACACCGTCGCGCAGGGTGAACGTCCACTCGGTGGGGCTGCTCTGCTCCCAGTCGGTGGCCAGCAGCGGCTCCAGGTCACCGGTGGTCGGGTTGCGCTCCACCAGCGGCTCGGTGATGTTGGAGCGCACCACGACGCCGGTGGAGGTCAGTGAGCTCTCGCAGGGTTCGAGCGTGGGGGGCTCCTGGGGCAGGACGATGCGCAGCGTGTTGAGGTCGTATCCGCCTCCGCCGGAGTTGGCGACCGAGCAGCCGCTGGCGGCGACGGCGACTCCCGCGAGGGCCATCGCGGTCAGGCGCCGTGTGTTCCGCTTCATCGATCCTCCCGGGGATGGGAATGTCTGGCGTCTACGTATGTAGATGCGATGTGTGATGACAGCCACACGCTATGGCGGCGTTTTGGAGACCGTCAACCCTGCTCAAATGGCCGTATCCGGGGGATTTTCGGGTGTAGGAAACGCTGCCGCTGCGTCGTCACACCGGCCCTGAGCTGGTATTTCGACCGCAGCGGTGCGGTCGTGATACCCCGGCGCGGGGCGAACTCGGATAGCTATGCGGTTTGGCTATCAGTCCATGCTATTTCGGACGTGGACGGGTATCCGCAGGTCGCCGTAGCGTGAAGAGCACTATGACTGCGTCCACCGAGCATCGCCCAGCCGCGACGAAGCGAACCGTCCTGCAGGTCGGCCCCCTGAAACCGTCGCTGTCGGCCACGCTGGTCGACGACTACGCCGCCTGGGTGCTGCCCGACGCCGGTGAGGAACGTCAGAGCTTTCTGTCGCAGCACGGCGCCGAGATCACCGCGGTGGTGACCTCCGGCCGGACCGGCGTGGACGCCGAGTTGTTTGCGGCGCTGCCGAACCTCGGCGCGGTCGTCAACTTCGGCGTCGGTTACGACACCACCGACATCGACGCCGCCGCGGCGCGAGGCGTGGCGGTCAGTAACACCCCCGACGTGCTGACCGACTGTGTGGCCGACACCGCTGTCGGGCTGATGATCGACACGCTGCGCCAGTTCTCGGCCGCCGACCGCTACCTGCGTGCCGGCCGCTGGCCGGTGGACGGCAACTATCCGCTGACCCGTCAGGTCAGCAACACCCGCGTCGGCATTGTCGGCCTGGGCCGGATCGGGACGGCGATTGCGTTGCGGCTGAGCGCTTTCGGCTGCTCGATCAGCTACCACAACCGGCGCGAGGTGCCGGACTCGCCCTACACCTACGCCGCATCGCCGGTGGACCTGGCACGCGGGGTCGACGTGCTGATCGTGGCCGCGGCCGGCGGCGACGGCACCCGCAATCTGGTGGACCGCGCCGTGCTGGATGCGCTGGGATCCGACGGCTACCTGATCAACATCGCCCGCGGCAGCGTGGTCGACCAGGACGCGTTGGTGTCGGCGCTGCTGGACGGCCGCCTCGCCGGCGCGGGCCTGGACGTGTTCACCGACGAGCCGCAGGTGCCGGAGCAGCTGTTCGCGCTGGACAACGTCGTGCTGCTGCCACACGTCGCCAGCGGCACGGTGCAGACGCGCGCCGCGATGGAGGCGCTGACCCTGCGCAACCTCGACGAATTCCTCGCCACCGGCGCGCTGATCACCCCGGTCCCGCTGCCCGCCGCCGCGAAATAGGATTCCGGGCTGCGCCCGGACCCGCGATCGCAGCCCTGGCTTCTCACTCGCGACGAGCGCGGCCAGCGCCGCGATAATGGCGGGCCCCGAAAAGACCGGGGCCCGCGTCAGGTCAGCGGCGGACGGCGCACCCGGCGGCGATGTTGTGGCAGTGGCCGTCGCCCTTGCAGGTGGCGCAGTGGCAGCGGCAGCCCTGGTTTCTCAACTTCTCGGAGATCTTGTGGTCATCTCTAGCCATGACATGCTCCTTTGCGAATATGTCGATGGTAGAGCCGCGACGCAGCTCAGCGGGCCGAAATCGCAGACGCGGCCAACTGGCGTTCACGAACAGTTCCCGTGACGGCCCGGCCGCCGAGAGACACCCGTCGCCTGCCGGCCATCGCCCGGACAGGCCGCTCTCCGACACTGCGCCGTGTCGCCCAATATCAGCCGCCGCACCGTCCTCAAGGGCGCGGCAGGCCTGGCCGCCGCTCCACTGCTCGGATTCACCGGGACACCCCGCCGCGGACCCGTCCCGGCCGACCCGTTCACCCTCGGGGTGGCTTCGGGGGATCCGAGTCCCGACGGTGCCGTGATCTGGACGCGGCTGGCACCGCGACCGCTGGCCGACGACGGCCTGGGCGGTATGCCAGCGCGCACCGTGGAGGTGCAGTGGGAGATCGCCGCCGACGAGGCGTTCACCCGGCCGCTGCAGCGGGGTCATGCCGTCGCCGCCCCCGAGGACGCGCACAGCGTGCACGTCGAGTTGGCCGGGCTGCCGACCGCCGGCGAATACTTCTACCGGTTCCGTGCCGAGGGTTATCTCTCGCCGGTCGGTCGCACCCGCACGACGCCGGCGCCGGACGCCCTGAACGCGACCTTGACGATGTGCGCGGCGTCGTGCTCGAACTATCAGCACGGCTGGTTCACCGCATACCGCCGCCTCGCCGAGGAGCATCCCGATGTTGTTGTGCACCTGGGTGACTACCTCTATGAGTACGCCGCCAGTGGTGAGCGGGTGCGCGATCACGCCGGCCCGGAGACCGTGACGCTGGCGCACTACCGCCAGCGTCACGCCCAGTACCGCACCGACCCCGACCTGCAGGCGGCGCACGCCGCGGCGCCGTGGCTGGTGGTGTTCGACGACCACGAGCTGGCCGACAACTGGGCCGGTGACATCCCGAAGACACCCGATGCCGGGTTCCCTGCACGCAGGGCTGCGGCGCTGCAGGCGTACTACGAGAACATGCCGCTGCGCGCATCCGCGAAGGCCCGGAACGGCGGCATGCGGTTGTACCGCCTCGTCGAATGGGGCGCGCTGGCAACATTTCACATGCTCGACACCCGACAGTACCGCTCCGATCAGGCGTGCGGCGACCGGTACCGCAGTGACTGCGCGGAGCGCTTCGACCCGCACCGCACCCTGCTCGGCACAGACCAACAGCGTTGGCTGCTCGACGGTTTCGCGCAGTCGCGGGCTCGCTGGGATCTGCTGGCACAGCAGGTGTTCTTCGCGCCGCTGGAGCTCGCCGCCGGCCCGGCGCGCGGCGCCAACCTGGATGCGTGGGACGGTTACGTCGCCGAGCGGGACCGCGTCATCGCCGGTATCGCCGACTCGGCGGTGCGCAACGGCGTGGTCCTCACCGGAGACGTACACGCGCACTGGGCCGCTGAGATCCGCAGGCACCCGGAGGATCCGCTGTCGGCTCCGGTGGCCACCGAGTTGGTGACGACGTCGATCACTTCCGGCGGCGACGGATCCGACACCCGAGCCGATGTCGAGGCAATCCTGCCGGAGAACCCGCACATCCGGTACTTCAGCAACCGGCGCGGCTATCTGCGTGCGACGCTCACTCCCGACGAGCTGCGCGCGGACTTCCGCACCGTGCCGTTCGTGACCCGGCCGGGCGGCCCGGTGACGACGGGCGCGTCGTTCGTGATTCCCGACCGGCTTCCTCAGCTGCTCTAGACGACCTCTTCGACGAGCGCGTCGGTGGTCCACTCCTGCTGCGGCAGAACGTCTTTGAGCAACCGCACCAGTGCCGGGTTGGTGGAGTCGCCACGCCACACGGCGTCCAGTTCCACCGGCCGTTCCCGGAAAGCCCCGATCGTGCGGAACACCACGCCCTCGGGATGCAGCGTGGCCGCGGACGCCGGCACCAGCGCCAGTCCGATGCCCGAGCGCACCAGCACCAGCATGGTGTGCACCTGGGTGACGTACTGCACGTAGCGCGGGGTGGCGCCGGCGATGGTGAACGTGCTGATCAGCAGCTCGTTGAAGTAGCGGGCCTGCACCGGGGAGTACATGATCAGGTCCTCGCCGTCGAGGTCGTTGAGCGTCAGCTGCCGCGACAGGCCCGACAGCGGGTGCTCGGCGGGCAGCGCGACCACCAGCTGCTCGTGCAGCAGCGGGCGCGACACCAGACCGGGCCGCTTCAACGGCGGGCGGGCCATCCCGAGGTCCAGCTCACCGGACATCAGGCCGTCGATCTGGGCTGATGTCACCATTTCGCGCAGGTCCAGCTTCACGTCGGGCAGCCGCTCGCGGGCCCGTGCCAGCAGCCGCGGCAGCACGGCGTGCGCGGAGGCCGCGGTGAAGCCGACGACGACGGTGCCGAGGTCACCGGCGGGGATGCGTTTGACGGTCTGCGCGGCGCCTTCGGCCAGTTGCAGGATGCGGCGGGCGTCGGGCAGGAACGCTGCGCCCGCCGGGGTCAGGGTGACGGTCCGGGTGGTGCGATCGATCAGCTGAACGCCCAGTTCGCTTTCCAGTTGCTGCAGCTGGCGCGACAGCGGCGGCTGGGTCATGTGCAGGCGTTCGGCGGCGCGACCGAAGTGCAGCTCCTCGGCCACGGCGACGAAGCACTGCAACCGGGCCAACGAGAACACCGATGCACTCCTCGTATCAGTCTGCGCCTGTTGAGGCGCGGCACGGCATCAGTGTAGTGCCGACGATTCAGACGGGGGTGAGCTTGATGGCCGCGAGTCCGAGCCGGCCGACCGCGTCCTGCCAGTCGGCCGCCGAGGGGACCCGGTCGTCGCGGAACGTCAACCCCATGTAGCGCTGAGCCCGCTTGGCGCCGTAGGACTTCGCCAAGCGGTCGACGATGTCGACGACTGCGGCCGGTTCGGTGATCAGTTCACCGCGCATCGCGGTCCTGTTCCCCCGGTGATGCACGACGGCGTCACCACCGCCGCGGAAGTTGTACTTCCAGTTCGCTTCCAGCACGGCATACAGATCGCCCTCCAGACGGTGCGCGCTGACCGGCACGGAATACCGCCGCCCGGTCTTGCGCCCGGTGAACTCGACGAGCATGAACTCGCCGAGCGGGCGCCCCAGCGGAGTGCGCAGCACCCGTCGCAGAACCGGGTTGGCCACCTTGAGCAGTGCCTCGGGTGGGTGAGCGGCGTCGATCGCCGCGGGTTGTTCCGTCATGCGACCACGGTAGAACTACCAGCGCGGGCTGGCGGTCTGGAACGACGGATCGATGCTGCGCATGTAGCCGGTGTCGTCGCGGTCGCGGATCCCGCAGCGCAGGTACTGCTCGTGCAGCGCCGCCAGCGCGTCGTCGTCGATGTCGACGCCCAGCCCCGGTGTCGTCGGAACCGGCACCGACCCGTCAACGAACGACAGCACACCGGGCGCGACGACGTCCTCGCTCTTCCACGGCCAGTGCGTGTCACACGCATAGGTCAGATTCGGGGTGGCCGCGGCCAGGTGCACCATCGCGGCCAGGCTGATGCCCAGATGCGAATTGGAGTGCATCGACAGCCCCAGCCCGAACGTTTCGCAGATGCCGGCCAGCAGCCGCGACCGCTGCAGGCCGCCCCAGTAGTGGTGATCGGAAAGCACCACCCGCACCGAGCTCTTGGCGACCGCGGGGGCGAGTTCGTCGAACGCGACGACGCACATGTTCGTGGCCAGCGGCATCGGCGCCTGCGCGGCCACCTCGGCCATCCCGTCCAGGCCCGGGGTGGGGTCCTCCAGATACTCGAGGATGCCGGCCAGCCCGGAGGCGACCTTGACCGAGGTCTGCGGTGTCCAGGCGGCGTTGGGGTCCAGGCGCAGCGGCATCCCGGGGAACGCGGCGGCCAGCGCCTCGATCGCCGCCATCTCCTCCTCCGGTGCGAACACCCCGCCCTTGAGTTTGACGGCGGTGAAACCGTATTCGTCGACGATGCGCCGCGCCTGGGCGACGATGCCGTCCGGGTCGAGCGCGGCGCCGAACGCATCGGGTTCGGCGCCGGGGTGGGCGGCCCACTTGTAGAACAGGTACGCGCTGAACGGCACGGCATCGCGCACCGCACCGCCGAGCAGATCCGACACGGGCCTCCCGAGCGCGCGGCCCTGCACGTCCAGGCAGGCCACCTCGAACGGGGACAGCACCTGGTCCACGGCACTGGCCGAGGTGATCATCCCGGCGGTGCCCACGGCCGCGGTGTCGCCGCGTAGCGTGTCAGCGATCGCCGCGCGGATCATGTTGAGCGCGAACACATCCAGACCCGTGATCGCGTCGGCGGCGGCCCGCAGCCGGGCCAGGTGCCGGGTGTCGGCGTAGGTCTCGCCCAGGCCGACGAGGCCCGCGTCGGTGTCCAGCTGGATGATGGCGCGCAGCGCGTACGGCTGGTGCACACCGACGGTGTTGAGCAGCGGCGGGTCGCGGAACGCGACCGGGGTGATGCGGGCGCCGGTGATGCGCAGCGGGCCCACGGTCAGATCGCCTGCGACAGTGCGCCGGTCATCACGGCGCGGCCGGCGGCGACGATCGAGGCCAGCTCGTCGATGTCGGTCGCGGTGGGCATCACCAGCGGCGGACGCACCGGCCCGGCGGGCACGCCTTCCATCGTGACGCCTGCCTTGACCAGCGAGACCGCGTAGCCGGGGACGGTGTCGCGCAACCGCACCAGCGGGTGGAAGAAGGTGCGCAACAGGTCCTCGGCGAGGTGGCGGTTGTCGGCTTCCAGCGCGTCGTAGAAGGCCAGCGCCAAGTCGGGTGCGAACGCGAACGTCGCCGACGAGTACAGCGGCACCCCGATCGCCCGGTAGGCCTGCTGCGTGGTCTCGGCGGTGGGCAGCCCGTTGAAGAACAGGAAGTCGGGGTCGACCTCGCTGGTGATGGCCGACACGATGCGCGCGACCTGGTCGAGGTTGCCGGTGCCGTCCTTGAACCCGACGACGTTGTCGATCTTCGCCACCGCCACCGCCGACGCCTCGGTGAACCGCGCGTTGCCGCGGTTGTAGACGATGACGGGAAGGTCGGTCGCGCCGGCGACGGCGCGGGTGTAGTCGACCAGGCCGGGCTGGGGCACCTCGACGAGGTAGGGGGGAAGCAGGAGCAGCCCGTCGGCGCCCACCTGCTGCGCGACCGTCGCGAACCGCTTGGCCTGCGCCACCGATCCGCCCGCACCGGCATAGACGGGAACCCGCCCGGCGACCACGTCCACCGCGGTGCGGACGACGGTGCTGAACTCCTGGTCGTCGAGGGCGTGGAATTCGCCGGTGCCGCAGGCGACGAACACGCCGCCCGGCCCGGCTGCGACCCCTTTGGCGATGTGGTCGGCCAGGGCGTCGACGTCGACGTCGCCGGTCTCGGTGAACGGGGTGACGGGGAAGAACAGCACTCCGTCGAAGGACGGGCGGGACGTGGAACGCATCAAGGGCTCCTAGCAGGGGTTGTCGGGCCTGGGGCCCGGTCGGTGGGTGGGGTCAGTCCTGGCTGAGCCGGCCGTCGATGCGCCGCCACAGGTGATCGGGGTTGCCGTCCGCAATTGCACTGGGCAGCAGGGACTTCGGAACATTCTGGTAGCACACCGGCCGCAGGAAGCGTTCGATCGCGCGGCTACCCACGGAGGTGCTGCGGGAGTCGGACGTCGCCGGGAACGGGCCGCCGTGCACCATGGCGTGGCTGACCTCGACGCCGGTGGGCCACCCGCCGAACAGGATCCGTCCGGCCTTGAGCTCCAGGCGCGGCAGCAGTTCGGCAGCGGCGTCGAGGTCGGAGTCGTCGGCGTGCACGGTCGCGGTCAGCTGCCCTTCGATACCGTCGGCGACGGCGTGCATCTCCGCGGCGTCGGCGCAGCGCACGATCAGGCTCGACGAGCCGAACACCTCGGCCTGCAGCGCCTCGGAGTTCAGGAAGCTCTCCGCATCGGTGGTGAACAGGGCTGCGTGGCAACCGCATTCGTTGCTCGCGTCCTGGCCGCGGCCGACCAGCTCGGCCGCCCCGGACAGCGCGGTGACGCCCTCGGCGTAGCTGCGGGCGATGGCCGGGGTGAGCATGGGTGTGGCCGGGGCCTGTGCCAGCGCCTCGCGGGCTGCGGCGACGAATGCGTCGAGGCCCGGGCCGTCGACGGCGATGACCAGTCCGGGGTTGGTGCAGAACTGCCCGGATCCCATCGTCAACGATGCGACGAACGCGCGGCCGAGTTCGTTGCCGCGGCCGGCCAGGGCGCCGTCGAGGACGAAGACGGGGTTGATGGAGCTCATCTCGGCGTAGACCGGGATGGGTTCGGGTCGTGCGGCAGCGGCGGCGACCAGGGCGGTGCCACCCGAGCGGGATCCGGTGAAGCCGACGGCTTTGATCCGCGGATCGGTCACGAGCGCGATCCCGAGGCCGGCGCCCGAACCGAACAGCAGTGAGAACGTTCCCGCGGGCATGCCGGATTCGGCGACCGCGGCGGTGACGGCGCGTCCGACCAGCTCGGAGGTGCCGGGGTGGGCGTCGTGGGCCTTGACCACGACCGGACATCCGGCGGCCAGTGCGGAGGCGGTGTCCCCGCCGGCGACCGAGAAGGCCAGCGGGAAGTTCGAGGCGCCGAACACGGCGACGGGACCCAGTCCGATGAAGCGTTGGCGCAGGTCCGGGCGGGGCAGCGGGGACCGGTCGGGCAGGGCGGTGTCGATGCGGGCCCCCTGGTAACTGCCTTCGCGCAGCACTTCGGCGAACAGGCGCAGCTGCCCGGTGGTGCGGCCGACCTCGCCGGTGATGCGTGCCTGCGGCAGCCCGGTTTCGGCGACGGCGCGCGCGATCAGGGGCTCGCTGATCGCCTCGATCTGCCCAGCGATCGCCTCGAGGAAGCGGGCCCGTTGGTCGGAGGTGGTGGCGCGGTAGGTACCGAACGCGTCGGCGGCCGCGGCGCAGGCGGCGTCGACGTTGCCGGCGTCACCGTGGTGATACGGCGGGTCCAGCGCGGCGCCGGCGGCGGGGTCGAACGCGTGGATCTGCGTGCCCGTCCCGCGCACGGGCGTCCCGGCGATGATCATCTGACCGGTGAGACGGTGGGTTTCGGGAATCGTCGCAGTCATGACGTCAACGGTATGAGGCATATCCATGCCTGTCCAAGACCATTTCTCACATCATTGATGCGTCGATTAGATCAATCGACGCACCTGGCCCGGGTGCCTCAGGACAGGGCGAGGTGGCTTTCGATGAGCGCGACCAGCGCGTCGGTGGCCGCAGTGTCTCCCGAGATGTCGACCTGGTCGGAACGCACCGCGTCGCTGAGCGTGAGCTGCCTGCCGAGCAGCGCGGCGACCGTCGGCGCCGCGGCCCGCACGGTGACGTCGGGTGGCGTCGCGGCCGGCCCGGGCGCCACCCGCATTCGTCCGCCGCGGACCTGCAGGCAGGCGGTGCTGTCCCCGATGTGGAACTCGTAGAGCGCATCGGGGCCGGGGTCCATGTCGCCGGTGAGATCGGCGGCCAGGAAGCTCAGTAGCCATTCGGCCCGGAAGGCCTCGCGGCCGACGTCGGCGTCGGTCATCTGGTGCCGGGCACCCCAGGTGGCGAGCGGAATCATGGCGAGTGCGAGTTCGCGGCCGGCCTCGGAGAGCTCGTAGACCACCGCGGAGCCGGGTTGTCCGACGGCGAGGCGGCGCTGGATGACGCCGTCGGTCTCGAGCTGGCGGACGCGGGTGGCCAGCAGGCTGGTCCCGATTCCGGGAAGAGCGTCGGCCAGGTCGGTGTAGCGCTTCGGTCCCGTGCCCAGCTCACGCACGATCAGCAGCGTCCAGCGCTCGCCGACCACGTCGAGGGCATGGGCCAGCCCGCAGAACTGTCCGTAGGTCTTGCGTGCCACGTCCGCCATGGTACCCATTCACTCACATTTCAATCGCAAAGTACAAATTCTGTTGGCAACTTCTATTTCTTATGTTACGTTCGGAATCAGTTCGGGCGCTTCGCGGAATCCGAGCCGCGGCCAGCCCACGAGGTGAGGTGAAATGACATGGCTTCTCTGTCCATGGATTCCGTGACCGGTGCGCATGCCCGGCGGTGGTCGCTGTCTGCTCTGTTGCGGTGGCTGCAGGCGCCCATCGCGCCGCAGTCCACGGCGTTGGTGCGGGACGACACGACGACCGCCGGCCCGGCCAAGCCCGGCAAGCGCCACTACCCGGCGCAGCGGGACCGGGTCTTCGAGCAGGCCGCGATGGCCCGGGAGATGTACCGACTCTGACCACGGCGCTTGCCGGACCGTCGCACCGCCGGCAGAACACCCAGCGAAACCCTGCTCATCCCCGGTATCCCGGGTTTCCCGGCTCGGGGGCGACCGCGGCGGACATGAGGTAGCTTCAACGCACGAACCGATTGGCCGCAGCCGAGGAGACCAGCGGTGAATGCGACACCATTCGGGCACTATCGGCTTCAGAAGCTGATCGGCCGGGGCGGGATGGGCGAGGTCTATCAGGCCTACGACACCAGGACCGACCGTGTCGTCGCGCTGAAGGTGCTGCCGCACCACATGGCCGAGGACGAGGTCTTCCAGGCTCGGTTCCGCCGTGAATCCCAATCCGCCGCAGGGATCAACGACCCGCACGTCGTGCCCATCCACAGCTACGGCGAGATCGACGGCCGGCTCTACCTCGACATGCGCCTGATCGAGGGCCGCAATCTGGGCGCGATGCTCGCCGAGACGGAGAAGCCGCTCGGGGCGCCGTTCGCGGTGCACGTCGTCGAGCAGGTCGCGCACGCGCTGGACTCCGCGCACAAAGCCGGGCTCATCCACCGCGACATCAAGCCGTCGAACATCCTGATCACCGGCCGCGACTTCGTCTACTTGATCGACTTCGGGCTGGCCCGCACCGCCGGGGAGCAGGCCCTGACCACCGCGGGCAGCACCCTGGGCACGCTGGCCTACATGGCGCCCGAGCGTTTCGAGGCCGGCCAGGTCGACGCCCGCTCCGACGTCTACGCACTGACCTGCGTGCTCTACGAGCTGCTCACCGGGTCGCGGCCGTACCCTGCCGACAGCCTCGAGCAGCAGATCGCCGGGCACATGATGGCCCCGCTGCCGCGCCCGTCGGACACCGATCCGCGGCTGGCAGCGTTCGACTCCGTCATCGCGAAGGGAATGGCCAAGAAGCCGGCCAAGCGCTACCAGAGCGCCGGTGAACTCGCCGTCGCCGCCCGGCGCGCGCTCAACGCGCCGGTGCGGCGGGCCCGCGGATCACGGCACTCGGCGCGCAGCGACCGACGGTTGCCAAGACGCGTGCTGGCCCTCGCCGGTGCGGCCGCGGTTGTCCTGGCCGCGACGGCCGTCGGGGCGTGGATGTGGGCGCCGTGGCGCGACGCCGATGCGCAGGATCTGCCCGACGGCGCGATCGCGCACATCGCCGAGACCGTGCCCGCCGACATCCGCGAGACCGGCCGGCTGGTGATCGGCGTGAACGTGCCGTACGCGCCGATGGAGTTCAAGAACGCCGACGGTCAGCTGGTCGGTTTCGACGTCGAGCTGATGAACGCGGTGGCCCGGGTGCTGGGCCTGGTTCCGGACTACCGCCAGATCCCGTTCGACCAGATCCTGCCGTCGGTGCAGGCCGGGACGGTCGACGTCGGGATGTCCTCGGTCACCGACACCGCGCAACGCGAGCAGCTCGTCGATTTCGTCACCTACTTCGAAGCCGGTACACAGTGGGCGTCGCGCCCCGGGGTCGTGGTCGGTCCTGCCGCCGCGTGCGGCGTCAAAATCGGTGTGGCGCAAGGGACATTGCAGGCCACCGAAGAATTGCCGCGCAAGAGCGACGAGTGTGTGGCTGCCGGCATGGCGCCGCTGGAGATCGTCGAGTTCGCCAGCCAGGACGCCGTGACCGCGGCGCTGGTCAAGGGTGAGGTGGACGCGATGTCGGCGGATTCGCCGGTGACCGGTTTCGCGGTCAAACTCTCCCGTGGTGACCTGGTGCCCGCCGGCGACGTGTTCGATTCGGCCCCCTACGGCTGGCCGGTGCCCAAGGACTCACAGCTCGCGGAATCACTGCGGCAGGCACTCGAGCACCTGATCGAGACTGGCGACTATCGGGCCATCGCCACCATGTGGGGCGTCGAGCGCGGCATGATCGACAAGCCGCAGATCAACGGCGCCGGCGGGTAGCGGCTCAGCGCAACGGCGGGTGCACTTCTCGCGCGTAGGCGTCGAAGAGTCGGCCATGTCCGGTCCGAGTTGTTGGACGTACAGCTCGTCCAACCCCGCATCGAGGTAGCTGCGCACCTGCGCGACCCGGCCGCAAACGTGTAAAAGGCGCTGACCGGGGTACGACCACCACACCCGGAACGAAGAGGAGCGTCGATGAGAATTCGCACCATTCCGTGGGCGATCCTGCGGACGCAGTACCGGCTGGGACGGGTTCCGATCCGGATGCTGGAGGAACAACTGGTCGCCCGGATGGGCCCGGAAGCGCCGGTGCGGTTGCTGTTCGAGCGTGCCATCGGCGCGCTGGACGCGGCGGTCGGCATCGTGCTCGCCGACGGTGCCCTCGAGGACGAAGGTGTCGCCCGCATCGAGCGCGCCGCCGAACTGGAAGAGGCGGCGCACCTCGACGAGATTGCCGCCCGGCGTCTCCGACAGGCCGACGCCGAATTGCGACGCCGGCGCGACGAAGCCCGGAACGCCCCGCGCCAAGCTGCCCAGACAGGACGATCATGACCGCTCTTCCGCCGGATCCCGCCCCCGAGAACGCCCCCGGTCCAGACCGTGCCGGGGGTGTTCCTCCGGGTGAGACGCCGCCGGATTCGGCGCAGACCTCGGCGACGTCGAACGCCGACCCCACCGCGGGGCGCAACCTGACCCCGCGGGCCGTGGTGACGTTTGTGGCGATCGGGCTGTTCGCCGCACTGTTCGCCGTCACCGCGGTGGTGCTGGTGATGGAGTTGCTGGCGGCGTTCTAGCCCAACGGATTACGCCGGCACCGGGCTGCGGTGCTCGGCCTCCAGCTTGGTCCCCTCGATGTCCAGATCGGGGACGTAGCGGCCGAACCACTTGGAGTGCTTCCACATCGTGTCACCCAGCATGGCCATCACCGCGGGAATCAATGTCAGCCGCACCACGAACGCATCGAGGAACACGCCGACGGCCAGGGTCAGCCCGATGGATTTGATGATCGGGTCGCCGCCGGCGAGGAAGGCGATGAACACGCCGAACATGATCAACGCCGCGGCGGTGACGACGCGCGCCGAGAGCCCGACCCCGCTGCGGACGGCGTCCACCGCGGTGTCTGTGCGGGAGAGCTCCTCGCGGATGCGCGACACCACGAACACCTCGTAGTCGCTGGACAAGCCGAAGACGATGGCCAGCACGATGATCGGCAGGAAGCTGATCGTCTCACCGGGGGTGATTCCGAGAAGTGATGCGCCCCAGCCCCATTGGAAGATCGCGACCTGGACGCCGACCGCGGCGAACACCGACAGCAGGAACCCGACGATCGATGTCAGCGGGACCAACGCGGCGCGGAACGCGACGGTCAGCAGCACGAACGCGAGGCCGACGACGACGATGATGAACACCGGTAGCGCAGCGGCCAGCTTGGCGGAGGTATCGATGTTCGAGGCGGTGTTGCCGCCGACGAGAATCGTTGCCCCGGTGTCGGCTTCGATGGCGTCGCGGTCGGCGCGGATGCGCTGGACCAGGTCCGCGGTGGCGGTGTCGTTGGGGCCGGTCGCCGGAATGACCTGGATGGCGGCCGTGTCCTGGTTGCCTCCGGCCGGGGCGGCGGCAACGACGCCCTGCTCACGACCGAGGTTGGCCGCGATGGTCTGCACCGCCCGCGGATCAGTGGCGTCACTGAGGTCGGCGACGACCAGCAGCGGGCCGTTGAAGCCGGGGCCGAGATGCTCGGCGGTCACATCGTAGGCCTGACGTGCGGTGCTGAACTCCGGCTGCGACGCACCGCTGGGCAGGACCAGATGCATTCCGAGGGTGGGTAATCCGATCAGGATCAATCCGGCGGCACCGGTCACCAGCAGCGGCTTGCGGAATCGGACCACGAACCGCGCCCACGTCGCTCCCATGGTGCGGTGCGGGGTGTAGGTCGCCACCTGGGCGACCTCCTTGGGGCGGCCGGGCTGCAGCGGGGGTTGGATGAAGCGCGCGACCTGCCCGCCGGCGAATCCGAACAGGGCGGGCAGTAGCGTCACCGCGATCAGCATCGCGATGAACACCGACACCGCCGCGGCCAGACCCATGTAGGTCAGGAACGGGATGCCCACCACCGCCAGGCCGCACAGCGCGATGATCACGGTGAGTGCCGCGAAAACGACGGCGCCGCCGGCGGTGCCGACCGCCAGCCCGGCCGCCTCGTCGCGCGGCATCAGCAACAGCAGGTTGTTGCGGTAGCGGTTGAGGATGAACAACGCATAGTCGATGCCGACCGCCAGTCCGAGCATCAGCGCCAGGGAGAGCGCTGCGGTCGGCATGTCCACGAACGCGGCGGCGACGAAGATCCCGAGCGCGCCGATGCCGACGCCCACCCCCGCGGTGATGATCGGTAGCCCGGCGGCCACGACCGCCCCGAAGGTGATGACGAGGATGAGGAACGCCACCCCGATGCCGATGATCTCCGGCAGGTGCGGCACGTCGACTTTGTACCCGGGGTAGACGCTGCCGCCGTATTCGACGCGCAGTCCCGCCTGCTCGGCGGGGGCCATCGCGTCTTCCAGCGACGTCAACGACGACTCGGAGACCTCGCCGATCTGCTGGGTCCACTGCACGGTGCCCAGCCCGACGCGGCCGTCGGGGGCGATCTGGCCGGTTTGGCTCGGGCCGGCGGCCGCCGCGACGTTCTCGACGTTGTTGGCGGCGGCGACGGCCTCGTTGATCGCCGGTGTCAGCGTCGGGTCGGTGATGGCGCGGCCTTCGGGCGCGACGAAGGTCAGCTGGGTCTGCGCCCCGCTGAACGCGGGGAGGTTCTGCTGCAGCTGCTCCACGGCGCGCTGGGATTCGGTGCCGGGGATGGTGAAGTTGTCGCTGGGCTGTCCGCGGAACCCGAGGAAGCCGACCACCACCGCGATCAGCACTGCCAGCCAGGCGCCGAGCACCCACCAGCGGTGCCGGAAGCTGGACTGGCCAAGCGCGAACAAAAAGCGCGACATCGTGTGGTCCTTCTGGGTCGTCGTCGTTCGAAGTTGTCGTCGTTCGAAGTCGTCGTTCAGTGGTGTCGTGCGGTTGTGTGGTGCTGCCTCGGCACGCCGGTCCAGGCGTCGAGCAGACACTTTTCGCAAACTGTGTTCCCACGTTGCCGCGGCTTACGCAGCACGGATGGTGTGATCTGTGCGACGCGAGGCGGGTGCCCGCCGAGGGTGCTCGTAAACGTGTTTGAACGTCCCGCGCGGGCGCCGGCTCGTAGGCTGGGCCGGGTGACGACGACGTCGCTGCCCGCGGGTCCACGTCTGCCGCGCGGAGTGCAGGCGGCGCTGATGCTGTCCTGCGGACCTCAGTTCATCGCCGCGTGCCGGCAACGCTGTGGAACGGCGTTCACATTGCGGGTGGCCTCGATGGGCACCGTGGTCTATCTGACCGATCCGGCCGACATCAAGACGGTGTTCTCCGGTGATCCGCGGGTCTACCACGCCGGAGAAGCCAATTCGATGCTCCGGGGACTACTGGGGGACACCTCGGTGCTGGTCGTCGACGGCGATGTGCACCGCGACCGGCGCCGGCTGATGCTCGCGCCGTTCGCCCGGGACGCCGTGGCCGCGCAGGTGGACCTGATCGCCCAGATCGCCGCGGACAACATCGCCGGTTGGCCGTGCGACCGGTTCTTCGCGGCGGCACCGAAGATGTCGGAGATCACGCTGGAGGTCATCCTGCGCACCGTGATCGGCACGACGGACCCGGCCCGGCTCGCGGCTCTGCGGGTCGTGCTGCCCCGGGTGCTGCGGATCGGTCCGTGGCAGAGCCTGGCGGTCATGAAGCCGGAGTTGCTGCAGAGGTGGCCGTGGCGACGGCTGCGTAGGGCGATCGCCGACGCCGACCGGCTGCTGTACGCCGAGATCGCCGATCACCGCGCCGACCCGTGCCTGGCCGAGCGCACCGATGCCCTCTCGATGCTGGTGCGCGCCTCCGACGAGGACGGGCGTGAGATGACCGACCGGGAGCTGCGCGATCAGCTGATCACGTTGTTGTTGGCCGGCCACGACACCACGGCCACCGGGTTGGCGTGGGCGCTGGAGCGGCTGAGCCGTCATCCCGCGGTGTTGCAGCGGGCGGTCCGCGCTGCGGAGGACGGCGACGACGACTACCTCGACGCGGTGGCCAAGGAGACGCTGCGCAACCGGCCGGTGGTCTTCGATGTCGGGCGGATTCTCACCGAACCGGTGGAGCTCGCGGGGCACCGGCTGCCGGCCGGGGTGATGGTGGTGCCCGGCCTCGTCGCCGTGCACGCCGACGCCCAGCTGTACCCGAATCCGGAGCGGTTCGATCCGGACCGGATGTTGGGCGCGACGCTGAGCCCGTCGTCGTACTTCCCGTTCGGTGGCGGTAACCGCCGCTGCCTCGGGGCGACGTTCGCGATGGTGGAGTTCCGGGTGGTGTTGCGGGAGATCCTGCGCCGCGTCGACCTGCACACCACCACCGAGCTGGGGGAGAAGCCGCGGCTCAAGCATGTGATCTTCGTGCCCCGGCGGGGCGCGCGCATCCGCGCAACCCCCAAACCGCAGGCCTCGGTGTAGTGTCACGGGCAGGTCGTGTCGCGCCGGAGACGGTGTCCCCGATGCCAGCGATGCGGTCTGCGACGCGATTCTCTTCGCTCGTAACCGACGTACGGGTTTGTCCCGTACCACGTGAGGACCTTGTTCATGGATTCGTCCGAACTGTTTTCCCACCGTCACGTCCCGCAGGTCGCGGTTTCCGACACGGTGTCCAGCGAACCGGTGCAGGCGCCGGTGTTTTCTGATCAGCCGCGCACGACCCGCTCCGGCGATTCGCCGACGACGTGAACGGGATGGCGCGGTCACGCCGCGCCGCCAGCCCGACCCGGCTCGCGTTGGCCCGCCTGTCGACGGGCAGCATCGACGGCGCCTGGTGGCCCCACTCGGCGCTGATCGCCGCCGAGCTTCCTGATCTGGTCGGCGCCCTGCACCGCACCCTGGGCGAGGTCGTCGACATCCGGATCAACTGGTCGGCGACCGAAGGTCAACTCGACCTCGAGACGATCGCGGCGGGCGCCCGCATGATGAAGGGCGACAATCTGCCGCGTCGCCCGCGCCTGATGTTCGTGTCCGGGCGCGAGCGGCGGGTGAAACTCCTTGTGGTGCCGAGCATGACGTCACAGGCGCTCGGTTTGATGATGCTGCGCACGGCGGCGGGCCTACCGACCGGCGACGGCCTCGCTGACAACCGCGTCAGCGATACGGCGCACGCGGTCTGGCAGCTCGCTGAAGTCGAAAGCGCACAGTGGCGCTGCGACGTCGCCACACCTGCGGCCCCCGGCAAGGTGGGCTCGTAACACGACGGGGACCGCGCGCCGCGACCGTCCGGGAAATCTTGATGGGGCGGATTTCCGCAGGTCGTGCTAGGCTCAGCGCGGATGTCTGTTCGACATCCGTTCGAAATGAAAGAAGTTGGAAAAGTATGGCACAGGGAACTGTGAAGTGGTTCAACAGCGATAAGGGCTTCGGCTTCATCGCTCCCGATGGCGGCGCGCAGGACGTGTTCGTCCACTACTCGGAGATCAGCGGCAACGGATACCGCTCGCTCGAGGAGAACCAGCGAGTCGAGTTCGAGGTCGAGCAGGGCAACAAGGGCCCGCAGGCTGTGAGGGTGTCTGCCGTCTGACGGCGACGACTACCGTGTGGGCTGGTGGAAGCATTCCGCCAGCCCACATTTCATTTCGCGGTCACTGACCGTTCATCCGTCCGGTCGGCCCCTTCGTCGCCAGGGCGGGACCGCCAGGCCTGATTGCTGGCCCTGAGGAACTTCGGGCCCATCGGCCCGTTCTGAGGTCCGTGCGGCTGTCGCGCCGGTTCGGTCGAAAGCCGCTGCGGCCGACAAGTTCTACGCCCAAGAGTTGGGGTTTCCCCAGTTCGTTTGTGCAGCAACACATTTCACGACCAAGCCCGGAGCGATGTCGAAGCCCGGTAGGCTCGGCACAAGGTCAACACGCTGTCGCGCCCGGCGCCGGAGTGGTTTCCGTTTTCCAACCTGCAGCTACACCCGCAACAACGTGACAGGACACCGCTTTGGCCATCTCCGACATCGCGGTGTACGCGCACCTCAGCGAGACGGACATCGACGCGCTGGCCGACGAACTGGACGGCATCCGCCGCGAGGTCGAGGCCTCACTGGGGGAGCGCGACGCTGCCTACATTCGTCGCACCATCGCGTTCCAGCGCTCGCTCGATGTGGCTGCGCGTCTGCTCATCGCGTGCAGTCGCTCCCGGACCGGCTGGCTGTTCGGCACCGCGGCGCTGGCGTTCGCCAAGAGCGTCGAGAACATGGAGATCGGCCACAACGTCAGCCACGGGCAGTGGGACTGGATGAACGACCCGGAGATCCACTCGAACACGTGGGAGTGGGACATGGTGGCGGTGTCCTCGCACTGGCGGTACTCCCACAACTACCGGCATCACGTGTTCAACAACGTCGTCGGCGTCGACGACGATCTCGGTTTCGGTGTCATGCGAGTAACCCGGGACGAGCCGTGGAAACCCGAGCACCTGGTGCAACCACTCCGAAATGTGTTGTTGGCAGCTATTTTCGAATGGGGGATCGGGCTGCACGGTGTGCATTCCGAGCGGGACCGCGTCGGGGCCGGCAGCGCGGCGCACGCCGCGGCGCGCACGGAGTTGACCCGCAAGATCGCCCGCCAGGCGGTCCGCGACTATGTGCTCTGGCCCGCGGTCACCCGTCGGCGCTGGCGGCGGACCCTCGCCGCGAACGGCGCAGCCAATCTGCTGCGCAACCTGTGGGCCTACGTCGTGATCTTCTGTGGACACTTTCCCGACGGGGCCGAGAAGTTCAATGCCGATGTCCTGCAACGCGAGACACGGGGCGAGTGGTATCTGCGACAGATCCTGGGCACGGCGAACTTCACCGCCGGCCCGGTGCTGGCGTTCGCCAGTGGAAACCTGTGCTACCAGATCGAACACCACCTGTTCCCCGACCTGCCGAGCAACCGCTATGCGCAGATCGCGAAGCCCGTCAGGGCGTTGTGCGCCAAGTACGGCCTGCCGTACACCACGGGACCGCTTGTGCGGCAGTATCTTCTGACCCTGCGCACGATCCACAAGCTCGCCCTGCCGGATCGGTTCCTGACCGCGACCAGTGACGACGCGCCGGAGACCGCGTCCGAGCGCAGGACCGGCGGTGCGCTGGGGCGCCTGCGGTCAGCCCACCAACGCCAGCGAATGCGCTCGGCGTAGCTTGCCCGACGGGGTCTTGGGGATCGTGCCCGGTGCGAGCACCACGACGTTCCTGGGCCGCATGTCGACCTCGGCGATCACTTCGTGGGCGACCTGGCGCTGGATCCGACGGACCTGCTCGGGGTCGTCGAAGTCCGTGCACTCGACGGCGACGGCGAACGTCTCGCGGGACATACCGGCGTCCAACCGGACCGCTACCGCGCAACCGGGCCGCACGCCGTCGACGCGGCCGGCGGCGCGCTCGATGTCGGTGGGGAAGATGTTGCGCCCGGCCATGATGATGACGTCCTTGATGCGCCCGCACACCACGACGTCGCCGGCCTCGGTGAGATACCCGAGGTCGCCGGTGTCGTACCAGCCGCGCTCGTTCTGAGCAGGCAGGAATCCGACGACGGTGGTGTACCCCTGGCTCACCGGTTCGCCGCGGACCTCGATGACCCCGACGCCGCGCGCGGGGAGCACGCAACCGTCCTCGCCGACGATGCGCAGTTCCAGGCCGGGCAGCGGCCGGCCCAACGACACCAGCCGGCGGGTGTGGCCACGGGTGGCCGGAACCGCGCGGTGCAGGACCGCGATCAGATCCGCGTCGACCTCGTCGACCACCATGCCCCGCCCGCACTCGGAGAACGACACCGCGACCGTCGTCTCGGCCATGCCGTAGGCCGGCACGATCGCCTCGGGGCGCAGACCGAACGGGGCGCCCGCATCGCAGAGGTCCTCGACGTCGAGGGGGTCCACCTGCTCGGCACCGGACAACGCCCAGCGCAGGCAGGACAGGTCGAACTCGCCGGGAGCGGCCTGACGGCGCAGCCGCTTGGCCAGCAGGGTATAGGCGAAGTTCGGTGCCGCGGTCATGGTGCCGCGGTACTTGTCGATCAGGCGCGGCCAGAGCAAGGTGTCGCGCAGGAAGTCCATCGGCGTGATCTTGACCAGTTCGGCACCGAAATACATGGGGACAGTGAGGTAGCCGGTCATGCCCATGTCGTGAAAGCAGGGCAGCCAGCTGACGATCACGTCGGTGTCGATGTCGAAGTCGCAGCCGACCGTCATCGCCTCGGCGTTGGCGACGATGTTGGCGTGGGTGATCTGCACGGCCTTGGGGGAGCCGGTGGAGCCGGACGTCAGCTGCATCAGCGCGACGTCGTCGTCGGCGGTGTCGACGGGGTCGGTGGGCGGGCCGGTCAGGAGCTCGGCGACGGTCAGCACCGTCATGCCCAGCTCGGACAGCACAGGCGCGGCCGCCATGAACGGTTCGGAGACGACGACGGCCTTCGCCGCGATCATGTCGATCACCGTGGTGGTCTCCTCGGCCCAGCGCACCAGGTCGGTCCGGGGAGTGGGCTGGTGCAGCATGGTGACGCTGGCCCCGCGCATCCAGATTCCCTGTGCGGTCGGGGCGATCTCCACCGGGGCACCGGCCAGCACCGCGACCACGTCGCCGCGTCCCACTCCGGCCGCCGCCAGCGCGCCGGCAATGCTGCGCGCCCGCTCGTGCACCTCGGCCCACGACTGGCGCAGCGGAGCGTCCGGGTCGCCGGTGATGAAACCCTTCGTGCTGCTCGCGGCGTTGGCGTACATGGTTGTGGTGAAGCGACTCATTGCGTTCCTCTGCGACGCCGGCGTGGCGTGATGCGAGCCGCTGGAGTTCGACTGTGGGTAAGGCCTGGCCCCTCGATGGATCCACCCCAGATGGTCCTCAGGTGGCCTCGACGGTACCGGCCGCTACGTTTTGCCGAGGCCAACGCGCCCGGTCCACGAGGAGCTTTTGCTTTGCTGGGGCGGATTCCGCCGGGATCGGTGGCGTGCGCAGCGAAATTCGTCGGGGAACCGCCGCGGATCTGACTCATCAGTAAGAAATGGCCGAAGGGGTCCCTAAGTCAGGTTAGGCAAGGTAAGTATGTCTCCCATGGGTGCGGGGTCATACGTAGGTCGAATCGGTTCATTGGCGGTGGCGCTCGGCGTCGGAGCGGCGATCATGGCGGGCGCCGGCGTCGCGGCGGCTGAGGACAGCGAGGGCTCCTCGCCGTCGTCGGGGTCCTCGACGTCGTCGGAGTCTTCGGGGTCCGCGTCGTCGGGCTCGTCGGGGTCCGCGTCGTCAGGATCGACCTCGGGATCGCAGTCGTCCAGCGCTGGCAACGCCGACGAGAGCGAATCTTCTGACGACACCGTCAATTCCGGCGAGGATGCCGACCTCGACGGTGCAGGCAGCGTCGACGAAGACGGCGTCGACGAGGACGCCGTGGACGAGGACGCCGTGGACGAAGACGCCGCGGACGAGGGCGGCGAGGACGAAGACGCCGTGGACGAAGACGCCGTGGACGAAGACGGCGAGGATGCGGCTGACGAGACAGGCGCCGTCGACGAAGGTGCCGTCGACGAGGGCGCCGTCGTCGATGACGCCGCGGACGACGCGGGTGGTGACGACGAAGCCACCGATGGTGCCGCCTCCGGCGCCGACGACCGACCCGACGTGCGCGACGCCGAACCCGCCGGCGACGACGCGGTCGAAGAACCGGCGCCCGTCGAGGTGGAGGAGTCGCCAGCTGCTGAGACCCCGGGCGTCGAGGCCGAGCCGTCGGCGACCGAGCAGCCCGCGACCGAGCAGCCCGCGACCGAGCAACCTGCCGAGCCCAGCGCGTTCTCCGAGCCTGCCGATCCCGAGGTGCCCAGCGACGAGGCCGAGGTCGTCAGCGCCGACGTGTCGGCCATCGACCCCGATCAGCAGGCCCTCGACGACGGTCCGGCGCTGCCCGCGCTGGCCTCGTTGGTCATGTCCATCGTCGGCGCCGGTCGTGAAGCCACCAACGAAACCCCCGAAAGCATCGGCGATCTGGTGACCACCAGCCTGGTCGAAGCCGATGCGGCGCAGTATCCGATCCCGACCGACGTGGTCGTCGAGCAGTGGACACCGCCGCTGCAGTGGCTGCAGAACATCCCGGTCCTGGGGCCCTTGGTGGTCACCCCGCTGGTCGGGCTGGCCCACGTGATCCCGTTCGTCGGCGACATCCTGAATCCGGTGATCGGGTTCCCGATCGACCACTGGGCCCCCGAGGGCACTCCGCAGGCGCGCAGCTTCCGGGTGACGTCGTTCGATGGCACCCGGATCTTCGTGCACTTCATGCCTGCCGAGGGACTCCAGGCCGGTGAGACCGCGCCGACGGTGCTCAACGGCCCCGGTCTGGGCCTGCCCGGCGCGACCACGCTGGAACTCGATGTCGACAGCTTCCTGCCGCGAGACACGATCGGTGTCGGCGCGCTGCGTGAGGCCGGCTATAACGTCGTCACCTGGGATCCGCGTGGGGAGTGGCGTTCCGAGGGGATCATGACGCTGGATTCGCCGGACTACGAGGGCCGCGACATGTCGCACATCATCAGCTACCTGGCCACTCTGCCCGAGGTTGCGCTGGACGGGGTGAACGATCCCAGGATCGGCATGACCGGCGCCTCCTACGGCGGCGGAATCCAATTGGCCACTGCGGCAATCGATCACCGCATCGATGCCATCGTGCCGACGATCGCCTGGAACAGCCTGGTGGACGTGCTGTTTCCGCGTGGCGCCGTCAACAGTGGGTGGGGCACCCTGTTGCCGACGGTGCTTGCGCTGACGTTCGCCCGCGAGCACCCGCGGATCTTCCCGGTAGCCATCCAGGGGGTGTTGTTCGGCATCGCCGAAGACTCCGACATCGAATTGGTCAACGATCTCGGATTCCAGGACCAAATCGGCGACATCACCGCCCCGACGCTGTTGATCCAGGGCACGGTCGACACGCTGTTCACCCTGGATCAGGCGCACACCAACGCGCTGGCCCTGATCGAGGCCGGCACCACCACCAAGGTGGTCTGGTACTGCGGCGGGCACGGCGCCTGCCTCAGCGACTACAACGACGGTGAAGTGGTCATCGACCGGACGCTGCGCTGGCTGGATCGCTACGTCAAGGGCGACGAAAGCGTGGACACCGGAGCGCAATTCGAGTGGGTCGATCAGAACGGCGAGTGGTACAGCGCCGAGGAGTATCCGGTCACCGAGGGCACGCCCGTCGTCGCCGAACGCACGGACCGGCGCACCATTCCGTTCGTCCCGCTGCTCGGTGGGTCCGGACCCAACCCGCTGATCCTGACCCGCGGGCTCATCGCGACGCTGCTCGGTCTGCCTTCGGCGGCGGGCGCGATCAACGCGGTCAGCCTGCGCGTGCCTGACGTCACCGAGCTGACGCACATCGTCGGCGCGCCGGAGATCACGCTCACCTATTCCGGCGACGGCAACGCAGAGCACGTCTACGCGCAGATCGTCGACGATCGAACCGGTCTGGTGCTGGGCAACCACGCCACACCGATCCCGGTGGTGCTCGACGGTGACACGCACACGGTGACGTTCTCCATGGAGCAGGTGGCGCACACGCTGGCGCCGGGGCAGTCGGTCACCGTGCAGATCGTCACGTCCTCGGCGAAGTTCCTGAACTTCTACTCCTGGGGTGCGATCACCGTCGAGGGGATGTCGGTGAGCCTGCCGACCCGCGCGGCCGAGGAGTCCGCGACCGTCGCAGCCTGACCATCGAGAACGTTGAGACTGCGTCCACGTCGGGGTCTACTCGCACTTTTCCGCCGTGGCTGCAGTCTCAACGCGGTGAGTTTGGATCGCTGTGAGCGTGGTATGGCCTCCCCAGGCCGAGTGCGGCGTATCGTCGTCGCTGCTGGGGGTGGTGACATGTGTGGTTTCGGGACAGATCGAGGGAATCCCCCGATTTGTCGGCAGGGGCGGGCAGTCCACGATTTACCGATGGAGTCATGTCGGTAGACGGCGCCACGGTGCTCTGCCCGCGCGGTCACGTCAACAGAGGTGACCGCCGCTTCTGCGTGGTCTGCGGAGCGTCGATCGAGATAGTCGACTGGCCAGAGGACGTCGACACGCCACCGGCGAATCGAAGGGTCCTCGCCGTGTCGGGGATGGCGATCGCGGCGCTGATCGTCGTCGGCGTGGTCGCCTTCATCGTGTTCGCGCCGTCCTCGCAAGACAACGCTGAGCAACGCCGCAGCGACGGCTTCGTCGCCGGAACCCCGTCGGCGATACCGACCGGTCCCGTGTTCTGCCCGGCGCCACCGACGATCCGGGCCGAGTCGATGGAACTGCGCGCCGAAGGGCTTGCCGTCGACGCGGCATTCCTGTCACCCTGCCCGGGGGAGCCGCTCGAGGCCGATGCCGAGTTGCGCATCACCGTCACCGACGGTCAACGCGATATCGCGGCGGGCGCTTTCGACTTCGCGACCTATCCGCTGGAGTTGGAACCCAGTCTGCCCGCCCGCCGGACGCTGATCTTCCCGACCGGGATGTACTGGCGGACGCCGGATATGGTGCCGGAGACCCCGACGGTGACCGCGCATCGGGGCGGGGCGGTACCGGCCGGTGTGACACCGCCGAAGACGTCGGGTTTCGACCTACTGCTGGCCGCTGCGCCGGCGGTGCCCGAGCACGGGAGCGTCAACGGGGTGGCGCAGGCGGTGTTGGAGGAGTTGCGCAGTGGCGACTACTCCGGTGCGGTGGCCGATCTCGCGAATCGCTGGGTGCCGCAGCTCAGTTCGATGAGAGTGGGACAGTCCGTCGACGGGGTGACGGCCACCGCCGCGGATGTGTTACGAGACCATCTGGCGCTGCGGCAGCAGTTCAGCGGTGCCCGGTTGCTCTGGTCGGGTCACTGGTCGACGTTCGACAGCCCGGACTGGTGGGTGACGGTCGTCGGCCCGCCGAAGCTGAGCGCCACCGAGGCGAACCGGTGGTGTGATGTCAACGGATTCGCCGTCGACGAGTGCTTCGCGAAGTTCGTCAGCTCGGCGGCGGGAGTCACGGGCACCACCGTCTACCGCGAGTGAGTTTCACCCCGCGCTTAGTGCGTTAGCGCGTTAAGAGTCAAGCAGCGCGTTGAGAGTCCCGCCAGATGCGTTGAGACTGCAGCCACGGCGGGGTCTACTCGCACTTTCCCGCACTGGACGCAGTCTCAACGTGGTGGTCAGCCGGCGAAGACGCTGCGCAGGAACGGTGTCGAGTCCGCCATCGACGCCAGCACCGTGCCCGAGTGGTCCTCCTCGGGATAGATTCGCAGCGTGACGTTCTGGTTGTTGGCGACGAGCTGGTCGTAGAACGCCAATGTCGACGCCGGCGGCACGTCGCGGTCGAGCAGTCCGACGCCGAGGAACAGCGGCCGGTCGAATCCGGTCGACGGTGTGCCCATGTATTCGTAGAGCGCGTCGGCCATTCCGGGGATCGACGACAGTGGCGCGCTGAAGAACGCCGCCGGGTTGAGGTCGGCGAGCTCGTCGGTCAGCGGACGCACGCACACCGTCTCGGCGCGCTCGGCGGCCGCCAGCCCCTCGGGCGTCAGCACGCTGTTGATGTCGAGGTCGGGGCGTGCCTCCCGGAACGCGGCCAGGATGTAGGCGGTATAGGCGTTGGCGACCGGCCCGAGTTCGGGAAGCTGCAGGGCTGGGCCGGCCTGCCGGACGAAGTTGTCGATGTTGGCCGGCGTGCCGGTGGCGACGACGCCGCGATAGTCCAGTCCGGTGCCGGCGCTGAACTCGGTGGCCCAGCGGGCGCTGGCGACGGCGGCCCCGCCGCCCTGTGACTGCCCGACGATCGCCCACTCGGGAGACAACGGCAGGCCCATGTCGTGGGCGGCGATGACGGAGTCGACGACGCCGTGGGCGGTGGTGACGCTGTTGAGGTAGCTCATCAGGCCCGGGGTGCCCAGGCCGGCGTAGTCGCTGGCCACCACCGCGTAGCCCTGGTTCAGCCAGTGCGACAGGTACTCGTCGTCGCGGGGGGAGCGCGGCAGCGCCGACGGGGTGCAGTCGTCGCCGAGCCCGACCGTGCCGTGTGCCCATGCGATGACGGGGAAGCCGCCCTCGGGTGCCGGACCGGGCGGCAGAAACACCGCGCCGGTGCTGACGGCGGGCTGATCATGTTGGTCGACAGTCGAATACAGCACGCGGTAGGCGGGTCCTGCCCCGGTCAGCGACAGCGCCGGGTCCAGCGGCACGGACTCGATGGTGGTCCCGGGTGGCGGGATCGGCCCGTCGTAGAAGCGGGCGTCCAGGCCGGACCAGTTCAGCGTGGCGGCTTGGCCCAATGCCGGCGGTATGAGCAGCGTGAACAGGAGCATCATTATCGACAGGACTTGTAGTCGTTTCAGCGCGCTCATGACTCCTAGTGAAACAATGCGTTGATGCAGCGCCAGGGGCGGGGTCCACTCGCACTTCGGTGCCGTGGGCGCAGTACCAACGCCTGGGGCTTCTAGATGTCGAGTGGGGTGGCGCCCTCGCGCCAGGTGTCGAGGATGGTGGAGACACGGCCGCGAACCTGCTCGCGCGCGTCATCTCGGTCGACGCCGGACATGAGCAACTCGTCGTAGTCGGTGTCGATGTGGCGCACCGATGCGGTGACAGCGAGTCGGATTGCCTCGGGATCGAGTGCGCGTCCCGCAGCGCTGCGACCGACGCGTCTGCTGCCGCGCAGCGCCGCGTGGTAGGTAATCGCGTCCGCCCGGGGTGCCGGACAGCCCGGGAACTGGTCACGGATGGCCGCAGCGAAATCTCGGCGGAACTCCTCGTCGACGACGGCGCGGCGCTGCCGATCGTATTCGCGGCGCGATTCTCGGGAGCCAGCGTCCTCGAGGCACTGTTGGGCGGCCACCTCGATGGCCTCGTTTTCGACCAGAATGCCTTGGCGTTCATATCTTCGGCGACGCAGGCTCCAGCGCACCACCACCGCTGACAGGCGACTCGCCTTCCTCGCGCGGCGGCTCAACGCGGCATCGCCGGAGGGCAGGAACACCAGATGACCGAGGTCGGCGCAGTCCAGGCACAGAGTCCCCGTCGAGGTCTTGAGCAGCAGATCACCGAGTTGTTCGCAGGCGCTGCAGATGAAGTCGTTGTGTGGCGAGATCACCCTCAGCTCCCGGGTGAGCCGCTTGGCAGGTGCTGGCGCGGGTAATTCGGCACTGGCCCAACGGGTTCGGAAGGCCCGCTCGACGTCGGGATCCTCGGAGAAGCGCAGCTCGCCGTAGTCGGCTGGCCAGTCGTGCAGGCCGTGCTCGCCGGCCCACGACCGCAGTGCGTCGAGCGCTTGGGTGATCTTGGTGGCGTCCACGCACACGCAGCGATCCAGGTACGGGACGAAACCCTGCTGCCAGCGCTCTACGTTGGGTTGGGCCAGCCAGCCCAGCTGCACCAGGACATCGGTCGGCGCGACGAAGTACTGCGCAGCCAAACTCGACTCGGCGATGCGCGCCACCCGTGTTGCCAGTGCAGCCATGACTATGAGGCTAACGCCGTTGACCGACGCCGACGCTGGTAATGAGCCCGACTCTGATACTGCATCCAACGCTGGTATTGCCTGCAACGTTGGTACTGCATCCACAGCGGGGTTCACTCGCACTTCTCCGCGCTGCCTGCATTCTCAACGCAGCCTGGGCTGGGGATGAACGTCGGGTTGGGGATGAATCCGCGTCCTGGGTCCAAGAAGTGACACGCTTCGGGAATGGAGGAGGTTTTCCTCGGTAGTGAAGCAGTGGCGCGCAAGGAGCTGACGGGACATGAGCTGCGCACCCATCATCGCCGGCTGCTGCCTGACGTGTATGCACCCAAGCGGGCTGTCCTCACGTTGCACCAGCGCGCCACAGCAGCGTGGCTGTGGTCGGGGCGTGAGGGTGTCGTCGCGGGACTGACCGCTTCGGCACTGCACGGCGCGAAGTGGGTGGACGGCGATGTGGTCGTACTGAACTGGCCCAACCACCGTGCCCCGGCGGGGGTGCGGACCTGCAACGACACCCTGCTGCCCGGCGAAATCACCATGCTGGAGGGGCTTCCGGTGACGACGGCCGTGCGGACCGCGTTCGACCTGGCCCGCCATGGCGGCGAGAGTAGGGCGGTGGCCCGGCTGGATGCGCTGGCCAGGGCCACGCATTTCAAGACCGAGGACGTCCTCGAGGTGGCGGACAGCCACCCTCACGTGCGATGGCTGCGTCGGGTGCCGAGGCTGCTCGACCTGGTCGACGCCGGTGCGGAATCTCCCAGGGAGTCGTCGCTTAGGATGATGCTGATCGCCGCGTCGTATCCGAGGCCGACGACGCAGATTCCGGTTCCCGGTCCGGACGGATACCCGAAGTACTTCCTCGACATGGGCTGGGAGGAAATCAAAGTCGCGGTCGAGTACGACGGCGAGCATCACCGTGAGGATCCCGACGCCTACCGCAAGGACATCATCCGGATGGAATACCTGGCCGGCGTCGGGTGGATCGTGATCCGGGTGGTCAAGGGGCAGACGCAGGCGCACATCCTGTCGCGAGTCGAGCGTGCCGTGCGTGCGCGCGGCGGCTTCTATTAGCCAGGGCGTCTCCAGTGCCCGCCGAGCCTGCGCCCAGCGCCCGCTGCGCCCACCGTGCGTCGAGACTGCGCTCACCGTGCGTTGAGACTGCGCCCAGCGCGGCGTCTACTCGAACTTTGCCGCAGTAGATGCAGTCTCAACGCAAAGGGGGCCAACGCAAAGGGGGGCCAACGCAAAGGGGGGCCGACGCACTAAAGCTCGCTAACCCACGGGAAGAGCCTCGACACCACGCGACGGCCAGGGTTGCGGGCGGGGACGCATCCGGACGTGCTGCGGCCACCAGAACCAGCGGCCCAGCAGCGCGGCGATCGACGGTGTCATGAACGAGCGCACCACGAACGTGTCGAACAACAGGCCCAGTCCGATCGTGGTGCCGACCTGCCCGATGACGATCATGTCGGAGACCGTCATCGAGATCATCGTGAACGCGAACACCATGCCCGCCGCGGTGACGACCGAGCCGGTGCCGGCCATCGACCGGATGATGCCGGTGTGCAGTCCGGCGCCCAACTCCTCCTTCATCCGCGACACCAGCAGCAGGTTGTAGTCCGCGCCGACGGCCAGCAGCACGATCACCGACATCGGTAACACCATCCAGTGCAACGGAATCCCGATGAAGTGCTGCCACAGCAGCACCGACAACCCGAACGACGTGCCCAGGCTCAGCACCACCGTGCCGACGATCACCGCTGACGCGACGACGGCGCGGGTCAGGATCAACATGATGGTGAAGATCAGGATCAGCGCCGCGGTCGCGACGATCAGCAGGTCGTAGTCGGCGCCGTGCTGCATGTCCTTGTACAGCGCCGCGCTGCCGCCCAGATAGATCGTCGACCCGGCCAGCGGCGTGCCCTTGACGGCGTCCTCGGCGGCGATCTTCAGCGCGTCGATGCGCGCGGTGCCCTCCTCGGTCAGCGGGTCGCCCTGGTGGATGATGGTGAACCGCACCGCATGCCCGTCGGGGGACAGGAACAGCTTGATGCCGCGCTGGAATTCGGCGGTCTGGAACGCCTCCGGCGGCAGGTAGAACGAGTCGTCGTTCTGGGCTGCGTCGAACGCCTCACCCATCGCGGTGGCGTTGTCCTGCATCGCCATCGTCTGATCCTGCTGCGCCTTCTGGATCTGATACTGCGTCAGCATGATCTCTTTCTGATGCCGCATGGTCTCGATCATCGGATCCATCAGCGTGACCATCTGCGGCATCAGCGAGGCCATCCGCTCGAAATCGGGAATCATGGCGGCGAAGTCCTCGGACATCGACCCGATACCGTCCAAACTCTCGAACACCGAGCGCAGCGCCCAGCACACCGGGATGTCGAAACAGTGCGGCTCCCAATAGAAGTAGTTGCGGATCGGGCGGAAGAAGTCGTCGAAGTCGGCCAGGTCGTCGCGCACGTCGGCGATCGTCGCGCTGGTGTCCTTCATCTTGGCGACCATGCTGTTGGTGATCTCAGACATCTGCTGGGTCAGCGACTTCATCTTCGTCATCGAGTCGATGCTGACCTGCATGTCGTCGGCCTGGGCGAGCATGTTGTCCAGCATCTTCTGGACGTAGTCGTTGTTCATGATCTGCCCGGTGCTGTTGGCGCTCAACGTGTACGGGATCGTGGAGTGCTCGATGGGCTTGCCCTCCGGGCGGGTGATGGTCTGCACCTCGGCGATGCCCCGCACGTCGACCAGCGCCTTGGCGATCTTGTCGATGACCAGGAAGTCGGCCGGGTTGCGCAGGTCGTGATCGCTTTGCACCATCAGCAGATCGGGGTTCATCGTCGCCGACGAGAAGTGCCGGTCGGCGGCGGCGTAGCCGACGTTGGCGGGGACGTCGTCGGGCAGGTAGACGCGATCGTCGTAGATGGTGTGATAGCCCGGCAGCGTGAGCAGCCCGACCAGGCAGGCCGCCGTCGCCGCGACCAGGATCGCACCGGGCCAGCGCACGGTGGCGGTGCCGACGCGGCGCCATCCGCGGGCACGCCCCGTCCGTTTGGGTTCGAGCACCCGGCCGAACCGGGTGACGATGGAGATGACGGCCGGTCCAAGTGTCAACGCCGCGGTGACGACGAACGTCATGCCGACCGCTAGCGGGATGCCCATGGTCTGGAAGTAGGGCAGCCGGGTGAAGTGCAGGCACGCGGTGGCGCCGGCGATCGTCAACCCGGAGGCCAGGATGACGTGCGCGGTGCCACCGAACATGGTGTAGTACGCCGACTCTCGGTCCTCGCCGTTGCGCCGGGCCTCCTGGTAGCGCCCGACCAGGAAGATGCCGTAGTCGGTGGCCGCGGCGATGGCCAGCGTGACGACCATGTTGGTGGCAAACGTGGTCAGCCCGAACACGTCGTAGTAGCCGAGGAACGACACGATGCCGCGCGCCCCCATCAGGCCGAGCACCACCATCGACATCACCACCGCGGTGGTGACCACGGAGCGGTAGACAATGAGCAGCATCACGATGATCACCGCGAACGTGACCATCTCGATGGTGCGCATGCTGGCGTCGCCGACGATGTTCTGGTCGGTCGTGGTGGCCGCCGGCCCGGTGACGTAGGCGCGCACCCCGTCGGGCGGGGACGTCTCGTCGATCAGGGTGCGCACCGCCTGCACCGAATCGTTGGCCAGTGTCTCGCCCTGGTCGCCGGCGATGTAGACCTGCACGTAGGCGGCCTTGTTGTCGTTGCTCTGCGCGCCGGCGGCGGTCAGCGAGTCGCCCCAGAAATCCTGCACGTGCTGGATGTGGGTGGTGTCGGCGCGCAGGTCGGCGACGATCTTGTCGTAGAACTCGTGCGCGTCGGCGCCGAGGTCGTGTTCGCCCTCGAGCACGATCATCACAGAGCTGCTGGTGTCGAACTCCTCGAACACCGCGCCGACCTTCTTCGTCGCGATCATCGCCGGCGCGTCGTTGGGGCTCATCGACACGGCGCGCATCTTGCCGACCTCTTCGAGCTGCGGCACAACGACATTCAGCGCGACGATCAGCGCGATCCAGGCCAGGATGATCGGCACCGCCAGCACCCGCAACGTGCGAGGCAGCCAGGGACGTTTGGTCGCGGTGTGCGCGCTCATGCCGACTTCACCACGCAGACCGTCTGGGCGTTCACGCCGGTGGCGGTGTTCTCCTCTTCGAGTTCACCGTCGACGAGGATGCGGCAGGTGACGTCGTCGCCGTCGCTCTGGGCGAGGATGTTGGCGCTGACGGCGGGCACGGTCGTGCTCAGCGTCAGCGACCACGGCAGCGCGGCGTTCTCGACGCGCTGCGGGATGCCGTCGAGGTCGATGTAGTTGATGACGCCGGTGCTGCCGGAGCCGAACACCTCGTAGGTCACCACTTTGGGGTTGAACGATTCGGCGGTGTTGTTGCCGGTGGGGGTGACCAGGACCGGGTTGGCGCCAAACGCCTCACGCAGCTGGCTGACGGTGGCGGCGCCGATGACGACGGCGATGACGATCAACACGGGCAGCCACACCCGTTTGACGAGTGCGGTCACGGCTCGGGGGCGTAGAGGTGGGTCACGAACGAGCCTTTCGCCTTGAGCTAGACGGCCTAACGAACTAAGTGGATAGAACCAATCAAAATGGACAAAGTCAATCCGGTTATCTTGTGACGGTCCGTACACTCGCTCGCATGAGTCCCGGCGAGCAGACGTTGCGCCGCGACGCCGAACGCAACCGGCGGCGCATCATCGAAGCCGCCCGCGAGCTGTGCGCCACCCGTGGTCTCGAGGCCACGCTGAACGAGGTTGCCCACCACGCCAACCTCGGCGTCGGCACCGTCTACCGGCGCTTCCCCACCAAAGAGGCACTGTTCGAGGCGATCTTCGAAGACGGAGTCGACCAGCTCGTCGGGCTGGCCGAAACCGCGCTGGAGGCCGAGAACTCCTGGGACGGGTTCGCGTGGTTCGTGCAGCAGATGACGGAGTTGACGGCGACGGACCGCGGGCTGCGTGAGGTCGCGTTCTCCCGGGCCTGCTGCGGCGGGCGGGTCGACGCCGGGCGCACCCGGCTCGACCCGGTGGTGACCAGGCTGGTGGAGCGAGCCCAGCGGGACGGCTATCTGCGCCCGGAGATCCGCTCCACCGACGCGCCGCTGCTGGGTTTGATGGCCGGCGCCGTGAGCGAGTACTCCGACGGGCGGTCGCCCGATCTCTGGCGGCGGTACGTCGCGATCCTGCTGCAGGGCATGCGCTGTCAGCCCGGGCTGGACCGGCTGCCCGTCGACGCGCTCACCCGCGACGAGCTGGAGGACGCCATGTACGCGTGGCCGCCGACCGGGGAGAGTCGTTAAGAATGCAGCCCGGTGAGGCTCCAGGGGCGGCGGCGCCAGCTCGTTGAGGCTCCAGGTCGTTGAGGCTCCAGCTCGTTGAGACTGCGGCCACCGTGCCCGCCACTTGCACTTTCCCGCCGTGGACGCAGTCTGAACGGGGTTAGGGTCGGGCATGGTCTGGAATCTCGATCAGTCCGACGGCGAACTGCTGGTGCGCACCGGCGTGGCCGGCCCGGCCGCCAAGATGGGCCACCGGCTGACCATCGCGATGCAGACCTGGCACGCGCAGGTGCGCTGGGACGGTGACACCCCCGCCGAGGTCGAGCTGACCGTCGAGGTGGACTCGCTGCAGGTGCAGAGCGGTGAGGGCGGGGTGACGCCGCTGACCCCGCCGGAGCGCGTCGTCGCCCGCGCCAACGCGCTCAAGGCGCTCGAGCAGCGGCGCTATCCGCAGATCCGCTTCCACGCCGAGGACATCACCGCGACCGACGGCGGCTACCGGCTGAGCGGGTCGCTGCAGATCCACGGCCAGACCCGCGACTGCGTGGTCGAGCTGGAGGTCGAGGATCAGGGCGACGAGTGGTCGATGTCGTGTGAACAGCAGGTGCGGCAGACTGATTTCGGGGTCAAGCCCTATTCGCTGGCGATGGGCACGCTCAAGGTCGCCGACGTGGTGACGGTGTCGTTCACGGGTCAGCACTCCAAGTAGCTCACCAGTAGCTCTTCACGAGCGCGTTGAGTAGCACCAAGTCGGCGCGCCAAGTAGCCCGTTGAGGCTGCGCTGGCCGCGGTGTCCACTCGAACTTTCCCGCGCTGGTTTCAGTGTCAACGATCAGGGAAGTCACAGTTTGGGTGAAGTGTGACTTCGGGTACAGGCCGGACATGGAACGGCTGAGTGGTCTGGACGCGGGCATGTTGTACAGCGAGTCGACCACGGTGCCGTTGCACGTGTGCTCGGTCATGGAGCTCGACCCGTCGACGATGTCCGGTGGCTACTCGTTCGCCAAGTTCTGCGCCGAGGTGGAGAAGCGCGTCCCGGCGGTGCCGGAGTTCCGCTGCAAGCTCGCCGACAACGACTTCAACCTCGACCATCCGGTGTGGGTGGAGGACGAGGACTTCGAGCTGTCCCGGCACCTGAACCGTGTCGCGCTGCCCTCACCGGGGGGACGCCAGGAACTGTCCGAGGTGTGCGGCCACATCGCGTCGGTGCCGCTGGATCGCAGCAAGCCGCTGTGGGAGATGTGGGTGATCGAGGGCCTGGGCGGCTCGGCGGCCGAGGACGGCGGCGACGTGGTGCTGATGATCAAGGTGCATCACGCCGCGGTCGACGGGGTGTCGGCGGCCAATTTGCTCGACAAGCTGTGTGACATCGAGCGCAATGCCGCCACCCCGGAGCCGGTCGACGGCCCCGGCGCGGTCCCGGCGTGGGCGATCGCCGCGGACGGGCTGTGGCGCTTCGTCACGCTGCCCTGGCAGCTGACCAGGGCGGTTCCGGTCGCCGCGTCGATGGTCGCCAAGACGGTGGGACGCGTGGTGAGCGGCAAGTCGATGGCCGCCCCGTTCTCGGCGCCGACGACGCGCTTCAACGGCACGCTGACCGCGGAGCGCACCATCGCCACCGTCCAGCTCGACCTCGACGACGTCAAGAAGGCGAAGAACCAGTGCGACGCCAAGGTCAACGACGTCGTGATGGCGTTGTGCGCCGGGGCGCTGCGCGGCTATCTGGCCGACCACGGCGAACTCCCCGACAAGCCGTTGATCGCGATGGTCCCGTCGTCGGTGCAAGGCATGACCGACCGGCCGGGCCGCAACCAGCTCTCCGGCATGTTCTGCAACCTGCAGACCCACATCGAGGATCCGGTGCAGCGCCTGCACGCCATCGCCGAATCGAATCGGCACGCCAAGGAACACAGTGCCTCGCTGGGCCCGACGTTGCTGCTGGACCTGGCGCAGAGCATCTCGCGGGGGGCGTTCGGCGCGGTGATGGGCCTGATGTCCCGCTCGCCGCTGGGCAACACCGCGATCCACAACGTGATCGTCTCGAATGTGCCTGGCCCGCCGACGACGCTCTACAGTGGTGGGGCCGAGGTCAAGGGCCTGTATCCGCTGGGGCCGATCTTTCCCGGCTCGGGGCTGAACATCACCGTGGTGTCGGTGGCCGACAAGCTCAACGTCGGCATCATCTCCTGCCCGCAGCTCGCCGACGATCTGTGGGACCTGGCCGACCGGTTCAAGTCCGAGTTGAGCGACCTGCTCGCCCGCTGCTGATCTTTAGGCGCCGCGGGAATCGGGAAGCCTAGACCGCGGCCGAGGTCAGCGACGGAAGGATCGAGTGTGGGCTCCCCGAAGAGCGGTTCGCGGCTGGGCACCCGGTTCGGGCCCTACCAGTTGCAGTCGGTGATCGGGGTCGGCGGCATGGGCGAGGTGTACCGCGCCTACGACACCGCCCGGGAGCGCATGGTCGCGATCAAGTTGCTGCGCCCCGAGATGGCCGCTGACCACAGCTTCCAGCAGCGGTTCCGCCGGGAGTCGAAAGTGGCGGCCCGGCTGCAGGAGCCGCACGTCATCCCGGTGCACGACTTCGGCGAGATCGACGGCGTGCTCTACATCGACATGCGGCTTGTCGAGGGCGACAGCCTGGCGTCACTGCTGCGGCACGTCGGTGCGCTGGCGCCGGGGCGGGCGGTGTCGATCGTCCGCCAGGTCGCCGCGGCGCTCGACGACGCGCACGCCAACGGCCTGGTGCACCGCGACATCAAGCCGGGGAACGTGCTGCTGACCGCCGACGACTTCGCCTACTTGGTCGACTTCGGCATCGCGCACGGCGGCGGGGAGGCGTCGGTGACGTCGACGGGCCTGGTGGTCGGGTCGAGCGCCTACATGGCTCCGGAGCGGTTCGGCGGCGACCGGGGCGGCCCCGCCTCGGACGTGTACTCACTGGCGTGTCTGCTGTACGAATGCCTGACGGGCCGTGCGCCGTTCGACTCGGCGGACCTGCGAGAAGTGATGGGGGCGCACATGTTCGCGCCGCCGCCGCGGCCGAGCATCATGCGGCGCGGGATCAGCCGTTCGTTCGACGATGTCGTTGCGCGGGGCATGGCGAAGAATCCCCAGGAGCGCTACCGCTCGGCCGGGGAGCTGGCGCGGGCCGCGGCCGCCGCGGTGGACGGAGAGATGGCTGCTTCGGTGGGTCCGGCGGCTCCCGTGGCGCCGGTGACGCCGCCGTCGACGCGGCAGTTCTCGCAGGCCTATCCGAACCCGTCGGGCACCGGGTTTGCGCCGTACCCACCTGCGGCGCCGGCACCCGCTCCGGCCCCCGCGCCGCGGCGGGCCGGCCGAGGGCAGATCGCGCTGATCATCGGGACGATCGTGATGTTCACCGCGGCCGTCATCCTGGCGCTGGTGCTGGTGTCCTCGGGCGACTCGGGGCCGTCGCCTCGGGTCGCGGCGCCGCCACCGTCGTCGTCAACTTCCGCTCCGTCGTCGTCGGAAGCGCCGTCCTCGTCCGCCCCGCCGATCGAGGGTGTATCCGGAACGGATGCACAGGGTTTCGTCGGGCACACGGCGCGCTGTGATGCCGGTGATGCGCCGGCGGCGATGATCCGGACGTCGTTGTCGCTGGCGATCATCTGTGACGACGGCGACGACTTCTACTACCGCGGGGAGCGGTTGCGCGACGGCGCCAACCGGCGCATCGACAACGTGCGGCGCTCGGGTGACGGGTTCGTCGCGGTCAGCCCGGACGACGGTGCGCGCTATGACGTGCAGCCCGACCAGCTGACGATCTCGAGCAACGGCAGCGTGGACTCCGCCGAGCCGGCGCTCGAGTACGGCTCGGCGCGATGAGTATCGCGTTCAGACCGCGCCCACCGCGGCGGCTACTCGCACTTTTCCGCGCTCAGCGCAGTACGAACGCACCATGAGTTTCAAGGGGGCGGTGAACCGGGCGACGGGCAGCCGCACGGTAGAGGTCATCGCGCGGTCCGGCTACCCCGTCAACGGGGTGCTGCATCTTTTGATCGCCTACATCATCGTGCGCATCGCGTTCGGCTTCCGCGGCGAAGCCGACCAGACCGGCGCCCTGGCGACGCTGGCCGATCAGCGCGGTGGGGAGTCGTCGCTGTGGATCGTCGCGGCGGGGCTGCTGGCGCTGGCGATGTGGCGGCTGGCCGAGACGGTGATCGGGCTGCACCCGGGTGAGCACAGCCATGCGCATCTGCGGGAGTCGCCGCTTGTCAACCGGCTCAAGGCCTTTGGTCTGGCGCTGCTGTATCTGGGTCTGTCGTTCACCGCGGCGCAGTTCGCGCTGGGGGTGGGCCGGCAGGGCAGCGAGCGGGCGGTGGGCCTGAGCGCGCGATTGATGCGGACCGAGGGCGGCAATCTCGTGCTGGTGGTTGTCGGCGCGGTGATCGCTGCCATCGGCGCCTACCTGGTCTACAAGGGCGCGATGAAGAAGTTCCTGCGTGATCTCACCGTGCGCGGAGGACTGCTGATCACCGTGCTGGGTATGTGCGGGCACATCGGGGAGGGGATCGTGCTGTTCGCCGCCGGGGCCTCGGTCATCGGGGCGCCGTTCCTGCGGGATCCGAGTAAGGCCGCCGGGTTGGACGCTGCGGTCAAGACCGTCGGGCACACCCAGTTTGGCAGAACACTGTTGCTGTTCGCCGCGGTGGGGTTCGCCGCCTACGGGCTGTACAGCTTCGCGCTGACCCGCTACTCGCGCATGTAGCCGGGCGTTGAGACCGCAGCCAGCGCGGCCGTTGCTCGCACTTTCCCGACGTGAGTGCAGTGTCGACGCAGGAATTGGTGCGCGGAGTGGCTCTGGCGCTGTCTTATGCTGATCGCCGAGGGGGTGTGTCCAGCGTGAGTCTGCTCGGGGAAGCGCTCGATTTGCTGCGCAAATACGGCGACGTCGTCGGCATCGACTGGGAGAAAGGGCCCAGCATCATCGACCGGACCACACCGAACCTGTCCGTGATCAGCGAGGTCAGCGAGCTCTCCGAGTTCGCCAGTTCGCCGATTCTCGCGGCCGCTCAGCTGACCATCTACGGCATGAAAGCGACGACGGGCTCCGGGGAGCCGGAAGACGGCAAGGCGTTCGAGAAGTCCGCGGATCTCTACGAGGAGGCCGGGAACCTGTTGATCGATGCGGCACCGGTACCGGACCGGTGGAACGGCACCGGCTCGGAGACCTATAAGAACAAGAACGGAACCCACCGTCACTTCGTTCTCGAGGTTGCCGCGGCCGACAACGAGATGCGACAGGCCTTGAACGGGCTGGCGGCCCACGTTACGCAGACGCGGAAGGAGCTTCAGGACGTCATTGACTTTCTGACCGACTACGACACGTCGACGTCATGGCTCAACTTCGTACCCGGTGGCGCCGCCATCAAAGCGGCCGGCGACGCAGGCGTGGCGGCGACACAGCTCGGAGTGGCGCAAGCATCCATCGCGAAGTTGGTGGGCGAATCGGTATCGGTCGCGCGCAGCATGCAGACGCCGCTGGGCAGATACGGAGATGCCGCCAAGCAAGACATTCTCGATGCTGCAGGAGAGTTTGGCTGTGGTGAGCCGTTCGGTGACGAACGCAGAACCGGACAACTCCCCAGGCGGACCGATCCAGAGGAGAGTTTCGAGCTTCCCGAGCCTCCTCCGGTCGTCTATCCGCCGGCTACACCGTACGAATCACCGCGACCTCGATGAGATGACGAGTGAAGAAATGGAGAGCGCCTCATGTCGGATCTAACAGACAATCTCAGAGTTCTGACCGAGCACGTTGACGAACTTGCAGCGAAGCAGACGACCGCTGCCGGAGAGTTGAAGGTCGCGGGCGAAACGGTCAACGACGTCACGTCCAGCGTGTGGGCAACCCATGGTGTTGTGTGCGCCGCCAGCAACATGGCTGTCAGTTCGATCGAAGCTGCCCGGGATGCCGCCGACGCGAAGCTCTGGCGCATATCCCACGATCTGTCCGAACGCTTGCGGACGGCGTCGGCGAACTACAAAGACAGCGACTGGGTAGCCGGCGAAGCAATCGACAACTCGTGCAAGGCGTGACGATCGCCGCCGCCGACAGGAGCCATGTCGATGCCGTATGAGGGCTCGTGGGATGACGACGCCGACGAGGAACAGGACGGATCCGCCGCTATCGGGTTCGATCTTTCTGACGTCTCTGTCCCGGCAGGCGGCGCGGATGTCGAAACAGACTGGTGCAGTGGTGATGACAACGTCTCTGTGGACCCTCCCGGGAAGCATCTGGACGTCATCTTCACTGTCACCAACCCGTCGGGCACTCTCGCGGCATCGGTCGGCGTCGGAGGACGCATTCGGCGCATCGACGTCAACGACGTGTCGGGGCTCGACGAAGCTCAGCTCAGCGAGGAGATCGCCGAACTTGCCACGCTGGCGCGAGAGAGGGCGCGTGCCGCTCAACACGAAGTGACCGCTGAACTCATGCGACGGCTGGGTCAGGATCGAGCGAATGTCAGTGCATTCCTGCAATATTCGATTGATCTGCCGACCTTCGAATCAGCCAGTGCGCTTCAGGCCGAAGCTTTTTCCGCTCGCTACCGGGCCAATGATGACTGAGGGGCGACCGCCCGCGAAGTCGCGGCGTCGGCATCGGATTCTTGCTGGCGTAGTTGTAGCCGTGGTGGCAGCAGTGATCGCCACGATGGCCATCACGTGGTGGGTCCCGGCCTACCGGCTCAACACAGCCCGCGCTTCGTGGGAGCCTCCGCCGGAAGCGGCGATATCCTCACCGATGCGTGAACAGCCGGTGCCCGGCTGGCGCACGGATCCGGTGAAGCTGGGCCTGCCCGGCGCCGGCGACAGTCGAATCGCAGTGAGCGGTGATCCATTCGGTCCCCGACCATTCGTCGGTTCGATCGAGAACAGGGCGTACTTTCTGGCCCACAGCACATCCGGCGATCAGGTGCAATGGTGGTTGGTGGGCCTGGATGCCTCGACCGGTGGTGCACTGTTCGACGCGGTGCCGTTCAGCGAAGACGAACGCCCTCCGCAGTGCTTTCTCAACGGCCCAACTGACGTCTTGTGCTTAGGCCGCTCTCCAGTTCCGTCTGCCGCGGTGATCGACGCGCAATCCGGTGTGATGAAATACCGCGGCCCTACAGACCTTCGCGCCCTTGACGGCGGCCAGTCGGTCAAACAAGTCGGTATCTATGCCGTTGCGATTGAACAAGATCAGGGTGTTTTCGGTATCGGTCCACGAGCCGAGACCACGTGGTTCGTGCCGGGCAACGGGTCGATACGCGTCTCGCAGGCAATGCGGTCGAGGGAATCGTGGCAGACGCTCACCGCGCAGCTCGAAGCCAACCCTCGAACATATCGATCGACCGTTTTCTCAGTTGTGGACGGCAAAGTCATTGAACCCGAGATCGACGAGGGTTACACACTCGGGAAGGTGGCTTTCTATACCGGCGGCTTCGCAGCTGAAGTGAACGAGCCCAACGAGGTTTCCGCTGAGTTGGCGTTCTTCGACGAGTCCGGGAAGCGTCTGAGCGGAAACGACAGCTACAGCGCGCCCGACGATGGCTCGATCGATCTGCCTGTTGTCTCATCGGAGCGCGACGACGAGACGGTCGTGTTCTCCGCCGATGGCCGGAAGCTGCTCGAGGCCCGATACGGCGCTGTGGCTCTGGTGGGTACCACGCTGATGGTCAATATGACCAGCAGTCAAGAATTCCCCGAGTGGCAGCAGTACAGCATGCGAGACGGTGCAGTCGGGCCGGTCTGTGACTTTCCCATGGACGACTATGTCGGCCACCACGACTCCACCCTGGTGTTCGAGTTCAGCTACGTCCGTGGTGAGGTGCTGCTGGCAGCCCGGGATCTCAACTCCTGCGAGCGGTTGTGGACGATTCCGAAAGAAGTCGATTCACTGGACCGCATCTGGCGCATCGACGGCACCCTGGTGCAGCTGGCCAACGAGGGCACCGAACTCAGATCGCTGGTTGCGCCGGACTGACCACACCGCTCAGCGCTGCGCAAACTGCAGGCCGACGAGCTGCTCGGAGACACTCCACAGCCGGGCCGCGTCAGCGACCGAACGCGCCGGGCGGTACACCTCCTGCTCGGCGGGGGCACCTCGTAGATGTTGGAATCCGCTGGGTCCGTAGAACTTGCCGCCTTCGGCGTCGGGATGGGTGGCGGCGTACAAAGCGGGCAGCAGGCCTTGGTCGACGGTCTGTGGTCCGACGCCGATCCGGGCCAGAATCCTGATCACCCGGACGTTGAGGGTGTCTTTGGTGCGGCCCATGTGCGGTTGCGCGGCCAGGAGGTTGGTGGCGGTCACCCCGGGATGGGAGACGTTGCTGGTGATGCCCCAGCCGGCGGTCTGGCTGCGACGGTCCAGTTCCAGCCCGAACATCAAGCTGGCGATCTTGGACTGACTGTAGGCCTTCATCGACGTCCAGGACTTCTCGAAGTTCAGGTCGTCCCAGTTGATGGCGTTGCCGCGGGCGGCGATGCTCGACTGCGTCGTCACCCGGGCGTTGCCCGCGCTCAGCAGCGGCATCAACCGCGCCGTGAACGCGAAGTGACCGAGATGGTTCGTGCCCCACTGCAGTTCGAATCCGTCGACGGTGGTCTGCCGGCGCGGCGGGTCCATCACCCCGGCATTGTTGATCAGAAGGTTGATCGGCCGTCCCTCGGCCAGCAGCTGCCCGGAGAGGTCAGCCACCGACTGCAGCGACGCCAGATCCAGCGCCCGCAGGTGCAGCTGCGCGTCGGGCACCGCGGCCCGGATCTGCTCGACGGCCCGTTGGCCCTTGTCGGGGTTGCGCACCGGCATGATGACTTCGGCTCCGGCGGCGGCGAGCCGCCCCGCCAGACCGAGGCCGACGCCGTCGCTTGCTCCGGTGACCACGGCCAGGTTCCCGGTCAGGTCGGGTACATCCACTGTGGCTTTGCGTGTCATGGACTCCACTGTGGCCCAGGACCCGAGGCGCATTCAGGGACTGTCGATCCGTTGATGACCAAAGCCTTCCTGCGTCCGCGCGACCGGTAGAGGATCGGTTGATGGCCGACCACGCCCGGGTAGCGGAGCTGCTACGCGACCGCCGCCAGGTGCTACAACCCGAAGATGTGGGGCTGCCGCGGGGACGGCGCCGGCGCACGTCCGGATTGCGCCGCGACGAGGTCGCCGCGCTGTGTTCGATCTCGACCGTCCACTATGCGCGGCTGGAACGTCGATGCGGGCCACGCCCGTCTCCGGCGACACTGGCCAGCCTGGCCCGCGAGCTGCGATTCACCCGTGCGACGCGTGATGAACTGTTCAGCGCGGCCGGATACGACGACGGGCCCATGCACGTATGCCCGGGAGTGATGCACATGCTGGGTCGGCTCACCGACGTCGCCGCCCTCGCGGTGGATCCGCTCGGCGAGGTGCTGGCTCAGACTCCGCCGGCCCGAGCGCTGTTCGGCGACCACCCCGCCCGCACCGGCTGGTCGCGCAGCGGCTACTTCAGGTGGTTCACCGACCCGGCCGCGCGGCAACACTACCCGGCCGATGAACAGCCGCTGATCAGTGCCGAGATCGTCGCCGATCTACAGCGCCAACACGGAAGCGCCGCAGCGGCTCTCGTCCAACAGCTGCGTGGCCTCGACGAGTTCGACGAACTTTGGCGCCAGCCCGGGGATATCGCGCCCGCCCGGCGCGCCCGGGTGGTGTGCCCGCACGTCGGCGTGGTCGACCTCGACCGCGAGGTGCTGACTGCCGACGGTGGGCTGCGCGTGGTGCTCTATCTGGCTCGTCCGGGCTCGGACAGCGAATCCCGGCTGGCGCTGGCGTCGGTGCTCGGGCAGCAGCGGCTCGGCTGATCCGTCAGGCGTGCGCGTCGACCGGGACATCGCGCAGGTAGGACTGCGGGTCGGCGCCCAGCGCGGCCAGTTTGGCGTGGCTGGAGGTGCCGGGCTCGGCAGTGAACACCAGCATGGTGTGCAGCTGGGTGGGGTCGTGCAATATCTGGCATTGCACCTCCAGGAGGCCGAGCTTCGGATGGAGCAGCCGCTTCTCGTTCTCGTGGGCCATGCCGACGATGTGCAGCTTCCACAGCTCGGAGAACTCGGCGCTGCGCTCCAGCAGGTCGTCGACGATCTCGGCCGCCCGGGACCCGGCGCCGTCGCGTGCGTAGCCCATCCGGGCAGCGGCGACGTAGTTGCGTCCGATCGCCGGGTGGTCCTCGGCCGGGTAGAGCTCGCGGGAGGTGTCGTCGGTGAACCAGCGGTAGGCCACACAGCGTGCGTGGCCCTCAAAGGAGGTCTGGTCGCCGAGCAGCGCCCGGGCGGCGGGCGTCTGCACCAGCGTGTCGCCGAGGGCGGACATCACCTGTGCCGGGGTGTCGGCGAGCCGGTCGAGGATGCGCATGGTGGCCTGGCTGACCTGTTCGCCGACGAGGGTCCGGGCGGGTGCGTTGTGCCCGGCCAGCCGGAACAGGTGGTCGCGTTCATCCAGCGACAACCGCAGCGCCCGAGCCAACGACCCAAGCACCTCGACGGACGGTTGCGGGCCGCGCTGCTGCTCCATCCGGCAGTAGTAGTCGGTCGAGATGACCGCCAGCGAGGCCACTTCCTCGCGGCGCAGCCCGGCCGTGCGGCGGCGTTGGCCGGCGGGCAGCCCGACGTCCTCGGGGCGCAGGGCTTCGCGGCGGGTGCGCAGGAAGTCGGCCAACTGTCGCTGATCCATCAGCCCAGTGTCCCCGCGGTGGCGCGGGCGTGCCAGGGATCACTAGACCCCCTATGGTCGACGCGGCCGTCGCGCCTGCAGGACGTAGGCGGGCGGCAGGTTGCACCAGACGGTGTGGCCGACGGTCACCTCCGCGAATCGTTCGCCCAGCAGCGTGCGGAAGCGCCGCGCTTGCGGCAGGTGCTGGGCGTGTAGGTAGGCGAACGTGGCGAACACGCTGTCCGGGGACAGTGTCGTGGTCACCGCGTCGGTCAGCCGTCGTTGCAGTGCGGGGCCGAACGACGCCCACGGCAGGCTGCTGACCACGACGTCGGCGGTGGTCAGGCCACGGGCGGCCAGCGTGGCGGGCAGGTGCTCGGCGTCGGCTTCGGCGACATCGAGGGTCGGGAAGCGGCTCCGCAGGTGCCTCGCGAACCCTGGGTTGATCTCCACCGCGATGTGCCGGCCCCGCCCGCCGAGTCGGCGCTGGATCTCGCCGGTGAAGGCTCCGGTGCCGGGGCCGAGTTCGACGACGACCGGCGCGCCGTCGGCGGGGATCGCGACGGTGATGGCGGCGGCGAGGCGCGGCGAGCTGGGGGCGACCGCCCCGATGCGGGTCGGTTCGCGCAGCCACTGCTGCAGGAAGATCAGTTCGTCGCGGGTCGGTTCGCGTCGCGGCGCTGTCGGGGTTGTACGCATGACGGCGAGTCTGTCCACGGGTCCCGTTGGCTGCCAGGGCGTGTCGATCCCTGGATGACTGCGTCCTTGCTGGGCGGACGCCGCGGCGGTGATGGTGGGGCATCGACACCGAACCGGCAAGGGAGATAACCACAATGGCACGACACAGGCTCCGGGGTGGGCTGACGCGCAGCCGCGAAACGTTGTCGGCGCTGATCGCGTCACCGCAGACGCCGATCCTTCAGCTGATCGGCGGGTGGCGGGCGGTGTTCGATGCTGTCGCGCCGAATCTGCTTCTGCTGGTGGTGTATCTGGCGACGGTCGATCTGGTGGCGGCGACGATGTCGGCGATGGCGATGGCGGTGCTGATGGTGCTGGCGCGGGCGGTGGCAGCGCAGCCGGTGGCGCCGGCCGTCGGCGGGCTGCTCCTGGTAGCGATGTCCGCGCTGATGGCGTTGGCCGGCGGCGACGGGGGAGATGTCTTCCTGCCGGATCTGATACAGACCGGTGTGTTCAGCGCGATCATGGTGGTGTCCATCGCCGTTCGGCGGCCCTTGATCGGGATGGTTCTGGGTCCGGTGGTGTCAGGGCGCCGCTGGCGGACCGATCCGGTGCTGCTGCGGGGATATGACTGGGCGACGGCCTTGATGGCCACGGCGGCGGCAATCCGCACGGTGTCGAAGCTGCCGTTCTACTTCGCCGACGACGTGGTGGGGTTGAGCATCGCCGACCTGGTCGCCGGGGTGCCGCTGGCCGTGGTCACCACGTACCTTCAGATCCGGGTGTTGCGGCGGGCCTACGCCGCAGCGGGGGCGACGGCGCCGCCGCTGGAACCCGTCCCCGCGCGGTGAATTCCGTTCAGACAGCGCTCAAGGCGGGGCCTACTCGCACTTTCCCGCCCTGGTTGCAGTATGAACGTTGGCTCTACGCACCGTCGGCGGCCCAGATGTCGGCGAGCATGGTGGCGCCGGGAAGCAGGGAACGGGCCGACGGGCCGAGAGCCCAGACACGCCAATCGGCGTTGTCGATCAGGTCGAGTCCCACCAGAATCCGTGACTTCTGGGCAAGCGCCGTCCGTACGTCCTGCGCGGTGATGGGCTGTCCGCCGCGCTGCCAGCCGTGCCCGATCACCTCATGCACCCTCTGCGCGAGTTCGTCGGGCGTTAGCGGGCCGTGCGCGGCGAGCATGCCGATGGCCCGCTCGGTGATCTCGGTGGCAAAGGTGTTCGGCTCGAACGCTGACCTGATGCGGCGCACCACGTCGAGATCGTCGGCGGCAGCGCGGGTGGGGGCGAGCACCCCGTGTCGCAGCCGCAGGAGCCTGACGTCGCGGAGCACGTCGTGCAGTGCCCCTAGCGGGGGCAGGTCGTCTTCGATGGACGCGGGCCGGCCGAGGGGATACCAGTGCAGGCGGTGTTCGTGCATTTCGCGGACCACTGTTCTGGGAAGTCGCCCGCCGGGGGTCAGCTTCACCCCGTCGGCGAGCAGATCCAGGAGCAGCCGCACACTATGCGGGACCTCGCCGACCACCCGGCGGACCCGCAGATCGGTGGCGGCCCGGTCGAACGGCTGCAGTCGGTTACCCACCCAGCTGCGCATATGGTCGTGTTCGGGGTGGTTCGGATCGGCGAGGATGCCGAGCAATTCGGTGTATCCGTGGGGCCCGCCGCAGTCTTCGGGCGGGCAGGCGCCGTGCCCGTCGACGCAACCCGGTGTCGGGTCGCCGCGACCGAGCACCTGCACGTGGTGGTTCCAGCCGTCGCCGAAGTCGTAGAGGTAGTCGAACTCGGTACCGAGGTGGGCCAACACGGCGCCGGTCTCGTCTTGCTCGTCGTCGGGCCAGATGTCCTCGCCGGGGATCGCCATGCCGTAGGTCGCCTTCGGAGTGACGAACTGGTGCAGATGCGAGTCGGTCCAGCCGAGTGCGGCCTGCAGGAGCTCGTGCAGTTCCGGCAGGGTCGCCGTCGCGGGAACGTCGATCACGCGGGCGACGGCCGGTTCGACCTCACGCAGTTCCACGTGTAGACGCGCCGTTCTCACCGTTCCACCGAATCGTCGAGAGAGGCTGCTGCGCAGCACTTCTTGTACTTGCGTCCCGATCCGCACCAGCACGGGTGGTTGCGGGCCGGCGGCCAGGCGACCGTAGGGCGGTCACCGGCCTGCGCCAGGTGGGCGGCGTACTCAGCTCGGGTTCCGGCCGAATCGGGCTCGTGACCGTGTTCAGCACACCACTCGGAGAACGGAGCCACCTGTACCGGGGCGATCACCATCTTGCGCATGCCCGCGGTCTCGTAGTCGATGAGGACGCGCTGCAGCGTCCGGCAGTACTGCGGGTGCGGCACCGGCCCATCTGGTCCAGCCACGTTAGCGCTGGCGGCGAACTCCGGCCACAACGTGACCGCCTTTTCGTAGTCGCCGGCGGGGAACCACGCGAACGCCATCGCGCCGATCCCGCCTCCGCTGAGTTCAGGGGCCCGAGGTTCCGGGCGTGCGGAGCGCGCCTTGCGGGTTTCTGCCTGTTCGCGAAGAAACGTCGCGGCCTGGTCCTGCAGCGCGTCGGTCGGCCACCCGAGTTGATCCAGGCACACCTTGCGGAGGTCGGCGAGCTGATCGACCAGCCGCTCGGGATCGGAGGTTCGCAGCGCCAGCTGCAGGCCGTCGGTCAGCCAGTCCAGAGCGGTGCGGTAGTCGCCGATATCGGCGTACTCGAGGCCGGCGGTGTTGTACAACCACACATCTCCGGGAGTGTCGGCGCGCACCGCCGCCCAGATCCGTTCGGCTTCAGCGACGCGGCCTGCGCGCATCAGGATCTCTGCGCGCAGACACCGCGGGTCCGGATGCATGTCCAGGCCGGCGGCGACGGCCGCGTCTGCGGCGGCCAGCGCATCCTCCCACTGGCCCAGTTGCTGGTACTCAGTGGCCAACTCCAGATGCAAGTCGGCCGGGTCCAGCACTTCGACGGCTTCCGGATCGGTGCGGCACATTCGGGCGGCGCGTTCCAGCACTGCGATGTACCTTGCCGAATCCCTCGGGCGCGCCGTGCGCGCCGCCTCCAACTCGCGCTCCAGCCGATTCGTGGCACCCGACATGGCTACGCATCCTCTCATCTGTCGGTGTCGAGCTTTGCGGTCGCGTGACTCGTCCCCGACTGTCTGCTGTCGGAGGGCTCAATCCGAGGTGGTCGCTTGATCGAGGTCGCGACGGAACTAGTCACGATCGATCCGGACGTGCCGGCCGAAGTTGCGCATCAGTTCGCGGCGACTGATGAAGGTCTTCCGGGCAGTCAGAGTGGGACGCAGCTCGGCCACCGACTCCCCGTCGTGGGCGACGATGAACGTCTCGCCTCCGGCCACGGCATCCATGACCTCGGTATTTTCACTGCGCAGTCCGCGCTGCGGGATGGATCGCGCCATGCGTCCCAACGTAGCGCGCCGAGTCGGGCAGACTCGGGGTCGTGGCCGAGCTGTTGATCGCACTCAACCCGGATGAGGACTCCCGGCTGCCCTACCTGCTGCGCGTTCCGCTGCCTGCTGGCGACCTCGTGTTTCGGACTTCAGGGACCTGGCCGAGGGTCAAGGCGCTGTACTGCTATCCGGTCGGGCTGCACGAGTGGCCCACCGATGCGGAGATCGTCGAACGGCTCCCGCTGCGGTCCTGTCAGCGCCGAGGTGCCGCCATCGATGTGATCGCGCAGCGAGCCAGGGAGAACCGCTCCCAACTGGTGTTCACCACCGCGCGGGGTCGCGACGCGGTGTTCTGGCAGGCGCCACGCACCCGCAAGCAGGCCCGTCCGAACGTGCGCACCCCCAGCGCCCGCGCACACGGCATCGCCGAACTGCAGATCCTCGTCGACGCGCACGAGCGCTACCCGTACCGGTTCGGCACCCAGCAGGTCTCCACCGTGCGGCGGGCGCTGCCCTGCGGTGACTACGGCGTGCTCGCCGACGGCGAATTGGTCGCCAGTGTCGAGCGCAAATCGCTGGCCGATCTGGTCGGCAGCCTCACCGGAGGCAAGCTGCGCTACCAGGTTGCCGATCTGGCCGCGCTGCCGCGCGCGGCAGTGGTGGTGGAGGACCGCTACTCTCAGCTGTTCAAGCTCGATCGTGTCCGGCCCGCGGTGGTCGCAGACGGGCTGGCGGAGCTACAGATCCGGTGGCCCAACGTGGCTATCGTGTTCTGCGAGACTCGTCCTCTCGCCGAGGAATGGACGTACCGGTTTCTTGCCGCGGCCCATGACTGGGCCAGTACTGAAACCGCTGCGCTGCAGCGTATGTCGTCACCCAGAATCGATATCGCCCCCGTGATTGACACCGCCGCAACGCCGGAACCCAGCACCGCCGAGGTTCGCTCCTGGGCACGTGCCGCGGGCCTGGACGTACCCGACCGCGGGCGGCTCCGCCCCGACATCTGGCAAGCATGGCGCGACGCCAACACCTCGGGCTGACTGCACGGACTGCGTTCATACTGCAGCCAGCGCGCCCTCCACTCGAACTTTCCCGCACTGAGCGCAGCGCCAATATCAATCGGGCCCTTCGGCCCGCGCTACCGCCAGCCCGAGCTCATCCGCCCGGGTAGCGAGCTTTTCGTCGAAGGTCGCGATCGAGGCGCCGTGATACTCGGCGGTGTAGAGAACGCAGCACTCTGGCATTTTCAGCTGGGTGCCCGCGCGCAGCTCGCCGAGGCGACGGGCGCCTCCGGCGGGAAGATCCAGGGATTGGACGCCGAGCCGGTCGAGGAGCTGCCCCAGGCGTTCCGCCTGATTCGCACGAGCGGCGCCGACGTAGACCTCCGCCAAGGTGACGACGCTGGCGGCAAACGGTTCCAGGGCATGCGCGGCAAGCAAATTGGTCGCCGCGTCATGGTGCGCATCGGCCGCCTCGAAGTGTGCGATCAACATGCTGGCGTCCAGCACGATCACTGGGCCAGTCCTCGCGCAGCTCGGAGAGATAGCCGGGGCCGAACACTCCGGTCAGCGCGCCGCCGGTGTCGGCGATAGCCTGCCCACGCTCTCGCCTCAGCACATCCGCGTCGTGCTTGACCTTGTCGGCCCCGACGAGCACAAGCCGCCGCAATAGGGCGCCAGGCTTGTCGGCAAGGTCCGGCCACACGCGCCTGGCCACGTCGAGGGCATTGCTGATGTCCTCGGTCTCGGTGATCGCGTGGCGCCGGTGATCCGTCGGCATGAAGCCGAGTGTAAAACCACGTCAAATAGGTGTGACACTTGTTAGAACGCGAGTTATCAATCCTCAGCAACTGGTGCGCTGTCACTCTCGGGAGTTGGGGGACAATCAACTACCGTGCTGCCTTCCCGACCGACGCTGCAGAGCTGGAACCCGGACGCATTGACTGTGGGGGGTGGTGCAGTGCAATCAGGCGGTGAGTCCGTGGGCTCCGCCGTTTCGGGGATCGACGATGCGGTCAACCGGCTGCCAGAAACCGGCGGATGGTCCGGAGCCGCCCACGAGGCGGCGAACGGAATGTTCGGTCGGGCCGGTGCCGTAGCGCAGCGGTTCACCGCCTACACGACGGCGGTGGCGGCCGCGCTCAGGGAGGGCGCCGGCGCGCTCGGCGGCGCCCGCGCGGCGCTGCTGACGAAGGCTGATCAGGTTGATGCCGGTCCCCTCAACGTCACCGATCAATGGGTGGTGCTGATCGACCCGGTAATGGTGTCGGAAGAGGAGATGGCTGCACTGCGGGCGCTGGCACTGGATGAGCAGAGCGAAATCAACCGCCTCCTGATCGCTGTCGGCGACGCCGATGACGCGACCGTCAACGCGATCGTGGCGGCAGGCAGGAAGAACGGTCTCGTAGAGCAGAGTCCGCACGATCTCGGCGGCCTACTGCTACCGACGGCGCAGCGCCCAGCCGATGAGGTTCCCGATCCCCGCAACCCCGTTGGCATGATGGCGCAGGAATCAGTCAGGTCCGCCGATCGGCAGCAGCACATTCGCGAGGTGACCTACTCGACGAATGAATACGGCGAGGAGGTGACGACGGTGATCAAACAGGACGGAAGCAAGGCGGTCACCACTGAGATGGATCCGTTCGAGTACCCCAGCAAGCAGAACTTTTACATGATGGAGGAGTTCGACGAGAACGGGAATTTCATTGCCAGGACCAGCTCGTGGCACGACATGGGCAATGACTGCGACTACACCACGATCACGTATGCCGACGGCTCGCACCTGACGATGTCGATGGACTCCACCGGCAACCGGTCCGCCGGTTACACCACCGCCGAAGGCCGGCACAGCGCCGTTCCCGTCGAACTGATCGACAACCTTTCCATCGCTACCACCACCGGAATGGGTGGGCTCGAGAAGCACGTCGCCCGCGGCGGCACGCTTCCGATGCTCACCACCGAATCGTTCGACAACATCGGCAAGGCGATGAAATTCGGCGGTCCCGCACTGACCGCAGCCACCACCGTCTTCGACATGGTGATGGCGGAATCGAGCAAGGACCGTTGTATCGCCCTGGTCGCCGGCGTCGCCGGCGGCGGTGGGGGCTGGGGCGGCGTCGAATTGGGCGCGGCAGCGGGCACTCTGGGCGGTCCATTCGCCCCTGTCACCGTACCGGCCGGTGCCATCATCCTCGGCGGGATCGGGGCCTTCGGTGGTGTCGAGTTGGGAAAATTCATAGGTGATGTCGTATGCCCGAACTGAGACTCCCCGAGCCGGGTAACTGGGCACAAACCGGCAAAGTCGCATTACCGGTGAAAGTCGTTTTGGTCGTCGCGTTCTGCTACGTGGTCGTCCGAGGACTGGTGGCTGTCTACGAGGGCAGCTACCTCACCGCGGCCGTCTGGTGGGCAACGTTGGGAACACCGTTCCTGTTGGTGGCCGCATACCTCTCCGTGGTGGTGGGCGGGGCGGGACAGCGAGTATCGAGCGACTCCTCCGGCCTCACTTTCCAACCGGACAAACGCCTCAGCGTGGCCTACTTCGTGGTGATGGCCGTGCTGGTACCGGCGGCACCGTTGTTCGCTGTTCTGTTGTCGCGCGGTGAGCTCGACCTTTCCACAACTCGTGGCTTGCAGATCGCGGTGTCAGTGGCCTTTTGGGCGCTCGCCCTGCTCGCTGTCGTGGCGCTGGCCGCTGGAATACGCCGCGGCGGCTCCGGTTATCTCAAGTTCACGCCGGCGAGGATCGAGATCGCCGATGTTCTCAAGACGCGTGTAGTGGCGTGGAATGACGTCGTCGATGTGCGCGATGTCGCGTCCACCGCCAAGGCGAATCACGGCGGAAGGGCGGCGGTGCTGTGCCTGCGCGAGGGCACGGAGGAAGTGGTGAGCGGCCTTCCCCTCTACGTCCCGAAAGGTGTAGCGCTGTACTGGCTGGTGCGCCACTACTGGAAACATCCCGAGCACCGTGATGAGCTGGTCGACAGCCGAGCGCCACGGCGTCTGACCGAAGGGAAGTTCGACCTGTCGGCCTGACGATCTACGCGAAGCGGTTCCCGTACCGGCGTGGCTCCGTGTGGGTTCGTTGATTGGCGGTGGGCGGAATTGGTGGTCCTGTCGCCCGATACCGCGTGTCCTCCGGAAGGTCGGAGGGCCGCTCGGGCAGGCCGTCCCGTGGATGACCGAACCACCAGATGGAATCGTCGTCGCCGGGGCTGCGGAAAGACGTCGAGGGTTGATTCTCCTCGAAGTCCACCAAGTAGTAGTACCGGGCAGCCTCGTCGCCGTTCGGCCACGGACCGGGATCGACGACCGATTCGGTGGTGTCTCGGGCCAGCGCCCAGGTCCGGTTCGACGGCGGTGGGTGTAGACGACGTGGAACATCGCCCCGGCGGTCCAGGCGTGCGAAACCAGATACGGTCCGCGCCCCTCGAAGTTGGCTTTTTCGATGCGCTGCAGCAGCTTCCGTAGCACTGAAGCGGCGAACTGCGCCTCAGCCGACGACCCCATCGCTACGTCCATGCCTCGTTCATACCGCAGTCACGGCGGACCCCACTCGCACTTTCCCGCCGTGGGCGCTGTCTCAACGCAACAACAGCAGGCCCCAGCCCACCAGGAAGGCCGTCACCACACAGACCAGGATCAGCGGGATACCGAAGCGCACGAACGTCGCGGCGGAGTAGCCGCCGGGCTTCATCACCATCAGGTTGGACTGGTGGCTGAACGGGTTGATGAACGTGAACGAGATACAGGTACCGATCAACGTCAGCAGCAGGATCGGGTCCATTCCGGTGGTGTCGGCGACGGTCAGCGCCACGGGGGTGAGGATGGCCGCGGCGGCGGCGTTGGACACGATGTTGGTCAAGATGGTGGTGCCGACGGCGATGACGAGGACGACGAGCGCGGCGCTGCCGGTGGACAGCGACAGGATCGCCGAGGAGATGATGTCGCCCAGGCCGCTGTTGACGACGATGACGCCGAGGCCGACGGACCCGGCGATGATCGCCAAGATGTTCCAGTTCAAAGCGCGCACCGCCGAGCGCGGGGTCAGCACACCGGTGACGACCATCAGGGTGGCGCCGGTGACGGCGATCAGCTCGATGGGGGCCAGGTTGAGCGCGGCGGAGGTGACGACAGCCAGCAGGATGAGCAGCGCGATCCAGGTCTTGCGCGTCTGCGGAGCCTTGCCGGCGACCTTCTGCCACAGCCCGACAAGTGGGTTGTCGGCCAGCTTCTCGACCGAGCGGGCGGTGACCAGGCACATCTCGCCGGGGCGGGCGGGGGCGTCGCGCAGCAACTTGGAGGTCTGAGCGGCGATGACCTCGATGTTGTCATCGACCTCGAGGTCGCGCACGGACTTCTGCTCGTCGGTGGAGATGGACACCATGTACAGGTCCTGGGGTGCCTGGCCGAAGCGCGGGCTGGCCCACAGCGTGCGCACTCCGGACTCGGTGGCGCGGTAGACCAGCACGTCGTCGGCCTGCATCGGTTGGTCGGCGTCGACGGCTTCACCCCAGCGTTGGATCTCGAGCAGTTCGAAGTCGGGCGTGGTAGCGACACCGAGGGCGGCGGCGGTGCGCCCGACGGCGTTGGAACCGCGGGCAACTGGAATCTCCGCGCGCCACTCCAGCTTCCGTTCCTTGTGTTCGGTGGCACCGCGCAGCATCCGCGGGGCGAGCAGGAACAGCACGCCCCAGCCGACCAGCGCGACCGGGACGGCGATGGGCACGAAGCTGAACATCGTCAGCTCGACGCCGGCCGGGTCGGCGATGCCGGCGATGAGCAGGTTGGAGCTGGTGCCGATCAGCGTGGCCGAACCGGCCAGCGTGGTGGCGTGCGCGATGGGCAGCAGCACCCCGCGGGCGGGCACGCCGGACTGGCGTTCGAGTTCCTTGGCGGCGGGGATGAGCATCGCGACGATTGGGGTGGTGTTGATCAGTGCCGACGCGACGCCGACCGGCGGGACGAGCCGAGCCAGGGTCTGCGTGGCTGTGGTGACTCCGTTGAGCAGGCGGTAGGTGACGCGGGTGATGACGCCCGTGTAGAGCACGCCCTTGGCGATGACGAGCATGGCGGCGATGGTGATGACGCCGCCGTTGGACAACCCGGCGAACAGTTCGGCCGGGGTGGCGATGCCGGCCAGTCCGGCGACGACCAGGGCGCAGATGAGTGCCAACACCGCGGGCTGGCGGCCGGTGGTCATGACGATCAACGTCACAACGACGATCACCGCGGCCAGGATGGTCATGGGAAAGAAGTTAGCGGGAGCGCAGTGCCGTTCAAGCCGGCGGACAGTAGGTCATATAGGCGAGCACGACGTAGTCGCCAGCACCTTTGCGGTCGAACGAGGGATTGTCGCTGAGGACGAAGTCGACGATTCGGGCAGGCGGGACACCGAGGTCGAGCTGCCGGCAGACGCCATGCGCGTACATGACGGTCGCATACGGATTCGACGTGGTGATACCAACGCTCTGAAGCCTATTGAGAAAGGCCGCGTCCTGGGGCTGCGCGGCCGCGGCGGGAGCCAGGATCAGGGCGGAGGTCACTGCGATCCCGGTGGCGACGCCAAGTCCGGCGCTCAGCGGATTCATGCGGTTCCCAACTGTCGAACGCAGTGTGTGGCACATGCGCTGTATTGGATCTAGTTGTAGCAGCGCCCGAGGGCCTCGGCTACGGGAAAACGAAGATCGGGTCGTTGCGTCTCGGGCGCAACCGATACGTGCGTGGTGAGACCGTCGAGGCTCGAAACGGCGGATCGAATGATGCAGCTGTGGCAGACGGTACGCATCGGGCAGATGGGGTAGCTACCACTGATATTCAGGGGGTCATCCCGATTCGTTGTGTCGGCGGTTTGCGGCATCATTCATGAAGTCAGGGCGGCTTCGGCAGAGCTCGGGCCAAACAGCACAGGGCTTGGGGGAGCGGTGTACAGCGAGTTCGACGGGACGGGACCGATGGTGGTCTGTCCGCAGGGGCACGCTAATGCCTGGAACTACAAGTTCTGCGGCCAGTGCGGGCTGCCCATCGGCGTGGTGGCCTTTCCTGACGATGAGCCTGAGCACCAGGACTCTGCACGTGATGTTGCGCCGAAGCGGCGAGGCTTGTTCGTCGGAGTTGCGATCGCCGCGGTCGTCGTGGTGGTGGCTGTCGCCGCGACGGTCGCTGTGTTGTTGACTCGGCCGTCGGCCGACGACTCGGCAGAAACAGCTTCGCCGGCGTTCCCCACCGGCGGCGTCGATCCTGCCGGCATGGTGCCGCAGTGCACGGCCGCGCCGGCGGTACAGGCCGAGTCTGTCGACATGACGCCCGAGGGACTGACGGTCGGCGCCGCGTTTCTGTCGCAGTGCGGGGGAGGCAACACGGAAGCGGGGGAAGCCGTGCGCATCACCGTTGCCGACGGCAACCGGGACATCGCCGCAGGATTGTTCGATTTCTCGGCTGCGCCGTTGACGATGAAACCCGGTGAGACCGCGCGCCGCACGCTGGTGTTCCCGGCCGGCATGTACTGGCGTACACCGGCCATGTTTTCCGGCGCGCCGCAGCTCGTCTTCCACCCGGGCGAGCAATCGGGATCCACAGCCGGCGCCGCGGCAGTAGACAGGATGGTGGCGCAAGCGGCCACTGACCCCGAGCACGGCAGTATCGACGGCGTCGCCGACGCGGTGCTCGGCGAGTTGCGGGACGCCGATTATGGTTTTGTGTCCGGCTCGATTGCGAATCGTTGGGTTCCCCAGATCAGTTCGAAGAAGGCTGGCTTGACCGTCGACGGGAAGACGTTGACGAGCGCCGACGTGCTACGCGACCACCTTGATCTCCGTGCCAAGTACAGCGGTGTTCGATTGGTGTCATCGGGGCAATGGACGACGTTCAACTCGCCGGACTGGTGGGTGACGGTCGTGGGTGTGCCCGCGTTGGACCCAGCCGCGGCGAACGGATGGTGTGATTCTCAAGGCCTGGGGGTCGACGACTGCTTCGCCAAGTTCGTCAGTCCCCTCTTTGGTGTCGAAGGCACCACCGTGTACAGGAAGTGAGTGGACGATGAGCTTCTGCGTCTTCTGCGGCGGTCGACTCGCCGACACGCTGCGCTGCCACTCGTGCGGTGCGGTCAATGTCGGCGGCACCTGGCATGAATCGGCTTACGCGCCAACGGACGTCTCGAATGTCTCGTCGGGAGCAGGATGGTTGCCTGATCCGACGGGCCGGCATGAAGGCCGCTACTTCGTCGCTGGACAGCCGACGGACCTGATTCGTGACGGCGGTGTGGAGGCGCTCGACCCGTTGGGTAAGCAGCAGTTGGAATCATCTGGCGACGACAGCCCCTCGGCGACAACCCCACCAGCCAGCCGCCGCCGGGTATGGCTATCCGTCGCGGCGGCAACGGCAATCTTGCTGGTGGTGGGAGCGGCCGTTGGCGCATTTTTGTACGTCAACCGTGATCAGACGACTGTCGACGACCGGTACCTCGCGGCGCTGCGCCAGGACGGGTTCTCCGGCGAGTTCAACTCCGATGCCAATGCTGTGGCACACGGTAAGAGCGTGTGTCGGCAGTTGGAGGAAGGCGGTCCGCAGCAGGGAATGCCGGCGGATGAGGTTGCCGTGCAGTACTTCTGCCCACAGTTCGTCGAGGGATTCCACGTGCTGGAGACGGCGACCATTACGGGTAGCTTCACGCTCAACGACGAGGATGCGAACGCCTATTCGTCCGCGATCGAGGTTGACGGTTCGTCGTGTACCGGGTCCGGCGGATATTCGGACGTCGATTCGGGAACGCCGGTGACGGTCAAGAACGGCAAGGGGGAGACCCTGACCACCACCTACCTGGAGGAGGGCAAGGGCGGCCGGTACATGTGCACCTTCGGCTTCACATTCGAGATCACCGAAGGCCAAGACCGCTACGTCGTGTCAGTCGGCCGCAGAGGGGAGCTCAGCTACTCCTTCGACGAGCTGCGCGCCGGCGGCGTGGCGTTGTCGTTGGGTTGACGATGGGTGACTCGCGACGGCGCGAATTGGATGACAGCCTGCTCGACCGGATCCGTGCCGTCGTGGCGCCGGGCGACGACATCTACACGTTGACGTCGAAACGGCCCAACCGGATCGTCTCGATCGATCGTGCTGGGATCGAGGTCGAAACGATCCGGTCCGAGGACCGGGGTTCCGGTCCGCAGCTCGTCCCCGCGTGGATGATCGATACCGCTTGGGCTCACCTTCGCCGACACGGGCGTCTGACCCACGAGGAGCTGCTCAATTCGCTGAACGTGAAGAGGTCGGCCTTCGTCTGTGCGCTGCTGGCGCAGTTCCGTGACGTCTCGGTCGCATCGACTCGTCCGACGGTCTTGGAGCTCGCCCGCGACGATTAGTCGAAGGAGCGATGGACCGGTCGGCTTCCGGGAGTGGCTCCGGAACAATTAGGGGTGTTCCCCATTCCCTACAGCCGCACGTCTGTCGCATGATCAGGGGATGGATTGTTGCGATCGGCATGAGCTCGCCAGCGAATGCGCAGATCACAGGCTTCTGAAGTATGTCGAACAGGGGAACCATCTTCTTGTCGGCATCTTCATTTAGGCTGCGTCAATATTTGCAGGGTAGCTAGCGGGAATGGGTAGATGTCGCTATCAGCGTGGATGAGCGATAACGAGCACAAGTGGCGGGAACGCTTCACGCCGGTCCGGCTTGTCGTCGAAACCGACTTCACTGCGGAGGAGGTCCGCGACGCCCACAAACGTTATGGCGCTGCTGCCCGTGGACTCTTTCTCCGCGGCTGGACATACGAACAGTTCATCAAGCGGTTCCCAGCGCTGACGGTGTTCGTGCTGGTGGGTCACGCCGCGCTCGAGTACGACCAGGGCCGGTATTGGGACAGTTTCTGGGATGAGCTCGGAATGGGACGCGACCCTGACTTCGAGAGCGAGCTCCGCGCCAAGCTGTTCGGTCTTCTCGACAAATTCTCGCTTGCTCGCTCCCCGCGCATAGAGCGAGCGCACGCATTCAAGTACGTCATGACGCTCACGTTGCACGCTGGCATTCCAGCGCACTGTCTCGCTGACGTCTTGCAGGTGATCAACACTCACATCAGTCAGGGGCGGGCGGCGTCCGGGGCGGCGCTGGTCGAGTGGCTTGAAGAGCCTGGCAAAGAGCACCGGCTGGAAGCTCTCGACGTTCCGGTGCGGAACTTTCTGGTGAACGGCGCTGAGTTCGCGATCGACATCCTCGACCGAATCATCGAGTTCGTCGAGGCGGCAGCAGCTGACCCCGCACTGCTCGACCGACATCTCGACTCGTCGACGACGGGCTTGCCGGACGTCCTTCTGCGTGAGCTGGTCCAGCAACTCCGTGATGAGCCAGTGGAGTTCGGGCGCAAACAACTGACCGTCCGATCCCGTCGACAACCGGCGGTTTACTACGACGTCGACGACGACGAAATAGTGCTCGAGTTGCCGGCGCCCACCGCCGACACGGACCTACCGTGGCGGGTGTCGTTCGACGGCGACGTTCGCCAAGTTAGACCCGCCCGAAAGTGGGGGACCGAGACGCAGTTGGCGAAGATCGCCGTGCCCGGTCCGGTACGCGAAATCATCATGGCCCACCCGGGTGTCGCAAGCACATCGCTTCCCCTTGTCGTGAAGTCCGACCCGCTACTCGTCTTCGACAAGTCCGGACGATGGGTTCCGCGCCGTGATGGATTGAAGGATTGTGTCTGGGCCGTCTTCCCGGCGAGCTACTCGCTCGTCGACAGTCACTCGGGACAACTCGTCGAAGTGGCCGACAGCGGGTCCCCAGCCGGATGGCGGGGCTGGCGCAGCGTCTTCGTTTCTCTTGACGACATCGCCGGCCTGCAGCTGCGCGCGGCGAACGGGGACGATGTCGGCGCACCAAGAACGGTTCGCAAGGACGCGAGGCCCTCTTTCCGGCTCGGTGAAGTCATCCCAGGTGTCTATTCCACGGACGGCCGCACCGTGTACAGCAGCCGCCCCTGGGTGATGCTCCCCCCGTCAACCTCCAAGCCCGGCCCGGAGTGGACTGTTCGCGTCCGTCGCTTCGGTGAATCCGACTGGTTGGTCGAGGAGAAGTGGTGCGCGGAAGGAGTAGAAACGTGTTTGGATCCCTTCGACGAAGCGGAGCAACCGCAGCTCGGCCTCTTCGAGATCGTCGTCACTGGCCCCCTGGGGGCTGATGCCCGCTGTGTGGTGTTCATGGCGGAGGGTCTCACCGCGACCGTCGACACTGGGATTCGTGTACCCCTGGCTGGCGGATTGACTCCCTGCACAGCGGGGGTGTCGAGCGAGTCGTTCACGATATCCCCGGCGGAGCCGATCGAGTTCGGCCCCCGTCGATTGGACGCGCAGGTTCAGCTGTCTGACGGAGTGAACGCTGCGGCCATCATCGTGAGGCCGCCCCACGTCGAAATTCGTGCGGGAGAGGTGGGAGCGCCCGCTGCCTGGCGAATGACAGCAGAAGTCTGCGATCCCGAGGACTTCACCCAGGACCGATTCGTGGCGATTCGAGCGCCTGGGGTCGATTCTGTTGTATTCAAATATGTTTCACGACACGGCGACCCCCTACAGAGCGACTGGAGCCCGCGACAACGCCAAGGCGATGTCTTCGAGTCGCGTACTCAACAATTCGCCGACACGGTTCGGAGCCATCCAGCGGGGCGGATCGTTGCAACTTTGACGTGCGATGGGTCATCTACCGACGTCACAGTTCTTCATGCACAGCCCAAACAGCTCGCTTCCCGGGTGGAATTGCTCGAGGACAAGCTGATCTTTTTTGACATTGCCGAACTCGACGACCTTGCGGTGTATGTGTGGAGCACGACGGCGCCATGGTCTTCGCCGGAAGTGCTGGCCATCGTCGACGGCACAGCTTCGCTGCCCTCGTTCCTGATTGAAGCGGGCCCGCTCCGCTGTCAGCTGTTCGTCGATGATCCGTGGATGCTGATCGAACCCCCGTCAAACCCCGGTGACGCAGCCTTCCGCGTCGATCAGTTGGGGTGGAGGGAGGACGGCACGCCAGCCGAAGTTAGGCTTGCGCGCTACCTGGGCGCGATGCCGTCGCCCCCGAGGGATCTCGGTCCGATCCCCGAGGTGTGGGCGGCGATGGCACAACTACATGCCGACGGCCGAACCGATAGGTTCGAAGGCCTGATCGAATTGTTGGACCAGAATCCGCGAACAGCTTTGGAATGCTTGGGCGACAGCACCATTGCTCCGGGTGACAAAATGGCGATGCTGATTCGTAGCGAATTGGTCAACCAGGACTTCTCGGCAGAGGAGACGCTCAACGATCTCCATTCACACCCGTGGTTCGGTTGTATGGTCGAGCTGGCTGACCTTCCATCGCTGTTCCATCGCCGACACGAGGTTCGTGACGAGCGGAAACAGACGCTCGCGTATCTCGGGGACCGCGGTGGTTTGCCCCTCATCGATCTGCTCCGGACTGGCAAGAACTCGAGCGTAGACAACGCGTGTTTTGACGAGAACGTCTACCAATGGACCAGAGTCGACGGGGCTCGAATTCAAGCGAAGCTGCAGGAAATCCAGCAAGTGCCCCTTGCACAATTGCACCCGGAGAGTCTCCGCGCTGGAGTCTACGAGGCCTTCGGTCGTCGCAGTGAATGGATCTCGACAGGGTGGTCGATGAACTTTGCGCAGCAGCTTTCGTTCGTGATGAACCCGATCAAGAAGGTCTCGCGGCCCTCCTATGACGCTGTGACGGCTCGGTGCGAAGCTGTGTCCGTGATCGACCACATCGAGAATCCCTGGATTCTGATGTCGGTGCACACACTGACCTTGGCCTTGCTCGCGCGACTCGAAGCGCACGGCCGCATCGGCGGTCAGTACCTCAACAGGGGCCTACTCGTCGATTGGGCCCGGCTGGCCCAACTGTGCCCGGTGATGGTGTCGAACGACATCCTGATCGCCGAGGCGCTGATCCTTCACGAACGTAACGTTGACTTCGTTGGAGAGGATGTATGAACGACCGGCTCGACCCCCTCGACACCGCCCGCCAGATCGAGAGCTCCTACAAGCGGTATCTGAAAACTCTTCTTGCTCCGCGGGATCAGGCGCTGGCCACAGCATTCGATGCTGAGATCGATTCGAGCACGATGCTGACCAAGGGTCCGATACTGGAGTTGACGCCGCCGTACGAAACGGGGTCGACGAGCCGACAGTTGATCGACGACGGGGTTCTCCACAGCGACTTCGCGCGCCTCGACAGCCAGGCCTTTTCGCTGGACCAACCGCTCTACGTGCACCAAGAAACGGCGATACGCAAGTTCGTGTCTGGCCGGAATTTGGTCGTCAGTACCGGTACCGGGTCCGGCAAGACGGAGAGCTTCCTGATCCCCATCATCAACTCGCTGCTGGAAGAATCGGCAAGCGGGACACTCGGCCCCGGAGTCAGGGCACTGCTCCTCTATCCGATGAACGCCTTGGCTAACGACCAGCTCAAGCGGCTTCGGTCGGTCCTGGCCGCCGTCCCCGAGATCACCTTCGGTCGCTATACCGGCGAGACGAACGAGGACGAACGAAGGGCTGAGAACGACTTCCTGCAGTTGAACCCAGGCACCCGGCGCCTGCCCAACGAGCTGCTGAGCCGCGAGGAGATGCGCAGTTCACCGCCTCACCTGCTGCTGACCAATTACGCGATGCTCGAGTACCTGCTGTTGCGACCCGCTGACATCGACCTGTTCGATGGGCCCTATGCGGGTACCTGGCGGTACATCGTGATGGACGAAGCCCATGTATATGACGGTGCGCAGGGAACCGAGGTGGCGCTTCTCCTTCGTCGTCTCAAGCAGCGCGTTGCGCCCGCCACAGACCTGCAATGCATCGCGACCTCGGCGTCGCTGACCGGCTCCCTGCGTGGTGATCCGCGGGGTGAAGCGATGGAGTTCGCCTCCAACCTCTTCGACGCGACTTTCGAATACGTCGAGGGCGACCCTGGTAGGCAGGACCTCGTCGAACCGACACGAAAAAAGCACCTCGACAAGCCGACGTGGCGACTGTCCGGAGAGCAATTGCTCGCACTTCGTGACCGATCACTTCGCATCGAAGACGTAGTGCCTGCGGGCATGGAGCCGGCAGAGGCACTACACAACGAAGAATCCATTATCACGCTCAAGCAAACCCTGAGTGGTGGTCCGGGCGACGTACGTCGACTGCGTGAGCGCCTGTGGCCCGATGACGAGCTGTCAGCAGAGAAGCTCGACGCGTTGGTCGAGCTCGGGAGCGGCGTGAAGGACGAGGCCGGTCACCCCGTACTGTCCGCCCGTTATCACCTGTTCGTACGCGCCACCGAAGGCGCATTCGTCAGCTTCAATGACGACGGCCCGCGAATCTTCCTGGGGAGGCACGAAGTCGACCCGAACACGGGTCGTGCGGTGTTCGAGTTCGGCACATGCACGCGATGCGGCGCTGTCCACCTAGCCGGCGAACTCGAACACCGGGGTCGCGATGAGTTCTTCCGCCCATCGAAAAAAGCCGACGGCTCGGTGAACTGGTTGGTGCTAGCCGATGCCGATCAAGATGTTCTCCTCGATGAGGACGAAATCACTCTGTCTGACGAAGAGACGAAGACGAAGACGGACCCGACGACCCGGCGTCTGTGTACCGGGTGCGGGCTGCTCGTCGACGCCAACGCCACGACATGCTCGCAAGGCAGTTGTGCGAGCGGTCACCTGCTCCTGGTGCGCGAGCATCCGAGAGCCAAACGCGTGATGACGCGCTGCACCGAGTGCGGCACGCAAACACGACAGGGGATCCGCCGACTGAGAACCGATGTGAATGCCGCCCCCGCCGTTGTGACGACGGCCTTGTACCAACAGCTTCCCGAGGCTGTCGACGAGGCGGCCGACAACGTCGGCGGCGGGCGCAAGCTGTTGATGTTCTCCGACTCCCGCCAAGCGGCCGCCTTCGCGGCGCCCTACCTCGACCGGACCTACGCCCGAATGCTCGAGCGCCGCTACATCACCCAGGCCCTGCGGGACCCCGCCGCCGCAACCGGCGAACTCAACGTCCGTGACCTCGCGATACTGACGCGGGAACGAGCCGCGGAAGCGGGGCATTTCGAGCAGAAGATGGGCTCGATCGAGATCGCCCAGGCCGTGAATCAATGGGTCACGGGGGAATTGATGACCCTGGAGACCCGTCAATCACTCGAAGGCCTGGGTCTCATGCGGGTTGCGCTGCGCCGAGACGCGGCGATGCCACTCCGAGGTTTCACCTCGCTGGGGCTCAGTGACGATGAAGCATGGTCGCTCATCAATGAACTGGTCAAGACAGTCCGACTGCAGGGTGCGATGACAGTACTGGAGCGCGTCGACATCAAGGACGAGAGGTTCGCACCGCGCAACACTCGAGTCAGGATGCGGTCGACCGGATCGGACAGAGCCAAACAGATCATCAGTTGGAATCCGAGCGGTACTGGCACGACGAACAGTCGAATCACATTCCTACGCAAGGTTTTGGCCGAGCTGTCGAACGACACACCAGCGGAGAAAGTCCTGGAGGGAAGTTGGCGTCTGCTCGAGTCCGCAGGACTCCTGGCCGGTGAATCCGACCGCGTGCTCGGCCAGGTGTATCAGGTCGATCACACAATGTTGTCCGTCACGGACGGCTCGAAGTCTCCGTGGTACCGATGCGACACTTGCCGCCTCGTGACAGCCTTCTCGGTTCGACGTCTGTGTCCCAACAGCCGATGCACCGGCCGGCTCGCAGACTATGACATCCCGGCTCCGGAATTCGATGTCAACCACTATCGCGTCATCTATCAGACCATGAACACCGCGCCCCTGCGGGCACACGAGCACACTGCGCAATGGGAGTCGCGAACAGCTGCGAACATCCAACGGGAGTTCATCACGGGCAAGGTCAATGTCCTTTCTTGCTCGACCACATTCGAGCTCGGGGTGGATGTCGGTGACCTTCAGTCCGTCGTCTTGCGGAACATGCCGCCCAAGACGGCGAACTACGTCCAACGAGCGGGTCGCGCAGGACGTCGTGCGTCGTCAGCCGCGCTGGTGGTGACGTACGCCAACAGGTCTGCCCACGACCTCGCGAAGTACCAAGAGCCCAATTCGATGATCGCCGGGCAGATGCGCATTCCGTGGGTTCCCGTCGACAATCCACGCATCGCGCGTCGACACGCGCACTCGATCGCGTTGGCCGCGTACTTTCGGCACTGCTATCAAACGCGGGATGAGCGGTGGAAGAACGCTGGAGAGTTTTTCTCACCCAAAGAAGGGGAAGCAGATTCCCCCGCCAGCCGTGTCAGACACTTCCTGTCTCCGGTCCCCGGTGCCGTCAAGGAGGCGCTGCTCGCTGCGCTACCGCCAAGTGTTCACGCGGAGATCGCCGTGCACGACGGTAGCTGGGTCGAGGAGCTGGTCGAGCTACTTGGTTCTGAAGAACAGGAACTGGCCAAAGACATCGCCGACCTCGAGGATCGGATCCAGGCTGCGGTCAAGGAACGCAAGTACGGCTTGAGCAAGCGCCTGGACGACACGCTGAACACGGTTCGCCGTCGCGAGCTGCTGGGCTACCTCGCAGCACGCAACATCCTGCCCAAGTACGGATTCCCGGTGGACACCGTGGAGCTCAGTACGTTGCACTCCACAGATCCCGTTGGTCGTCAGCTGGAACTGTCGCGGGATCTCAGCCTGGCTATCTACGACTATGCCCCGGGTAACCAGGTGGTGGCCGGCGGAAAGTTGTGGACCTCGACCGGCCTGAAGAAACGGCCCGACCGGGAGCTCGACCATCATGAGTTCCGCGTTTGTCCCACATGCAAGAGATTCGAGCGCAATCGCACTTTCGACGGGCCGGACGTGTGCCCCAGTTGCGGTGACGCATTCAAGGACGCCAGGACACTGGTCATTCCGGAGTTCGGTTTCATCGCAGCGGGGGAGCCTACCGATGTGGGCAGTTCGCCTCCTGAACGTCGATGGCACGGCGATAGCTACGTCGAGACCCGGGGAGAAGACGCAGGTGTTCATCATTGGTCTGGACCCAACGGGTTTAAGGTGACCGGCCGGGCCGGGGTGCGGGCCTGGTTGGCTGTGGTGTCCGATGGGGCTGGCGACGGATTTCAGCTCTGCCAATGGTGTGGCTGGGCTAGCGCGAAGGAACGCGGTGTCCGCAGTCCAAAGAAGCACCAGCGGCCGGACAACAACAGAGAGTGTGGTGGGCGCTTCGAGGTAGTGTCGCTTGGCCACCGATACCAGTCGGACATTGCCGAATTCACCTTCGACGGCGTTCAGTATCGCTCCGACCAGGAATCAATTTGGTTGTCAGCGCTGTATGCGATGTTGGAGGGCGCATCGAATTCGCTGGAGATCAGTCGTGACGACATCGGCGGTGCACTCTCCTGGAATGCCGAACACCGTCGAAGCATTGTCCTGTTCGATACAGTGCCGGGCGGTGCTGGGGCCGCGAAGAAGATCGCCGAGAATGTCGGCGCCGTGGTCGAATCCGCGGTCAAGCGAGTGACGGATTGTGACTGTGGTGAAGAGACGTCGTGCTACGGCTGCTTGCGGACGTACCGGAACGCGCGTGACCATGAAAAGCTCTCACGGAGTGCTGCTTTGCAGTTGCTTCATCAATGACACTTGGTAAGCGTCCTGACATTTCGCTCGCGATGAATGGAATGTGTGTGGCGATCACGGGTAAGACAGAAGAGAATAATACTCGGCCGGTCGGAATGACGCAAAGCGGCAACCCCTGGCGCTTCGAGTCCTCGGCGCGGAAGTCATGACGATCTGTCACACCGCTGTGCGATTCTATGGTTGTGGCCCACAATCAAGAACAGCTGCAGATCTTGGTCGAAAACTGTGGACAGTTTCGCGGTTCGAAGGCCCCTCGCGGCTACCCGGACAGTCTTGCGCTCTGCATTATCGACTCGATTCAGTCGACGGGTGTGCGGTACAGCAGCGTGAGAAAAGTAGTGGACTCCTACGGACAATATCGGCGAACCCAGGACGCCGATCCGACCACGGATGGCGCACGGGAGCTGATCGCCACCTTCGACGAGCTGGGCGGCCCGGAGGTTTGGGCTCAACAGATCGGAAATCGAAACAAGACTTCGACCAAAGCCGGGGCGCCGTTGAAGGCGGAGGCGATCAGGGATGCTGCGAAGGCGTTGACTGATGTGGACGTCACCACGACAGCTGAGCTGCGGGATGCCGCAAGTAGCGAATCTGCGCTCTCGCGTGTTGAGTCCGCTTGGTGTGGCGTGGTAGCGCAGCGGTCGGGAGTCACATGGCATTACGTACAGATGCTTGCCGGTACTCCCGGGGTGAAGCCCGATCGCATGATCATCCGGTTCGTCGCGGACTCATTGGCGCTTCCGCGGTCCTCGGTGACGCCGAAGTTTGCACTCGACATCGTCAAGGCTGCCGCGGAGTCAATGAGCATGTCACCATCGGATCTGGATCACGGAATTTGGCAGTACCAGCGGCGCCGACGGTGATCGATTAAGTTCCTTCGGGGGCACGCATTCGGGTTTGCGACGAGGTCCTATTCTTGAACGGGAAGGAGTGATGCCTTCTCTCGAAGAAAGCCCAAAGTTCCTAGTGGGCAGCTTCCGTGTCCGAACGCTACGACCCCCGAAAGGGGAAGTGGAGCGAACCCGGCCACTGGTCTAGAACCCCGGATACTTCTTCCAGATGCGTTGTGTCGCGGTGCTGTCGAAGGAGTATTCGTCAATCTGCCAGTCCGGAAATTCAACGAGGTCGTCAGCAAGCTCGCGAATAACATCTTGGAGCTCGAGAGGCTCTAACCACTCGGATGGGATGGCGTCGATTCCGCGCATTGCGCCGAGCAGATTGCCGGCGATTGCACCGGTGGAATCGGAGTCACCGCCGTGATTCACCGCCAGTAGGACGCCTTGCCGAAAGTCGTGGGCGACCAGGGTGCAGTACAGCGCGATGGCTAGCGCTTCGTCCGCGACCCAGCCGGCTCCTAGTTGGGCAATGGCTTCGTGCGGCGGGGTCGTGGATCGCGCAAGTTTGCCGGCGAGGGTGAGAGCGTCCAGCACCTCCTCGTGATCGGGACGGGAAGCTAGAACCGATTTCGCCTCGGCCAGCCCTTCAGGCAGCGAGAAGTCGCGCACTATGGCGAAGGTGAGAGCTGCGAACACGCCGCCAGCCAGGATGCCTGTGGGGTGCCCGTGGGTGAGCGCACAAAGACGCGCTCCCAAATCGAATGCCGCTTGTAGATCATTTCCACGTGATGCGGCCGCCGCGTACAGCCCGGCGGGAGCAACCCGCATGACGCCGCCGCATCCTTTACTGGTGTTGCGGGCTGGCTCACCGAGCGCAGGCATGTCACGCAACGCAGACAGGCAGGTGTTGCCAGGCGCACGCCGATTGTGCAGCTCCGCCTGGCCGAACAACCATCCCTTCTCGTCTTCGTCCAACAGGTCGATCCGGTTGTTGGGGCGTTCGCCCTGCGTCAGCAGCCACCGAAGATACGCATGTGCGGTAACGCCCTCCTCGGTGGTGACGCCCTTCATCGAGCTACGCACCCAGCTACGAATTAGTCCTTCGGCGGTGAACAGTGTCATTTGGGTGTCGTCGGTGATGGCCCCGAGACGGCCGTAGGCAGGCGCGTAGTTGGTGATGCCGTCGGGCCCAAAGCGGGTCAGGATAGAGTCACGATCCAGGAACTCCACCGGAGCTCCGAGAGCGTCGCCGACGGCCCCACCCAACAGGCACCCGCGAAACCGCGCCCTTCTGTCAGGCTTGGCCGCTGCACTCCGATCAGCGTGGGAGCGCTGCGTACGAGCCGACGGTATGTAGCCGAACTGCTCCAACCGTCGCCGCGCGACGCTGATCTCTTCCTCGCTGAACAACTCAGAGAACTGCGGCTCGACGACGAGTGCTTCCACGGTGAGGTCCAGACGTCCTCGTTCCCATAGCTCGGCGAAACCGTCGGAGATGGCCGGGGAGGCGAGGAGCCTGTGCGCTGTCTCCTGCGGTCCGTGTTGAGAGAGCATGCTCAGGAAGTACGTGGCGTTATATCCGGCCTCACCGCGGCCGCGGTCATAGACGGCTTTCATTCGCCGCGCGAACTCAGCCTCAACGACACTCTTCGATGATTCAGGAGGGGGCTCAGCCGGTGCGGACGGCTCGCCTGCTGCAGCAGCCCCCTCGCTCTCGACGAACCCGAGCAGTGCATCGACCGAGGTGAATACCTGGTACCCGAGTTCCTCCAGCCGGGGAAGATCGGCGTCTTCGGGATCAAGTTCGAGCACGACAGGTGAGCCAACCCCGTGCTGTAATCCGTCAGGCCAGAATGCTTCCGCAACGGCCAGCTCGGCGCCACTTACCGGGTCGGGGATCTCGGTGTCGATCACCGGGGAGGCGAATCCACGGTCCTCCAGCTCGGCAATCAGCGCGCGCACCTGTTCGGCGCGCGGGTCGTCGATGACTTCGTCGGCAACCTGGAGCCGTTCCAATAACACGTTGTCGTGGGGCACCGCAGGATTGCGCAGGCCTTCCAAGAATGACTGGGCCGAGGCCGCCAGCAATTCACGGCGGGCCGCGAGGAAATCGAGGTACCGTTCAACGCGCCACAGTTCTGGATCGGTCGGAATCCATTGCGATTCCAGAACGCCAGGATGTTTTGCCTCTACTTCGGGCAGATACTCCGCGGGATCGCGCATCCCGACTTTGATGTTGGTGTCCTGGGTAAGGAAGCAGAAGTTCGCCAGCGCGTTGATCTCGTTGCGATCGAATCCATGCTTGCGTAGTAGCGCCTTCGGGAAGATGTGATGCACCTGCAGTGAGGTCAGTTTGCCTAGCAGTTCGGCACGCAATTCCAGCCCGCTGCCGAAATCGCGGGCACCGTCCACGCGGGTCAGCAGGTAGAGCAGCGGATAGAAGCGGGATCCGCGTGTCGCGCCGGCGAAGTCATCGGGACTCACTGCCAGGCGGCCGCCTCGAACGCGTTCCAGTGTCGAGATCAGCGCATCGACCCCGCCGCGCTCGACAGCGTCGTAATCCTGCTGCAGGTAGGTTTCGGTGGAACCGCTGAATCGTCCCCACAGTGCCGAGTGCACATACCAGTAGAGGACTTTGTCGCGATGTGTGCTATCGGTGAAACCGCCGCCGCTGAGCTGGAGTAGCCGGGTGATGACCGGTGTGGCATAGCGGCCCATGAGTACGCGGTCGTGGTCGAGGCCGAGCCGTCCGGACGCCGCGTCGAGGAACGTGCCGATGTGATTCACCGACTTGCCGAGGGCCGACTCGAAGTCGGTAGCCGACACGTCACTCAGCGAGGAGAACAGCGCTCTCCCGGTTGCGACGGCGGTCGCATTGCGCAGAAGCCAGTCCAGCGAGAAGCGAAAACCGGCCTTCTTCCACCGGTCGAGATGGTCGCGGAGTTCTTTGCGCGCGTCCGGCCATTCGGCACACAGTTTGGCCAGAGCCAGATCACCCTTCGAGAGCTTGGTGCCACCTGAGTTGACTTTGTTGAAGATGTCGACGACCTCGTCGACGGTCTTGCCGGCGCCGGTGATCTTCTCGGAGTTGAAGTCGCGGTTGTCGATTTCTTTGATCCGGTTGAGGCGCGCGAGGTACGTGTTGAGCACCTCGCGTTCCACATCGGGAAACGCCGACAGGTATTCGAACGGGCCCTTGCGGAAGAGTTCGGTGACGTTCACCCAGGTCGGGTCGCCCACCATCTTGGTGGGAGCGTAGAACTCGAACGACTCGGTCTCGACGTTGAAATGCAACCCGGTGAATGCGCTCGCATCGCCTTCGAAGAACGGCGGCGGGGTGCCACGGATGACGCCGTACATCGAGGTCACGCGCTGCTGACCATCGAGCAACAATTGCCTGGTTCCGCTGCCTCCGGCGGCGCCACGCACCGTGATGTCCTCGGAGGTCGTTTCCCACATCAGCAGACCGCCGACCGGGTAGCCGCGATACAACGACCGCATCAGGCCGCGGACCTGGTCGCGGTTCCAGACGTACCCGCGCTGGAACTCCGGCAGAAGCACAACCCCGGAGTCGATCTCATCCAGCAGGGTGGACAGGCGCGTCATCGCGTTCTCCTGTTCAGTTGTTGTCGAGGGCGGTCAGGAACGGGCTCGGCTCGCCGTGCCAGGTGATGAGCAGCTGCTCGCGCGCGCGGGTGCACGCGACGAAGAGCAGGCAGCGTTCCCGTTCCAGGTCTTGCTGATGTGTCTGTTTGTCATCCTCGGCAGGGGTGACGGCGTTGGCCGCGGGAACATGTTTGGCACCAACTCCCGCGACGCACACGCATCGGAATTCCAGCCCCTTCACGCGGTGCATGGTGCCGACGCGGACGGCATCGTCATCGTCGGAGGCCTTTGCCAGGTCGACGGAGTCGATGGCGGCCTTACGCAGGGCGTTCTCGATCTTCGACGTCAGCCACTTGGCCCGGACCGCGATCCCGATCTCCGACGGCGCGATGCCGCTATCGACCCACTCTTTGACCGAGGCAGCGATGAACTTCGCCTCTGCTTCGGCACTCTCAAAACCGTTCAGCGCCGGGGGCTTCCCATGAACCGAGGATTTGCAGCCGGCGATGGAATCCAAGCCGCCTTCCATATCGTCGATCGGTTCGCCGCGCAGCAGGCCCAGGCTCCAACCGAGAATCTCGGCGGTGGTGCGGTAGTTGATGTTCAGCCGCGAGGACCGACCAGCGATCTTGATGCCGACCTCGCGCAGGCTGACCCGGTTGTCGTAGATGCGCTGGTGGGTGTCCCCGGCAATGAAGATGTCGTCGGGAGCTTCGTCGACGGCGGCGCGCAGCAGCCGCCACTGGTCAGGGCTGAGGTCCTGGGCCTCGTCGATGATGATGTGGCGGAACGGCTTGTCCGGGGATTCCTCCAGGAGGCGGGTTGCCTCCCGCCGGATGGTTTCGTGCGTCCAGACACCCTGCCGGGTCAGCGTCTGCTCGAATTCCCAGATCGCCTGCCACACCTGTGCCCGCTGCGCAGCTCCGAGGGCGCGGCCGCGGCCGGTTCGTTTGGCGGCCAGGTACTCATCGGCGGTGCTGATACGACGGGCCAGCACCACCTGCCGCCATTCCTCGGACAGGAACACCGGGGTGAAGCTGAGGCCGAGTTCGCCGATCAGCCCGGTCCACAGCGCCTTCTCGTCCTCGGAGCCGAGCATGTAGGGCGCTCCGCGAGTCCTGCGGAAGATGCGGTGGGCGATCCGATCGACGTGCGACACGTCGATCCTGCTTTCCACTTGCTCGTCGTCGATCAGCATGTCGAGCCCGGATTGCAGCGTCTCAGACAGTGTGGAGGTGAAGGTGGTGACGAGGACCTTGCCGTCCCCGCGGGTGGCGAGCATGCGTGCCCGGTGCAGGGCGACGACGGTCTTGCCGGTGCCGGGGCCGCCGGTCACCCGGGCCGGTCCTTTGTAGGCGGCATCGACGACGGCGCGCTGGGTGGGGTGCAGGTACACCCGCCAGGTGGCGAACGGGTAGGCGAATACGTCCATCAGTTCGTCGGGGCCGTTGACGAGGACGACGCGGTCGCGGCTGCGCAGGATGGCGGCGTCGATGTCCTCGGTGTCGACGGGTTCGTTGAGGATCTGCGCGCCGAGGTCAGCCCACACCTCCTCGGGGGTGAAGCCGGCGGCGAGGCCGAACAGCACATCCCACTGCGTCTCGGGAAGGAAGGATTTCGCGGCATCGAGTTGGGCGGAGTCGGTAACGGTGCGGGCGAACGCGAGCACCTTCTCGTCGATGCCGAGCTTGGTGAGTTCGCCGTCCTTGACGTGGGCGAAGAGCGGGGCGTCGGCGGTTTTGGCGGCTGCTGCTCTTTCGGGGATCTGGCGGTCGAGTTCGGCTTCGTCGCGGATCTCGATGCCGCCGGTGGCCGAGTTCACGGAGACGTTGCTGCGCTGCGCCCAGGCGTAGGCGTCGTCGTGGTGCAACACCTTCAGCAGGGTGTAGACGTCGCCGCTGACGGGGGCCAGCACGATGCCGCGCCAGGCCTGGTCGATGCGGATCGACCGGAACCGCGGGTTGCGGGCGTTGTTGATCTTCTCCAGATGCAGCCCGGTGTGGGTGGCGGCATCGAACTCGTCGAAGACCTCGGCGACCCGTTTTGCTACCGGCTTCTCCATCTTCGCGAGGTCGGTGATGAATCCCTTGTCGATGGCAAGTGTGGGCATTTGTTCTTCCGTTGCTTGACTATTCGGAGTGACGGGGTCCGCGGCCGGCGGGCGGATCGGCGAGCGGAATCCAGCCCTTGCCGCCGTTGGCGATCGCCTCGGCCATGCGGTCGTAGGCCTCCAGGACGAGGCGTTTGGAGCGGTACTCGCCGAAGTCCTTCTCCTCGTACTTGCGGATGACGAAGAACGAGTCGAGGACATGCTCGGCTTCGTCGCGGATGAGGCCGTAGACGTGAAGGAAGCCGGCGTCGAGGTCGGCGCGGAGTAGGGCACGACGTTCGGGGTCCCAGTGGAACGGAGGACCGTTGTCGCCGAGGTCTTCGGCATACGGCTGCAGGCGGTTCGACGTGTACGAAAGCTCTACAACATGCGGCCGAACCCAATCCGTGAGGGAAACCTTGGATAGCCAAGGTGCCTCGGCGTCGAATCCTTTCGGTGGGATGGAGGCAATTTGCTTAACCACGCCGTATGTCATATGGATTCCGCTGATCTTCTGACGCGCGATGTAGTCGAACGCAATGCTTGACCACAGAGCATGCAGGTTCACAGCCGCGGTGCTTGGCTGGGGGAGGGCCAAGGGAAAGATATGGCCCACAGCCGATGTTGGAACAACAGACGCTACAAATGTGCGCTCATTCGTCGCGTGAGTGATGTCGCGCCAACCGAGAAGCCAGCCTCGATCCGACTTTCCTCGTAGTTTTTCGACAACTTCTCGGCGGTCTACCCAGTAACGAGCCAAAGGTTCACACGTCGGCTCATCATGCGCGTAATCGTTGATCCGGGGAAGAGCGCCTTTGTTCAGTTGCGCTTGCGTCGCATCCTTATACGTCGTGCACCGATGATCGAAATAGCTCAACATCCGCGCTTCGTACAGCGGCACATATTCGATTCCGCCGCGCGTGTAGGACCAACCGTTGAACGTCGCGTCGGCGAGGTCGTCGGCGGTGTGGAAAAGCCCGGAGTCGTTGGCCATGTGGAATAGCGTCGCGAACGACAGTCCCCAGGGGTTGCCGTCCGAGTCGTCGTCGCGGATGAGCACGGGATGCCGTGAGTAGATGCCGAGAGTGATGTCGGCGTCCGTGCGGCTGCGGAACATCGGCAGAGTGCCGGTATTAGGATTGAGAGCGAGAACTTCCTTGGCGGCCAACTGGAATCGCTTCTCAGGGACGTCGGAAATGTGGCGGTTCAGGAAGGCGAATTTGGTGCGCTCGATCGTGCGGTTGTATCCGGCCATTACAGTGACGGCAAACCGCGCACGGTTGGTCACGTCGCGGAAGATCTTGGCTTCGTTCTCGAAGTCGTAGAAGGCATACAGGCGATGACTGCTCAGCGTGTCCGCGAAGAACGGCGCGGTCGTCTTGTCGGTGGCCAATCCGGTCGGGGTGATAATCCCGGCCGCGCCGTCGGGGCCGGTGACGGTGCGCATGGTTTCGGCGAACACGCTGTAGGTGTTCACATCGCCCTGCCCGGTGAACGGGTAGCGGTCGCTCTTGAGGAGCAGGTGTGCGGTGCCGTCGGACTGCCGCAGCGCGGCGAGGTACGCCGCGTACAGGTCGGGGTCGGTATCGGCGAGCTCGTCGATCATCTTTTTGCGGATGGCCGCGGTGGCAGCACCTTCGATGTCGGGGCGGCCGGCGTTGCCGAAAAACTCCTTGTCTTGGATCTTCACCCGCTCCCACGGCGGGTTGCCGACGACGCAGGAGAACCCGCCGGTCCATCCGGTGTCGGAACTATCGGCGGACCCGTCGTCGGGCACCGTGAAGATACCGGGGAACTCCAGGTGCCAGTGGAAGAATCGGTACTGCCGGGCCAGGCGAGTCACCTGGTTGATGATGGTGTCGGGCACCGATTCCGGCGTTTCGGATAGTGCCCGTACGGTGGCGTGGGTGATGCCCTGGCCAGAGCTGGCCGCCCCGGTCTTGGGTTGCACGAAAGCCGCGCACCACGCGTCGGCGACGAGTTTGGCGGCCACCAGGTCGGGGTCGGCTTCTAGACGACGCCAGGCGTCGGCCCGTGCTCGCAGGGCGGCCACCGAGGCGACGGTCCCGGTGTCGGCGTCGTGGGCGGCCATGGTGAATTGGCTAGTTTCGACGTTGAGGGTTTCAGGTCCGAAACTTAGCGTCAGCTGATCCTGGTCGGATTGGCGTTCGGATTTGTTGCGGGCCTTGAGCTTCTTGGTCCAGTCCTTGTCGTCATCGCCGATCGCAACGAATGCGGTATCGGGGATGTTGTGCCGTAACAGCTCCGGTGTCGTTCCGAGAAGCGCGTTGCCGACGCGGAAGTGGGCGTCGAGGAAAGGGAACGGGCGGTCGGCGTCGAAGGCCTCAAGCCACAGCGCCACCTTGGTGATCTCGATGGCCAGGTCGTTGAGGTCCACGCCGTAGACGCAGCGTTCGATGATGTCGGCGTTGGCCGCCCGCAGCGCGGCGGGGGTGGGTTCGGTGTCCCCGGTCCGCACCGTGGCCAGGGCGCTGGCGATCCGCCGGGCGGCGGCGACCACGAAATGCCCGCTGCCGCAGGCGGGGTCGACGACGGTGAGGTCCAGCAGCGCCTGTTCGGGGTTCGATTGCCGGACGGCTTCGTCGATCAACGGGTCCAACGCCTCGTCGAGAACCAGGGCGATCAGATCCGAGGGAGTGTAGTAGGAGCCGGACTTCTTGCGGTCGTTGCCGGTCGCGACGTCGAGGGTGAACGCCCGCTCGTCAGCGTGATAGCGCGGCGTGTAGGCCAGCAGGCCCTCGTACATGCCGCCGAGTTCCTCGCTGTCGAGGTTGCGGTAGTCCACCGGTCGGGGCAATCCGGTGACCGGGTCGTCGATCTGGGCCAGCGCCCGCACCGCGGCCAGTAGCGCCCGGTTGGGCAGCTTGGCGCCGTCGAGAATGCTCAGCGCGTCCCGCGTGTACAGGCTGGCGCCGAGACCGCTCAACCCGAGCGCGGGCAGCCCGTCGCCTGCGATCGCATCGGTGACGATCTGGTGGGCCTCCCACAGATCGGTGTGCCAGCCGCCGATCGGTTCGGCCGCCAACCGGCGCAACCGCGCGGTGGAGAAGTAGTCCGCATACAGCGTGCGGGCACTTTCGGGGACATCCGAGCGATGCAGCAGGTCTCGGTCCTCCACGACGAACAGCACGATCAGCCGGTAGGCGATGCGCAGCAGTGCGCGCTGCAAATCGCGGTCGGCGTCGCTGGCCGCGGCGAGCGTTTCCCGCAACGCGACGTTAGCCGGATGGGCGACGAACCCGGTGCCCAACTCCTGCAACGCGGCCGCGATACCGTGCTGCAGGTTCAGCAGGGCGCGGGCGCCGTCATCGATCGCGTTGGTGCGCCAGCGTTCCAGCCAGCAGTTGTCGAGTTTGGGTTCGGCCTGCTCGACCTCGATGTCGTAACTGTCGTCGGCATCTGCACTGTCGGCAGCCGCTTTGGCGGCCTTGTCGTCCAGGCGGGGTGCGAACCGGCTGGCGTGCACGGTCAGGAACAGGATGCGGAAGTCGGCGTAGAGCTGATCGGAGAAAATCGTGTCCAGGTCGAACTCGACGAACGACTGCCGGGTGAGGCTCGACGCGTCGCGCAGCAGCCGCAGCAGCTTGCCGTTGGACACGATCGCCCACAGCGCGTGGTCTTCCCGGTTGAGGTAGTCCTGCACCATGGCCTGCGGAGCCCGGGCGGTCACGCCGGCGGTCCTGGTGTCCAAGTCGATGCCGGCGCCGACGAGGTGCAGCGGCACCCAGGCAGACGGGTTCGCGGCGTCCGGCCAGGCGATGCGGTGGGAGATGGGGAAGTGCGGCGCCTCGGTTTCGCCGAGCCCAGGCGGCACAGCCAGCCCACCGCTGACGACATCGGGGCGGCCCCAACCCAGTTCGTAGAGCATCGGCAGTAGCCACTTGTCCCGGGTGAGCTTGGTGGCGGCATCACCATCGGGGAGCCGGTCCAGCCCGGCGCGCCAGGCGCGGTGCGCGGCCAGCATGGCCTCCCATGCCCGGGCGATCGCACCGTTGACCGCCATTCCCGGTGACAGCTGATAGGCCTCGGCGCTCTGGCCGGGCATCCGCAGCTCGTTGGCCCGCGGAATGGCCTCGGCAGGCAGCGCGGTGCCGACCGCGCGGACGGCCTTGAAGAGGTTCAGTGCGCTCATCGGGCACCTGCCTCGGGCAGGAACACGTAGATGCCGAGGACGTCGGCGGGCGGCAGGAACTTGACCGTGGGTGCGCGGCCGCCGGCTTTGGAGGCGCTGCGCACCGTCTGATGCTCGGACACCAATTCCTTCGCGGCATGTCGACCGGTCTCGGTGAGGTGCTGGGCGAGAGCGGGGAGGCGGCCCAGCGCGCGGCCGAGCTGCATGCGGGCTAGCGCATCGTCGACGTTGCCCGACGCCGTCAATGCCAGCAGCGCGTCCACCTCGGGCTGCGGCAACCAGGTCAGCTCATCCCCGGCTGCAGTGAAGGCCAGGAACTTCGCTTCTTCGGCGACCTGGGTGACGGTGGTGGCCGAGCCGGGGATGCTGATCTCCAGTCGGTGCCGCACCATCAGCAGCGTCGTCACCTTGCCGACGCTGGTGCGCATCACCCCGGCGCGGCGCGCGGGCCGGGCCGCTGGATCCAGTCGGGAATCGAGTGCGGCGTCGAGGACGTACCGCGACAGGGCGTCGACCGTGGCGTCGGTGCGGGTGAGCACGCAGTGCCCCGCCGGGACGGGCAGCGAGCGGTGGAAATGCAGCCGACCGCCCTTGGCCGGCGGGAGTTGGTCACGTACCGCGGCCGGCAGGGTGTCGATGATCGCAGTGAATCCGTCGCCGGTATCGGTGACCGGCGCTCCCATCAGCGATAGCGCGGTGCGGGTGAAGGTTTCGACATCAGCCGGACCGCCGAGCGCGCGGCGCACCTCGGTCAGGGCCTGTTCGACGGTGTCGGGTTTGAGTCCGGCCTGCCGGAACCGGGAGCGCGACGCCTTCTCCCGTTCGGCGGCGTTGGTCCACTCGACCTCGACCTGATCGGCCAGGGACTTCGAGGTGGCCTCGGCGAAGTCGAGGGCCAACTGTTCGGCTTCCTTGCCGCGCAACAGCAGCGACTCCCAGATGGCCTTCATCACGGTGGTGGAGTCGACCGGGATCGGCACGGATACCCCGATGCTACGTTTGATGTTCTCGTGGCGGCGGATGAGGACCTGCAGCACGATGCCGTCGATGCCGTTGTCCTCGCCGTAGTAGGTCACGGTGCGCACGGTGGGGGCTTGCTGGCCGAACCGGTCGACCCGGCCCTCGCGCTGTTCGTGCCGGGTGGGGTTCCACGCGAGGTCGTAGTGCACCACGGCGGTGAAGCCGTCCTGCAGGTTGATTCCCTCGGAAAGGCAGTCGGTCGCGATCAGTAGGCGGGGTCCGTCGTGGGCGCTGAGGGTGGCGACGCGGGCTTCGCGCTCCTCCGGCGGCAGCGTGCCGGTCACGGCGTCCATCCCGAGATCCTTGACCTTCGACAGGGCCGAACCTAGGTGCTCGGCGAGATAGTCGGCGGTGGGGATGTAGCGGCAGAACACGATCGGGTGATACCCCTGGTCGAGCAGTTCCTTCAGCAGCGGGACGAGGCGTTTCAGCTTCGCGTCCGAGCGCGGTCCCTTGAGTGCGGCGGCCTGGGCGGCCAACTCGCGCAGACGCTTCCGCGCTCTCGTGTCGGGTTCATCGGTGTCCCCGGTATCGGCGCCGACGGCAACGTCCTCGGCTTCCAGCGTGTCGTCCAGGTCGGTGTCCAGTACGCGCGGTTCGGCGTAGGTGTCCACCTCGGTCTCGTCGTCGGCCGCTGATACCGCCGACCGGTTGAGCAGGGTCTGCTCGGCGGCCGCGGGGCTGGAGGCCAGGCACCGCAGCAGCGCGATGGCTGACCACCACCGGACACGCTGCCGTACCGCGCTGAGCTTAGGGTCGGCGACCTGTTCGCGGACATAGTCCATCGCGTCGTCGAACAGCTGGCGGTATCCGGCGGTGAGCTTGTAGGCGGTCTCGGTGGTTTCGCGCTCCGGGAACGGGGTGTCCTCCCGGAACTCTCCGCGCAGGTACTCCCGGATGTCGGCGCGTTGGCGCTGGATCATGTACCGGGCGAGCAGCTTGCGGTCGTCCTCGCGGTCACGGCCGGACAAGTCGGCGGGCAGGTCGCCGAGGCGGTCATCGAGCAGGCCGACCAGCGACTGCCACGCGGTGTCGTCGCCGCTGTGCGGTGTCGCGGTCAGCAGCAGCAGGTGACGGGTGTGATCGTCGGCGAGTTTGCGCAGCAGCGCGTAGCGCAGGTGCGCCTGCGACGACCTGCCGACACCGGCGGGCGCCACGCAGGTGTGGGCTTCATCAACGATGACCAATTCCGGGCAGTGCAAAGCGAATTCGTCACGGCGGGTCTTCTGCTTGATGAAGTCGGTGGAGATCACCAGGTAGGGGTGGTGCTGATACACGTTGGAGCCGAACGGCACGCTGCGCATCAACCGGTTGACCGTCGACGGCAACAGTAGCTGCGCGTCGATGCCGAACTTGTGCCGGAGCTCGCTCTGCCATTGCGGGGCCAGCTGCGGCGAACACAGCACGGCCAGGCGTTGGGTTTCGCCGGTGGCCAGCAGTTCGGCGGCGATGAGGCCGGCCTCGACGGTCTTGCCGATGCCCACGCCGTCGGCGATCAGCAGCCGGGTGACGTCTTGGTGGGCCGCCATCATCAGTGGCACAAGTTGGTAGTTGCGCGGGGTCACGGCCAGTCGGGCGAAGGATCGGAACGGCCCGCCGCTGGCGCGAAATGACAACCGCAGCGCATCGCGCAGCAGTCGGGCGCGGCCTGCGTCGCCGCGGTCATCGACGGTGGGCGCTTCGAACGTGGCGGCGGCGAAGTCGTCGATGTCGGTCAGGAGCACGGTGGTCTCGTGTTCGTGCCCGCCGAGTGGTCGGACCAGCAGCGTGCCTTCCGGTGAGCCGGGCAGCACCAGCCAGTCCCGGCCGCGGGCATTCACCAGGCTGCCGGCTGGGTAGTCGAGGGTGGTCATGCGTTAGCCTTCGCGTCGCCGAAGATGCCGCCGTGGTTGGCGATGGTCTGCAGCCAACCGCCCTCGGCGTCCTTATAGTCGAAGCGCAGGACCAGCCAGCCGGCTTCGTCCTCCAGCTTCATCCGGGCCTGCTCGTCCTTTTCCTGCTGATGCGAAGTTTCGTGATGGGGGCCGTCGACGAAGATGGCGACGTCCATACCATCGGTGTGATAGGCGAAGTCGGGCCGGACGTAGAAGCCCGTGACGACCTGCTGCGCGTCATCGGGCAGCCGGTAGCCGTGTGTGTCGAGAAGCGTGAGCAGCTTCTTCTCCAGCTCGCTGTCGCAGGCTTTCGTCAGCCGTTCGAGGTGGGCAGCGCGGTCTTCGCCGCCGGCTCCTACTTGCACGTTCGACGCGGCAAGTCGCTTAAGCAGGTCGAGCACGCAGTGGCGGTCCAGGTGTTGGTGATCCCACTGGTTGCTGTAGGACAGCAGGCAGTCGTAGCAGGCCTGTGCGCACTCTTCGATCGCATGCGGGGCGCGGAGCAGATCCTCGCCGGTATCGGGGTTGAAGTGCAAGATCTCCAGCGCCTTGCGCGCCACCTGGTTGAGCTGGCCGTCTTCGGTCGCCAGCCGCCGCAACACCCCCGCGCCGCCCTCGGCCGCCTCGAAGAACAGCAACCGCGACCAGGCGTCGTCGCCGGTGTTGGAGGGCAGGGCCTCGACCGCCAGTTCCGAACTCTCCAACTGGTAGACGGCTTCGATTCCGCGCTTGAGGGCATACATCGCGGCCATCCGCTGGTCGGTGCCGATCGACGGGTCCAGATGCAGCAGCAGCGCGTTGCGATGGTCCTCGACGTACGGGATCACCCGCTGGTAGCGCGGTGCTTCACCGTGGACGTTCTTGGCCAGGTCGGCCTCCTTGGACCAGCGGCCCTCGACGGTGTCCAGCACGTAGCCCCGGACATCCTTGTCCTTGCGGCGACGCAGCCCGACATTCATCCGGCGGATCAACGCGGTGTCGCCGTAGGTCATGGTGCCCAGCTCGTGGCCGTCGTCGGTGATGGTGCTGGTGAGTTGTCCGGCCCGAACCCCATGCGGGACAAAACGGATCGAGGTGACGATCTCGTGGCCGGCACGCTGGCGTTCCTCTTCGTCGGCGCTGATCCGGTCGCGGCGGCGGGTCTTCACCGACAGCAGCCGCATCAAGTTGCCCATCGTCGCCTCGATGTCGAACGGCGCACCGCAGTGCTGGCAGAGGTCGGGGTCGGTGGATTCGTGCAGGTAGCCGCATGTGCCGCAGCGCTTGATCTCGGTGATGTGGACGCCGGTGCCGTCATCCCGGGCGGGCAGGCTGACCCGGTTGACCTCGTACCGGGCGCCCTCGTGATAGATGAAGGCACCCGGGCCGAACTCGCTGATCGCCATGAATCTGGGGCGCTGGATGAAATCACCCTCACCGCCGCTGCGGGTGCGGCGCGCGGCCGGAATGAACGCCGAGAGCGGAAGCCGCGGGAACGAATAACCGGGCAGGAAGCCTTCGGACGCGAAGTAGCGGTAGGTGTAGAAGTCGCCCTGTAGTACGTCGTCGACCTGACCCTTGAGCAGGTCGAGGGCGGCGCGGGCCTCGGAGATGCGGCCACGGGCTCGCTGTTTGGAGCTCTCGGAAGCGCCGATGGTCTTGAGGATCTGGTTGGCCTGATCGAGTTCGTTCTGCGCTTCGTTGTACAGGCTGCGCCAGCGGTCGGCGGCGCGGTTGAAGCGATCCGGTGCGTTGTCGACGGTGTCGGTGACCCAGGATTCGGTCCACCACGGGGCGTTGGTCACTTCGGCGGTCGGCTTCAGGACTGCGGTGATGGCGGTGATCGCCTCGGCGCGGCTAGATTTCGATTCGATGGTCGCGATCACCTCGGCCCGCAGCGGCTGGCCGGGCTGGTCGATCTCCAGGAGGTCGACCATGCTCGCCTTGAGGTCGAGCCCGCATTTCACCAGCCAGATGGAGTGGGCGTGGGCGCGCACCAGGTCCTGGTTTCCCAGCTCCAGCCGCGGTGGCGCGACGGCGCCCGCGACCATGTCCTTGCTGCGGCGGAAGTAATAGGCGTCGTGCGCGTTGCCGGTAGCGCAATAGGTCAGGGCGATAGCGGGTTGGCCCGAACGGCCCGCGCGTCCCGACCGCTGCGCATAGTTGGCTGGCGTAGGCGGAACATTGCGCATCCCAACCACATTCAGACTCTTGATGTCGACGCCGAGTTCCATCGTGGGCGAGCAGTACAACACCGGCAAACGCGCCTCGCTGAACACTTCCTCGCGTTTCTGGCGTTTCGACGGTTCGACCTGGGCCGTGTGTTCACGGGCCTCCAGCCCCACCAGCGACTTCGCGGTCTCGGCGTAGAGAGCTTTGAAGTACGGGTTGACCCGCCCCTCGGTCTGATTGCTGCGCAGTGGGTCCCGCGCTCGGTGCTCACCGCTACCGGGATGCCAGGCGATGAGGTCGGCACGTAGCTGGTACCCGGTGGCCCGCTTGTGGACCGGAACCCGGACCAGAATGCCTGCTTTGGCCATGACATCCATCAAATGTTCGATGAGGGCTTGGGCATCCGCAGGTTTCAGTGGGTGCTGAAATCCGGGGAAGCGATCGGCCCGGCGCAGCCAGCGTCCGTAGGCCCCCAACCCGGACACGTAGAGATCGGCCCCGATTCCGGCCACGGCCTTGGGCCGTCCGCTCGGGTAGGCAAGACCGCTATAGGTACCTGCGTCATCGGAGATGGCCCAGGGGTCCTTCAGCCATTCACGGCTCGCGCGGCGGACGGCGTCGAACTTCTCGTCGGTGAGGAACTCGGTGTCGATACAGAGATGTCGACGCATCTCATCGAGGAGAACATGCATGATTTCTCGGCGGGTTTCGGTGCTCGCACCCGCCAGGGGTTCCCCGCAGGGCGCCCATTTGTCGTCGTCGGCGGCGAGTTCGTTCACCCCGTCATAAGCCAGCTGCAGCTGTCCGGTCTGTTCCAGGTTGGGCATGGTGATGCGCCAGCCCCGCTTGAGGTCGGCCCACAGCCGGTAGGTGACGACGTCGCGCAGTGCACGGGTGATCTTCTTGCGGGGGATGGGCTCGTCGGCGGTGTCCTCGTCGCGGGCGAAGAGCGTCAACCCCTTCCCGCTCAACGCCTTGACGACCTCGGGGCCGAGGTTTTCGTCCGTGAGCGGTTCACCTTCGCGCTCCTGGTAGTCGGCCGCCGCCCGGTAGAGGGCGGAGCGGATCAGGCCGACCAGCACGAAGTCGTTGAAGTGGCCGGACTGCAGGCTCGCGTCCTGGCGGTTATCGCTGAACGCCAAGAACTTTCGGGCGTCGTCATCGAGGTCGGCCTCGCCTCTGAGGGTCCGCACCACCGACTGCGACAGCACCGTCACCGCACTGGCACGGCCCTCGGTGCCGAGACTGGCAACTCGGGAGAACTGCGACTGCTGACTGCTCTCATAGCTGGTCTTGCAGGACGGGCAGAAATCCAGGCGTTCGAAGAACGCCACCGGCATGCCGTCATCGGTGATGGTGCCGAACTCGTCGACCCGTAGCGATGCCGGCAACCTTGAATTCCGTGCCTTGTCGAGAACCTGCCCCGCGCCGCTGGACACCACCCAGTCTTCGGGGACGAGGTCGAGCAGGGCCGGGTCGCTGGGGTCCGGCCAAGGCTCCTTCGTCACGAACAGCAGTCCGTCGGCCTCCGGGTTCTCCACCAGGTCCGAGTTGGGGATACGCGGGCTGAAGTTCTCGCCGCCGCGTTCCAGGTTGACCACCAGGAACTCCTGACCGCATTCGCGGCAGAACGCCAGCGGGAACAGCGGCTGGCCCAGCGGGCGGTTGGGTGCGCTGCGCTGGTACTGAGTGGTGAGGAAGCGCTTCTCCGGTGGCTCCAGCGTGGTGTAGACGGTGTCGCCCTTGCCGATGAACTGGTGCAGCTTGAAGGCGAACAGGGCGCGGCCCTGCGGATCGCGGGCACGCGAGCCGGCCAGCAGAAGTTCCTGCAACTGCTTCCGGCACACTGCCTCGTCCATACCGGTTTCGTCGTGCAGCTTCTTGGCGGCATCGCTGAGCTTGGATGGTGAGCGGCGGGCCAGCTTGCCCTCATCGTCGGTGTGCAAGCCGAAGTGCTGCTCGGTCCAGACGGCCAGGGGGTCGGCCTTCAGCTGCTGCCATTCGGTTGGTGTCTGTTCGCTGAGCCGTGCGGTGAGCGCGGCCGCATCAGCGTCTCCGGTCGTCGCGCGGCGCAGGGTTTCCCCGACGATGTTGGTCGCGGGAATCTCGATGCCGAAGATTCTGGTCGCCAGTGCTGCGACTTGCTGGCGTTGCTCGGCCTTCGTGCCTGGGCCGGCCAGCGTCGCGCTAGTGCCGATGCACTGGACATCGTCTGAGGTGACAGCGCCGCGCAGCCGGCGAACGAGCATCGCGACGTCGGCGCCCTGGCGGCCGCGGTAGGTGTGCAGCTCGTCGAGAACTAGGAAGGACAGGTTCGCTGCACTGCTGATGAGGTTCTTGCGCTCCTTCGGGCGGGTGAGCATCAGTTCCAACATGACGTAGTTGGTCAGCAGGATGTCCGGGGGAGAGGCGAGCGTCTTCTCGCGCTCCTCCCTGTTCTCCTGCCCCGTGTATCGCGCGAAGCTGACCTTGGGGTTTGTCTTGCCGAGGAACTTCTCCAGCTCGTTGCGCTGGCTGTTGGCCAGGGCGTTCATCGGGTAGACGATGATGGCTCGCACACCCTTGCCGGAACCCTCCCGCAGCACGCGGTCGACGATGGGAACGATGTAGGACATCGACTTGCCGGAGCCGGTGCCGGTGGTCAGCACGTAGGACTCGCGGCGGTTGGCGATCTCGAACGCGTCGGTCTGATGCCGGTGGAAGGCGATCTCCTTGCCAGCAGGGTCACGGAAGATGTTCGTCGCCTCGGGATCGAGAACCCCGTTGCCAACCAGTTCGCCGACGGTACCGCCGGACTCGAACGCCGGGTTCAGCGCGAGCCACGGCTCGGGCCACAGCAGACCTGCGGCGATCTCCTGTTCGACCTTGCTGCGGATCTGGTCGTCCTTGATCTCGAGGAAACCCTTGACGAAATTCTCGTAGTCGCCCAGTACCTCCCCGAGGACACCAAACGCGTCCATCACTTCACCCCCGCATGTGCTTCTCGCCGGCCGGCAACTTACCGCGAACTACTGACAAAATTAGCTGTCTTGTTCACTGTGGTATTCATTTCTGGATTGCACGGGGCTCTCCATCCGTGATCGCCGCAGGGGAGAGGCCGTTCTCGATCATGAACCGAAGCAGTGCATTCACCGTTGCAAGAGCTGCGGCGAGCTGCGAAATTCTTTGGGCTTTGGGGTCGCTGAACGGGCTCAGCCGGTTCAGCGCCGCCGAGATCTGAGTTTCGAGTTCGGTCACCTGGTACCAGAGCGACGCGTCGTGGGGTAGGTCCAACTTCTTGTGCGCATGCTCAGCGGCGACACGGATCATCAGAGTCTCCAGGTTGGGCCCCGCTGCCTGCGTCGCTGACCCGGAGACCGCGGCAGCGGTCGCTGCGGCGGCGCCGCTGCCTGCCAGGCCGCCGAGCATGGCGAGTCCACCGACCATTCCTCCAGGACCGAACGCTGCCAAGCCACCCGTGATCGCCGCGGCGCCGAAGACGCCGGCCGGCGCAGCAACGGCGAGACCCACCGGACCGGCAGCAAGGAGTGCGACACCTGCCGCGGCGGTCAAGACCCGTCCCCACGGAACACCACCTTTACTGGCCACGCTGGCTTGTACATCGTCGATGGCTTCGCCAGCGACTCGCCCTATGCGCCTAGAAAAGCCCAGTTCGACAGCGATGTCTTGCAGGGCTTTTCGTGGTGCTTCGCCCGGGTCGATCTCATGCGGTGTGACGGGATTTGTGAGCGCGAGCACGACGAGTTCGCCGACCGCGTCGTGTATCTCCCAGCGGTGCGGCAGTCGTGGAAGCGAACCGTTGCTCAGCTCAAGCATCTCTGGGGACAAGGGATGCCCCGACGCGGACTGCTGGAATAGTTGCGCGGCGAGGTCATCGCGTAGGAGGTTGAGAGTGGCGCGGTATCGGGCGCGGACGTCGTCGTCTTTGATGTTTCGCGCGACGGCTTCGGCGAAGTGCTGGAGTAGTAGCATCGACGCTTCTGCGTCGGTCATTCGGACGGTGATGTCGCTGGTGGCTCGAACGATGTCCTTGGTGGGGTACAGCACGTCCGCGACGAGCGTCACGACCGCTGGTTCGCCAAGGTAGGTGGCGGCGTCATGCCCGCTGATGGTGGTCAGCGTGAAGTCCTGCGCACCCGGGAAAGTGCTCGCGAGCCCGCGACCGCCGGGGACGATGTCTCGTGGGTTGAGGAAGTTCGACCAGTCGTCGACACGGGCGTAGGGGAACTTCTTGAGTAGACGCTCGCTGCCTTGGTGGAGCGCCTTGATGCTTGCGGGGCTGCCAATAGTGATGAATCGCCGTACGTGCAGGTTCTCTGCGAGATGGTCGAGTAAGTCGATCGCGATGACCGAGCCGAGACTGTGTGCGATGAGCAGGACGTCGCCGTAGGTGGGCAGGTAGTCAAGGATGTGGTTCATCACGGACGCTCGAACTTTTTCATCCTGGACGTAGCGTCGTACCTGGTCAAGGTCCATCAGCGGCACGTGCTTGAAGACTGGTCCCGGAATGGCGTCCCAGGCTGGGTTAGGGATTAGGTTGAAGCCGAATGTTCGGACGCCGTGCTGAACGCGCAGTAGCCGCTCGACCCTCGCCTGGCGGCGCTCGAACTGCTGGCGGGCCTCCGTATCGTCTTTTGGCTTGTAGGTCAGTGGGGGGAGTTTGCCGGGGCGACCTTCAGTCTTGAGAAAGGAGCTATACCGCGGGGCGATCACCTGTTCGCGCTCGACGGGCTTGTGACCCGCCTGGATCAAGCCTCGATTCAGCCCTTCTAACCACCCGTAGTCCGGATCCCCGTCACCGATTCCGTGCAGGAATACGACTTTCATGAATGTTTGCCCTCCCCAAGCCCCGGTCTCCGCGTCACTCTATTGGCGCGACACACTCCACTAATACCAGCGCGACCCTGACGCGGGCGTCTTTGCCCAGGATGTTGTAGCTATTCGTTAAGGCGAGGATCGCGATCTCGGCAACTGCGTCAATTGAGCCGAGACCATATGGAATTCTGATCACAGTTCGGCTGGCTAATCCATCAAGGCGATATGCGGAGAGGCAACGTGGCGGCACGATTGACTAGGACTGACCGTATACACCGGCTTGTCGCGAAGACGCGGAGGCGTGTCGACAAGATCCCCGAGGGAACGCGCCTTCTAAGACATATGCCCAACAGCATGCTGGGCGTTCTCGTCAGAGAAGCAGGTTACGAGCGGAGTTCAAGAAAGTTGCTGGAGGAGCTTGCTCGTCGGCTCCGCGACGAAGGTGTCGACTTCAGCCCGAAACTGGGGGACCCGGCCAACACCCCCAAGACGCGCATCTATTTCTTCGATGTGGAGCGGCCGGTGAAAGGGCTTCAACCGACCCGTCAGCTCTTTAAAGACGAAGCGCAACTGTCGAGGTTCTTGTGGCTGAACCAAGACTTCTTGAAGTACGCCACCAAGAACCTGCGAATTACCGACCGAGAAGCGCGACTAGGACCGGGAGCGAAGATTGACCTCCTGGCTACCGACACGAAGACCGGGGAGCTGGTAGGGATCGAGCTCAAGGCGGAGGAACCCGATCAGGGCATCGTCGCGCAAGCGGCAAGGTATATGAAGGCGCTGAAGGCCAGAGCCGTGTCGGAAGGGCACTCGGGCGCTCGATTGATGATCGTTACTGGGCAACCGGACGAGGACCTGGCCGAGCTCGTTCAGACCCAGTCGGAGAAATTGGGAGTGAAAACCGATTGGCTTCTCTATCGGGTTCAATTCGATTTGCGGCCAGCATGATTGGTGCTGTGCTGATCAGTCCATCGCGCCGAGGGGGCCCACGACTGTGGACGTGAGCACCTCACACGGTCCTCCGTGGACAAAGTCGGCATTTCTCGAGACGCCGAAATCCCGAGCCGATCGCAGACGCGCCGCGAGACTAGTCGAACTCCACGACTCGATCGAAGGCTCCTACTACTGGTTCGGCCAGCGTCCCAATGGAGCAGTTTTTCTTCATCCTTTCGGTCTTCGATATTCTCCAGGAAGCCTGTTCGTCAACGATTCTGGCGAGCTCATGGGTCGAGGAGCATGGAGCGCTTACCGAGAATTGAAATATGACAATGGCTTCGCGGAGCTAGCGAGCTACGTGGGTCTGGACCATCGAGGTCCAGCCTCCGGGTTCGCTATCGCAGAGTTCGAGGTCGATGAGTTCTGGGAAGTGATCGTTCGATGCGCGGAAGCCATCAACAGGGCGCCGTAGTGCTTTGCGTCTCTGTCCGAGTCCTGTTCAGGGGTTTTCGTGTGGGAGATATTTATCCGCCTAGCCGACCCGCTTCGCCAGGTCCGCGAGCGACTCCCCGTTGTAGTACCAAACGTCGGCACCCGGTATCGCCTCGACCAACTCACCCGTTGCTTCTTGGACGATCTGCTTCGCCAGCGTTGTGGGAGTCAAGGTTGCTTGGTCCGCTGGGCCGGCCGCCCACCGCAGCGGTCGATCACGATGGCTTACCCACACCGCTCGCCCACGCCGCGTATCCTCGGCGACCCAAGTCTCCACAGCCGCAGCCAAATCCGCGTTGATCCAGGTGCGGAGGTTGAGGGTGACGTCTGCATTCTCGGGAATCGCATTCGAGTCGTAAAGCAGGTATGTCGAGCGGATTCGCCGCTGCTTCTCCGCGATCTTGTTGGTCACTGAATCGGCCGGCGCCATTGCGATGCCAGGTGTCAACACTTTGGTAGCCGGGTCTGCAATCGGGTAGAGCCGTCGAAATGCGATACACGACTGCGGCGGTGTCGACTCAGGCAGGACGAACGCATTGACGGTGTGCATCTCGATGCTGAGGTTCGGCGTGAGCCCTGAAAGCCAGACGACGGTGGTGTACGTCTGAGCAGTGAAGTCCTCGGCTAGGAGAATGATCCTTGGGACGGTGAGCACGTCGTCGTCCCAGGCGCCATCAACGTGCGCCTCTAGTTGCTCCCGCGCGGCGGCCGCTGAAATGGGCTCACCCGCCAAGCGGCCTAGGTAATCCGCGTGGGCGTCGGCCAAGGTTTCCTTGCTGAATCCTGCGACCAGCGCAGCATAGGTGATGGCCTGCAAGTGGATGCGAGAATCTTTGCCCCGCTTGAGCTCGACGACCACCAGCTGGCCCGAACTGTCCAGCCCCAGGATGTCCAGGCGCTCTCTGGCGAGATCTCCCGAGTCGGAAGACCATCTGTCGTATTGAGTGGTGACGATCTTGACCTGATCCCCGAGGACTTCGGGGTGGTCGACAATCCACTGCTCCAGATGCACCGCCTCCAGAATGCCGAGGTCGGCCAGTTGACGCGCCGGCATCGGAACACAATGCGGGTTTGCGCCAGCGACGGTGTACATCAGCACGTCGGTTTGCATGGCGCCAGTGTTGCATTGTCCTGCGACAGCGCGGCAAGCAACCGAACCAAGGTGCCCCCGGGTAGAGCGATCAGGCTTCTGTTGGCGTGCGCGCGAAACAGCCGAGCTACCGCCCCTTGTTCACCGCGATCAAATGGTGCGATACCGGCATGCCCCCGACGATCCGCTCGACGGTCTGCTCGATGAGCAGGTCCTGCCCGGTGAGCCGGGTGTAGTGCTGCTGCAGGTGCTCACCCCAGGACCGCACGATGAATGTCTCGACGAAGGTGTGCTCACGTTCGACGCTGCGGTAGAGCCGCCACCGCGCCGCACCGGTGCGCTGCCGGGACCGGCCCAGCACGGCCATCGCGGCCAGGAACTCTTCCTCGTGTTCGGGGTCGACGCGGTAGTCGGTCATCACCAGCACCGGCCCGTCGAGCGGCTCGGGCTCGAACAGCAGCGTCGGCTCAGGCCAGTGCGACGACGGCGTCAGATCGATGGCGCCGGTCTTGGCGTGCAGCGGCCACCACAGCAGCGACAGCGCGCACACCCCGAGCATCGCGACGCTGACCAGCAGGCTCGTCACCGGCGACGTCGCCCCGGCGAGCACACCCCATAGCAGAGAGCCCAGCGCCTGGCCGCCCATGAAGATCAGCTGATACACCGACAGCCCGCGGGCGCGCACCCAGCCCGGCAGGCTCAGCTGCATCGAGGCGTTGAGCGTCGACAGGCACAGCAGCCATGCCGTCCCGCCGAGCACCAGCGCGGCGAGCACGATCGCGAAGACGTGCACCAGTGCCAACACCGCCGTCGCGATGGCGAACCCGGCCGCGGCCATCAACAGCAGCGTGTTCTCCTCGAACCGGGACCGCAGCCGCGACAACCCGAACGCCCCGAGCACCGCGCCCACCCCGAGTGCGCCGAGCAGCAGCCCGTACCCGGACGCCGTCAACCCGAGCTGGCGGTCGGCGACCACCGGCAGCAGCCCCCACAGCGCGCTGGCCGGGGCGATGAACAACGCGGTGCGCAGCAGGATGCGACGCACGATCGGCGAGCTGCGGATGAACCGGCCCCCGGCGCTCAACGCCGACAGCGCCCGCTCGGACGGAAAGGTGGTCTCGTTGGCGGGCCGGCGCCACCACACCAGCACGATGACGATGCCGATGAATGACACCGCGTTGAGCGCGAACACCACCGTCGGCCCGGACAGCGACACCAGCGCCCCGGCGATCGCCGGCCCGATCGCCCGCGCCCCGTTCATGCTCATACTGCCCAGCGCAGCCGCCGCCGGAATCTGCGCCGGCGGAACCAGATCAGGCTGAATGGCCTGCCACGCCGGCGCCGTCAGCGCCTGCCCGCAGCCGATGACGAACAGCAGCAGCAACAGCACCGTCGGCGTGGTCAGCCCCGCCCCGGTCAGCACGGCCAGCAACCCCACCGACGCCGCCATCGCACCCTGGGTGGCGATCAGCAGCCGACGCCGGTCGATCAGGTCGGCCAGCACCCCCGACGGCAGCGCCAGCAGCATCACCGGCAGCGTCGTCGCGGTCTGCACCAGCGGCACCAACACCGCCGCCCGCGGATCGTCGACCAGCATCCACTGCGCACCCACGGTCTGCATCCAGGTGCCCAGGTTGGAAACGAACTGCGCGATCCACAGCGCGCGGAACACCGGGGACTGCAGCGGTGCCCACGTCGACACGGGCTGGGTGGTGGTCATGGTCTTCCCGCGAACAACGTCACCCGGTCAATCTATCGACCTCATGGCCCACGGATGCGGGGCCGAGCGGTGCGGCTTGCTCCATTCTTCGGTGGTGCTGTTGCCGAGATCGACGCAGAGGCTGCCAGCGCGGCGACCTACCGCCCACGCGCAGCCGTGGAGTCGAGGTGGCGACGACAGGGGAGACCTGCACACCACCAGGTGAGTCGGCAGAATGAGCGGGTGCCGGAATTCCGCGACTCGGATGGAGTGACGTGGCGGGTGCGTCGCGCCCAGTGGCCACTGCTGGGCGCCATCGACATGGCCTCTTGGGGCAGCAGCACCTTCGGCGTGGTGATGTTCCTCCTCGCGCTGCCGCTGCTGGTGGCCTGGCCGATCTGGCTGCTCGCCAAGCTGTGCGGAGTACCGTGGAAGGTGGTCACCGAACGCGACGGGGACGAGGTCGCCCGCGAGAAGGTCAAGGGGTGGCGGGCTTCCGGCCGGCGGATCCAGGAGATCGTCGCCGAGAAGAAGGCCGCCGCCGTGGGTGACGACGTCGGTTTCGAGCTGCGGGAGACCACCGGCACCGAGTTGGGCGATCGCTAGCCGCGACCCGTCAGGTCCTCGAGGAGGAAGTCCATCGTCACCGGCTCGTTCAGGCGGACTCTGCCTGCATCGAGCGCCGTCGCTCGGCGGTAGATTTCGCTGTCGAGTCGGTAGGCGAGGAAGCGGTCAGCCGGCGCGTCGGGATCGACGATCCAGTAGTGCGCGATGCCGGCCGCCGCGTACTCGTGCAGCTTCATGACGTGATCGGTGCCGCGTGAGCCCGGCGAGACGATCTCGACGACCAGGACGACGTCCGTCGCTGCGACCCGGACGGGACGATGCTCGAAGACCCGGTCCGGAACCACGACGATGTCGGGATCGCGCACACTTGGTGGGAACGCCGCGCGGGTGATGACCTCGATCTCGGGAAGTGCCTCGAGACCGTCGGGCAGATGATCGTCGAGGAGGCGGGTGAGCCTCTTGGAGATGCGCTGATGCCAGAGCTGCGGCCGCGGCGACATGGTCAGGGTCCCCTCGCTGAGTTCCCACCGTCGCGTCGGGTCAAGTTCGAGCGCATCCCACTGCTCGAGGGTCAGCAGCCCAGGAGGGACGTGGGCGATGTCAGACATCGCGCACCTCCTTTCGCACTTCGGTACGTGCAGATTACCCGCGACAGCGGTCGCCTCCGACTCTTGTGGAAGCCGCTGACAAGAAGGGACGCAACGGTGAGTTATCCACAGGGGCCGGCCTTCCGGTCGGGTTGGTGCGTTGGCATGTCGGACCCGCGACGGACGCTCAACACACACGGGCGCGACCCCAGTCACGTCCACGACAGACGAGGGGCCGACATGGGCAACAGGGCGAACTTCGTCATCGTCAAAGACCAGGACTGGCAGCTGTATTACTTGCATTGGGCGGGTTGTCGCATGCTCGACGCGTTGATCGGAGGACCCGAGCTCGCGCTGCGGTACGCGGAGTCGCTGCGGCGCTGCGATGAGAACGGATAAGGCGCCCACACTGAAGTTGGCTCGCGGACGAAACCACCTGTGCCATCTGGTATCTGTCGTCGACGCCACGGGTCAGCTGCGCTTCTGGCCGCTGTGGTGGAACCTCAGCCAGGCGTGGCACGGGCCGGCGCTGCTGGACAAGCTGCCCGGCCCGGCAATCCGGCGTATCCGGCTCGGCAAGACTCCGGAAGGCGGTGTCCACATCGACGTCTCACGAAAGACAGTGGGAGCCTGGCAGACCAACGACAGACTGGGCGTGTTCGCCGAGTTGCCCGAGCTGTGGCCCGGTTGGCGCATCGAGTGCTGGGACGACCGCTTCGAAGAACACCTCCGACAGTGCGACGGCCGCACTGCGCGTTTCTGAGGTCGAAGCCGGTGTCGCTCGGCTGGCGGTACCTGAATCAGTACTGATCTTGGTACCATGGCTGGCATGCCGGCTTTGAACGTCAATTTCACCGACGAAGAGATGGAGCAGCTACGCACCGCTGCCGCGTCGGGAGAGCTGTCATTGCGAGCTTTCGTGCACCGAGCTGCGTTGGATGCTGCCAGTGACCACAAACGTCGGGTCCGCGCGGCCGCCCGCATCGTCGCCGAACGGAGCGCCGAACTCAACCGCCGCCTGGCGTGACCGAGTACCTCGATCGGGAAGACGTTCTGATGGCCGGGGCCGCGGCCGTGGGCATCGAGCTGCGTGTCGCCGACTACGGATTGCTCGACGCTGCCGTGGCACGGCCGCAGGCGACCGCATTCGGAGTCGACGCCTACCCCGATCTGTTCACCAAGGCGGCAGCGTTGTTGCAGTCACTCGCCCGCAACCACGCGCTGGTCGACGGAAACAAGCGGACAGCATGGGCCGCGGCGTGGACGTTCCTGTTCATCAACGGCATCGAACTCCCGCCCGATTTCGATGTCGATCACGCCGAGGACTTCATGAATTCCCTAGCCACCCAGGGGGATCTGGAGCTCGTCGAACTCGCCCGGGCACTCCAGGACTTCGCAGCCGACAAATCGCCGTGACATCACGAGGCTGTCATCGACCCGGCTGCGCCAGCCCCAACGCGGCGCGCAGCCGCTCAGCGTCCATCCCGACGGCGCCCTCCAGAACCGGGAAGGTGTCGAGCAGGGCGATCAGGTCGCCGCGCCGGGTCGGGTCGTCAGCCGCCTGCCGCGGGGTGTAGCCGTCCAGCGCCGGTATGGGCTCGTCGAGCCACGCCGCCTCGTACCGGCGGATGGCCTCGTCCATTGCCGCGACGACGGCCGGATCGTCACGATCGACCCCGGACGGCGCCGAGCCGGGCATGGTGCTCGCCAGTTCGGCGACGTCCGCGGTGTCGCGCAGCGGCCGGCGGACATCGTCGAGCACGGTCATCGACGGGTCGAGATCTGCGATCGCCGCGAGCACGCGGTCCATCCGCCGCTCGCTGTTGGTCTGCACGGCAAGCCTGTCCCCATCGAGGGTCAGCGTGGCGCTGATGTGGCTGTTCCCGTGGGTCATGACGTGGTCAAGCCACGCCGGGGTGTCCTCCTCGGCCCGGTCGTACGCGTTGTCGAGCAGGGGTTCGATATCGGCGTTGACACGGACGGTCGCTTCGCAGAGCGTCAGCAGATCACCCTCGGTGTTGACCATCGTCGGCGGGGCGAAGCGACGGCTCAAGAATTCAACCAGGTCCACCGGGTCGGGGTCGGAGTCGAGCACGTTGATCAGCTGGTCGCGCTCGTGAAGCGCGACAGGCTCTATCCCGCCGAAGAATTCATAGGTTTCTGGTGCCGGTGCCACCCGGGTGCAGATCAGCTGCCCGGGCCGCAGCTCTCGGCTGGCGGTCCGCTCGTGGACGTCGTACACATCGCCGGTGCGGACGTCGCGCACCTGGACCCGACGCCCGGACTCCACCTCCTGCACCTCGAACAACGAGCGTGGTGACAACTGCCATTGCTCGGCGAGTAGCCGCTCGTCGTCGGGCAGCAGCACACCGCGGGTGGCCAGGAAGTCCGCGAACGCGCCGCCTTCGAACAGGACCGCGTCGACGAAGAGTGGATCCTCCGGAAGTTCGTCGTCCTCGCCCAAGTAGGCGTCCCGCGCGTCGGCGACGTCGACGAACAGCTCACGCCACGGCGTCACGAAAACATATTGGCACGCTTTGAAATACAGCCAACCCACGCGATCGGCCAGCGGGAGCTGTTCGCGGCCCAGGTGGCATTTCTTGTACTTTCGTCCCGAACCGCACCAGCAGGTGTCGTTGCGTCCGAGGTCATCTCGCGGGGTGGGGCGGTGTTGTTCGAGCAGCTGTGTCAAGGGATGGTCCGGCTCGGTGCCAGCCCGGCGCAACAGAGCCAACGCCCGCTCGGCGTCACCGCGGTCCGAGGCGAACCGGGCCAGATCGAACAACGTCAGCGGCCATTCGGTGTCCATCGACTCGGCGGCCAGGTACTCCCGCTCGGCTTCCTCGATCTGGCCGGTGAGCTCCAGCGCGACGGCGCGCAACCAGCGCAACGCCACCCGTGCGCTGCGCGGCACCTGCGGTTCGAGTGTCTCGGCGAACAACCCCAGTGCGGCGGGGGACCCGCCCTTGCCCACCGTCTCGTTGCGGAACAGCTCGGCGAGCAGCGGCTCGGCCAGTGCTGCACCGAACTCGGCCATCAAGTCGCCGTGACCGCCGTCATCAGCGATGGGCGCGTCGTCCTCGACAGGTTCGTCGGGAACGTCGACGAGCCGGGTCAGCATGCCCGACATCTGGTCGTAGATCGTCATTAGGGTCCGCAGCGCCAGTGCATCGTCGGGCTCGATGTCATGGCGCAGGGCCAGCCGGTCGCAGTCGCGCTCGAAGCGCCATTGATCGAAATCGAAGTCGGGCCGCGCCACCATGCCGTAACGGCGCACCAGGCCTTGGCTCTCCACGATCTCGGTCAGCGGGGGCATCGGCTCGGTGAACAGCAACGGGTCCGCGACACAGAGTTCCAAGACCGTGGAGTCCAGGAACGAGGGCTCGTCGGCAGGCAGGGACGCCGCCAGCGTCGCGCCCACGTCCGCCGCAGGCAGCGTCGTCTCGACGCGTTCCAGCGACAGGCCAGCAGCGGACAGCCGCACGCCGACCAGATCCCCGTCGGCGATTTTCAGCGCACGCAGAGTCCCCGGCTCCAAGAGCAGCACGCCCGACTCGTCGACGGACTCGGGGGATACACCCCGCTGGAGCAGGAGATCGTCGTCCCAGCCGGGCATCGCCAGGCTCACGGCCGAACCGTCGACGAGGCGCTGGTAACGGCCGTGAAGGCACAACCCTGTGATGGGATCCAGGTCTGGATCGACGACGAGTGCGTCGGCGGTGACCTCGTCGGCGTCCACGCGGTGGGTGAGTATCCGGCCGAGGACCACGTATGGCTGCCACACCCAGCGCCCGTCGTTCAAATCCACTACCGGGTGGTCCGTTTCGGCGAGCCCCGCGGTCGCGACCTTCACGGCGTCTGGAACGCCCTCGGCCTGCAGTCGCGCGACGATGTCGTCTGTGCTCAGCGGGCCGTGCTCGATGAGGATTCGCGCCACCTCGGTGAGGTCGTCATCTGCCACGGTTGGCACCCTACGCGCGTCGGTTCCGGCGTTCAGGCTGCGCTGGCGGCGGGATTTCCGGCGATTCTGCCGCCGTAACTGCAGTGTCCGGGATGTCCATGCTTGCCGATACCATCCCAGGGACGGAGGGGAGGACGTCGGATGACCATCACCGTCGCCGAGACACCGCGGCTGGCCAACGGCGCCGAGCGCAAGGTGTGGCAGGCGCTGATCGACCAGCTCGAACCCGGTGACCTCGTCATCCCCGGCAAGCGCGTCACCGACCACCTCAAGGACCACGAGGTCGACTTCTTCGTCGCCATCGAGGGCGCGGGCATCGTCTGCGTGGAGGTCAAGGGCGGCGAGGTGTGGCACGACGGCGAGACGTGGTGGATCAAGCGCCGCGGCCACGAGCACAAGATGGACCCGGTCCGCCAAGCCCGCGAAGCCTGCTACGCGCTGCGCGACTTCGTCGAGAAGGACCCGCGCTGGAGCCAGGGCCGACTGCGCTGGGACCACGTCGTCGTGCTGCCCAACACCGACCTCGCCGACGACTTCGCGCTACCGGACTGCCCGCGCTGGAAGGTGATCGACCGCGCCGAACTGCCCGACATCGTCGCCAAGCTGCGCCAGGTCTTGCTCGCCCAGGAACTCGACCGGCCCCTGCTGACACGCGACGGCATCGAGCAGCTGGCTGACGCGCTGAGCGGTCGCGGCCTGCCGCAGCGCAGCGTCGTCGCCCGAGCCCTCGAAAACGATGACGCCGCAGACATTCTCACCGAGCACCAGTCGGTCATCCTCGATGCGATCAAGCTACTGAACCGTGTCGAAATCCGTGGCGGCGCCGGCAGCGGCAAGACCTTCCTCGCGATGGAGCAGGCCCGCCGGCTCACCCGCGACGGCAAGCGGGTGGCGCTGGTCTGCTACTCGCACGGCCTGGCGTCCTACCTCGAACGCATCACCGCAACCTGGAACCGCCGTCAGCAACCCGCCTACGTCGGGGAGTTCCACGACCTCGGCAAGAAATGGGGTGCACCCGAAGGTCCCGACGAGTCGCTGCGCACCGACGCGACGGTGCAGTTCTGGGAGCACGACCTGCCCGCCCGGATGGCCGATCTGGCAGCGGGATTGGAGCCGGGACATCGCTTCGACGCGATCGTCGTCGACGAAGCGCAGGACTTCGCCGACGCGTGGTGGGATCCGCTGCTGGCTGCGCTGGCCGACGAGGAGACCGGCGCGATCTACGTGTTCACCGACGAGGGGCAGCGGGTGTTCAACCGGTACGGCTCGCCGCCGGTGCCCCTGGTGCCGCTGATCCTCGACCACAACCTGCGCAACACCCGCCAGATCGCCAACGCGTTCCAGCCTTTGGTCGATCATCCGATGCGCTTCCTCGGCGGGGAGGGACCCGCGGTGCGGTACGTCGCCTGCTCACGCGAGGACGCGATGAACGTCGGCGACGACGAAGTCGAGCGCCTCCTCGACGATGGGTGGCGCCCGGAGGACGTCGCGCTGCTGACCACCGGCAGCCGCCACCCCGAACAGCGCGAACGCCAGGCCGGTGGCAGTGCGGCCTACTGGGACAGCTTCTGGGATGCCGAGCAAGTGTTCTACGGCCACGTCCTCGGGTTCAAGGGTCTGGAGCGGCGCGCGGTCGTGCTCGTCGTCAACGAGGAGACGGCGTTCGACCGATCGCGGGAGCGGCTCTACGTCGGGCTGTCGCGAGCCCGCGACCAACTCGTCGTCTGTGGTGATCCGGAGTTCATCCGGGAGGTCGGGGGACCGGATCTGGCTCGGCGGCTGAATATTCCGGAATAGTCGCCGCTGGCTTATTCGGGGATGAAGTCTTCTCGTTAGAGGCGTTAAAGGTTTATGCCCCTTGGGGGCAACGCGGATGTGCCCTCGGCCACCCAGCTCAGCTGCCATCGAATTGACCTAGTAAGGGGGCTATGGCGGCAATCGGTCGGCTAGCAGTTGTGCGCCACGCCTCGGGTCTCGGTACACACTACGAGTCCGCACCTCTCGATGCGCCCCACCGCGCCAGGTCTCCGCCGGGTAGACACACAATCAAGCGGCCATCCGGCCGCGACACGGTCCACGCTTCGTAAGCGTCGTCGGCATCGACACAGAGCTGGGACCCGTCGGTAAAGCCGATTCGGAGGCCGCCGGCGTGGTCGGCGGTCGCTGCCTCGATGGTTCTGCTGACCAGGAGTTGTATCGGTTGGAGAGCTGTATCGGAGTCTGAATCCGGCGTGAAGTGCGCACTGCCGGAACGATTCTGGATCGTGAGTTGCGATTCGACGACGATGACCGAATGGTCCGACAGCTGGATCCTGACCGAGTATTCGATCAGCACATCGTCGACAGTCGTGCCACTGAGGCCGAGATCCAACATCTCGTTCATGTTCCGAAACCTTCCCGTTCGGGGCCAGCTGGAATCAGGGCCATTCGGCAATGCGGTGTGCATTGACATGGGCAAGAATCTCGCTGCCCAAGCGCCCGTGTTCGGTCAGTTCCCAGTGGTCGTCGAGGTGTGCGGTCAGTTCGTCGCCTAGCGCATTCACAATCTGCTCGGCGTCCGATCGCGAGACGGTATGGAGCTGGAGTCGCGCCCGGAGCTCACCGTTGCGCCGAGCCAGCACATCATCGATGAGGTCGAGCTGCGCGGTGCTGAGACGGCTTCCGAGATCGAGTGCCAAGACAGTTCACCCTGTCAGCTCGACGTAGGGCTGGGGAGCCCGGATGCGGTTACGGCCCCAGTCTCCTCCACCGCATACAGATCGTCCTGCACCGCGAGCACGTCGATGTTTCCGAGGTCACTCTCGCCCGTCGCGTCGCGATACTGTCGGTCGTCCCTGCTGATCCACTCGACCTGAGTGACATCAGGGAATATGAGGCTTGCCAACGCAAAGCAGTAGTGCTCGCCCTGCAGCGGGGGACGATACGCCGGGTGCTCCGGAGTGAGGACGGCGTCGATCCTGAACGCGACCGTCGAGGGGCTCTCGGTGATCTCGAGTGCATAGCTGTCCTCGAGGTAGATGCCTTTGAGGCCGGGTAACCGGTTGTAGTCGATCACTGCGTTGACTCCTCCAAGCCACGGGGATGTATGCACCCGTTGCGGTTGAGCGGGTGGGATCAGGCTGGCACGATCTCCAATTCTTCGGGCCGCGGCCACCTAGCAGGCGGCCGATCGCTGGTCCATGCGTATTCGAGTCCCGACACGTGGCCGGCCGTGACCCACACGATCAGTTCACCCCGAACAACGTCGTTGCCCGATACGAATGCACGAGCCGGGAAAGGTCCGTCGGGAAGATTGGCAGCACAGACACTTTCAGAGTCATGCCGCACGTCGAGTATCCATTCTGTCGTGTTGCGCACAAATGCCTCGACCAGATCTCGGGCAAGAAGAAGGCCGTCTCTTCTTCCTGATCCCGAGAGAACGGCTTCTGCAGCGTCGGCTTCCTCAGGAGAGATAGGCCGCCAGGGTGACGCTGTCATTGGTCTTGTTGAGTGCTTTGGGCTCTTCGCTCACCTTCGGGCGTGAGATTCAGCCGACAGCACCACGGCCATACTTCCTCGGCGGCGAAGTTCTCTACGTACGTATGCCGCAGTTTCTCCATCGCCTGGTCGAGTGACTCCGTCCACGGGGAGAAGACCTCGGTATCGGTTACCTCACCGAGTTCGAACAGCCTTGGCTCGACGAGGCTACGGACAAGGTCGAGGGTGTCTTCCCGTATCTGAGGGAGAGTGGCCCTCGGGTTGGATTGACCTACGTCCGAGTGAATTCGATCAAGTGACACCCAGTCGACAAGGCCGTGCATCAGCGTGCTCTCCCGTGGGGTCACCTGCTTCTCCGATCGACTCGACACCCAAGTCTATCGGCCTGATGAAGGGGGAAGGAACGCTATCTTGGGTGTGCTGGCGCATCCGTGTCAGCACCACACGATCAATGCTTCAATGCCGGTATCCGCGCATCGCAGCCTGTGTCGCATACCCGGCGCGTTCGAGCAGGACGGGGCTTCCAGAGATCTGATGACTACACCGACATACCTCGACGGCCTGGACTCGCGTGCCTGGGCAACGGCGACATTGTCGGCGCCCCTGGTAACCCAGCTCGTCCTCGTGCTCCTGATCGCGTCAGCGTGGCTGCTCGGGAAATGGTTTCCTGGACCCGCTCTGCCACTTTTCGCAGCCAGTGCCGCCGGTGTCTTCGTGCTCTGCGCCGTCGCGACGTTCGTCTTGATCAGATCGACGTCGTCGCGGGCGCGCGGGATGGCGCTGAGCGTGGCCGGGTCCTATGTCGCCGTGCTCGTCGGCGCGACGCTCTACGGAATCTGGATGCTCCAATGGTGAACGACGCGCGGCCCCAACGGGTCAGCTACGGACCAGCCACCTTCGTGGCTGCGCTGGTCAACATCCTGATCGTCGAAGTCGCCCTGTGGCTGACCGTGCCGTGGATCGCGCTGGCGGTCTTCGTGGTGCCTCTGCTCGTCGTCGACGTCGTGGTGGCCGCGATCCTGACGTCGCGTAGCGGAACGCTGGCGCAGGTCGGCCGGGGGATGCTGATCGGATTGATTGCGGCGCCAGCCACATTGGTCGTGTTCCTGCCGGGCTTCTTCCTCGCGCAAGCGCTCGGCCTGGTCTGACTCAGCGCAGCGCAGCCCCCACGAACATCACGACGACGAACACGAACTCGAAGACCACGACGCCCATCGCCGCGATGAGCGCACCCTTCGCGAACTCGAGATGTCGCTTGACCGGGACGATCGCGGCCACACCGGCGACGAGTGCGGGAAAGAGGGCAGCGAACGGCCAGTACACGCCGAACGTCAATGAGACCGAGGCGAAGCCGACGAAGAACCCCGCCAACAACACCCCAGGACGCACCACGGTTCCCTGACTCGTCATAGCGACGTCCCCACGTCTGCCGCCACCCCGACCGCGACGAACACCGCCACCGGCACCACCCCGGTCAGCGGAGCCAAGATCAACCCGACTCCCCAGCTGCTGCCCGACGTGGTTCTCGAGAGGAGCGCACCGGCCACCAGGAGCGCCACCGCCGCGAGGCCGACGGCCGTCCACGCCGCAGTGACGCCGTCGGACGCGAGCAGGGTGTAGAGGGCAACCGCCCAGAACGTCCCACCCGCAAACGCCCCGATGACGGTGGCCCGGGTCCAGTTCATCGTCGGGACGCCCCCATCGCTCGCTGCCACGTCTCTCATTGTGGGCCCTGCCCGTGGCCCCCGAGCGCAGCAATCGCGCGCGAGCACCTCGGCCCCCCTGGCGCAAACTGCGAGCCGGATGGCGCGAATTGCGAGCCCAGCAGCGCGGCCGCCGACGTATGGTCGAGTCGACAAACCCGTCGGCCCGACACAGAGGAACACCATGAGCTGGTCCACCAACGACATCCCTGACCTGCGCGGCAAGACCGCCGTCGTCACCGGCGCCAACGGCGGGCTGGGCCTGGCCTCGGCTAAGGCGCTCGCCGGTCACGGCGCCCACGTCGTCATGGCGGCCCGCAACCAGACCAAGGCGGCGAGCGCCCGCGACGAGATCCTCGCCGCCCACCCGGACGCCTCCCTGGAGATCGTCGAACTCGACCTCGGCTCGCTCGCCTCGGTGAAGTCCGCCGCCGACGCCATCGCCGCCAAGCACACGCGCATCGACATCTTGATGTGCAACGCCGGCGTGATGGCGATGCCGCAGGGCACCACCGAGGACGGCTTCGACACCCAGATGGGCACCAATGTGCTCGGACACTGGGCGCTGCTGTCGCATCTGCTGCCCATCGTCGTCGCAACGCCGGGGGCGCGCGTCGTCACGCTGTCGAGCACCGCCCAGCACATGGGCCGGGCCATCAATCCAGACGACCCGCACCTGCGCCGCAACTTCGACGCGTGGCGCATGTACGGCAACACCAAGCTCGCGATGCGTCACCTCGCCGTCGGGCTGCAGGAACAGTTCGAGCGGGCCGGGGTCGACGCGAAGGCACTGTCGGCCCAACCGGGACTGACCAACTCGGACCTGCAGACGACGACCCACGCCGAGGGCGGCGCCGGCCCGATGGGCGCCTTCTTCGAGTGGCAGACCAAGACGATGGGCATGTCGACCGAACGCGGCGCGCTGAGCCAGCTGCGCGCGGCCACCGACCCCAAGGCGCCCGGCGGCGGCTTCTACGGCCCGCTGTTCGTGACCAACGGCCCGCCGGTGCGTAAGCCGCTCGTCCGCCCCGGCAGCGACGCCGCAGTCAAGGCGCTGTGGCAGGTCGCCGAACGTGAGACCGGTTTGAAGGTCGATGTCGCTGCGGCACTTGCCACGTCGTGAGCATCGCGCCGTATCGGCTGTCGATGCCGTTGGTACGAGTGGTCCTCGCGGACCTCGGCATCCGGCCGGCCGACGTGCTGCGCGTGGCGGGACTGCCCGCTGACCTGTTCACCCGCGACGAGGCGCTGCTACCGGCTCGGCAGTACTACGCCCTGTTCGAAGCGCTGGATCAGCTGGTCGGCGACCGCGACCTCGCCGTGGCGATCGCCGACAAGCTGAGCCCCGAGGTCTTCGACCCGCCGATCTTCGCCGCGCTGTGCAGCCCGAACCTGCAGGTCGCCGCCGAACGGATCGCCGTGCACAAGCGACTGCTCGGCCCGCTGAGGCTGCGTGTCACCACCGACACCGACGGCCTGGAGATCGAGATCATCTGGCCGGCAGGTGATCCGGTTACGCCGGCGCTGTCCAGGTTCGAGGCGGCGTTCTGGGTCGCCCTGGCCCGCCTCGGGACCCGAACCCACGTCGTTCCCCAGCGCGTCATCCTGCCCAGTCCGACACCACAGGCCGAGGCGCTCGAAACATGGTGCCGCGCCCGCATCGAGCGCGGTGACACGACCCTCGTCCGGTTCTCCATTCTCGACGCCCACCGGCCGTTCCTCACCGCTAACGCCGGCATGTGGAACTTCTTCGAACCCGAGCTGCGGCGCCGTCTCAACGACCTGGGCGAGGACGCATCTCTGGGCGCCAAGGTCCGCGCCGCCCTGATCGAACTGTTGCCGGCCGGCTCCGGCACCACTCAGGGCGTCGCCAAGCATCTCGGTATCAGCACCCGCACACTGCAGCGCCGCCTCGGCGAGGCAGGGACGACGTTTCAGAAGGTTCTCGCCGACCTGCGCGAGGAACTCGCCCACCACTACCTGACGCAGTCCAGTCTGTCGCTGACCGAGATCGCGTTCCTGCTCGGCTACGACAACGCCAATTCGTTCCACCGGGCGTTCAATCAATGGACGGGGCGCACGCCGCTGGGGGTCCGGGAGGCGGCTGGCTGAGGCCCGATCAGCTAACACAGTGAGGCGTCATTTGTCATACCCAGCTGGAATAATGGACAGGTGACGCAAACACTGCACTTCATCGAGGGCAGCGACTGGAAAGACGCAGTGATCGCGCTGCTGGACTCTCGCTCACCGTACCGACCGTGGCGGTACGGCTTCGGTGAGGCTCGCAGCGGTGACACAGTCGCCGTCGTGCTGAACACCGATCCGCCGTCCGTGTTGACCGCGCTGGGCCGCATCGGTGCCGACGGCCGGCCCGACACCGCGCTGATCAACTGGCCGATGAGCCCACCGGGACTGATCGACCTTGCGACGCTGGCGATGACCGGTGACTTCGACGAGGACCCGCGCACCTCCTGGCAGTTGCGCGGCAACGACGCGATCATGATGGAGCAGATTCTGACCGAATGCGCCTACCGCCATGGTGAATCCGAGCGTTGCGGCCACTCGTCGGTAGTTGCGGCGCGGATTCTGCTGCACTCGGAGGGGGAGTGCACCGGGTGCGGCGACGACATCGATCTGACCGCGGCCGACGCCCTCGACCGCGTGCACGTCCACACGGTTGACGCCCGGTCGCGGCAGCTGCCGGTGCCGCTCATCCGGACTGAACGTCGACCCAGCTACCAATTCGGCGGCAGCCCGGAGAGCTGGCAGCATCCGGAGTTACAGATCGACGCACCCGGCGTGCTGTGCCTGCGCTGCAGGCAGCACATGCGTGACGAGGACTGCACCAGCCTCGTCGACTTCCGCTTCGCGCGGCATCCACGATGCCCTCGGTGCCGGGCCGGCCGGACGCAGAAGGCGGTGTACGGCGACCTGGCACATCCGGTTTGGCAGCCCTGGTTCGATCACCGGGGCTGTGTGCGTAGCGATGACCACGCCTGGACATGCAGCGCGTGCGGACTGCAATGGTGGTGAGCAAGCTGCAGTGGCACCTGTGGATAGCCCGAAAACAGCGGTGAGACCTGTCGCTGTCCGCGGGTAACGTCGCGACCATGAACGAGGCACGCAAGCGTCGCAAAGCCAAGCAAGCGCGCCGCGATGCGCAGCGGAGGACGCGGGCGCGGCAGCCGCAGGACAACCCACAGACCGAGAGGCCGTTGGCTGGTGTGCCCATGTCGGACGAAACGCCCTCGGACGAAGCGCCGTCGGACGAGATTCCGTTGTTGGACGAAGTGCGGCGGGCGCTGCATTCTCATCCGCTCGAACTTCTCGGCATCGTGAGCATGCTCATCGAGGCCACCAAACCCGACCCCTTCGCATATCTACCGGGGCGTCCCCAGCGGGAGACGGTTGACCTGGCCCGCCTGGTGGACAGCTTCGTCGACGTCCACACCGACGAGACGACCGCGCTGCTCGCTGTGCTCGGTGAACTACTCGATGACCCCGACATGCAAGAGCGGTGCCGGCACGAAGTAGCCGCACGACCAAACGCCCTGCCCCCGTGGATCGCCGGCCTCGCCGGCGTCGACGTCTCCCGGACCGTGCAGAGGGCGCATGCACTCGGTGACGATGACGAGATCATCCTCGGCGCCAGACTCTCGACCGGAGAGGAATTGACCTGCGCCGCGTACATCGACCACCACACATTCTCCGTCGTCAAAGACGCGTTCCTGATACCTGATTCGATCGACACGGTCGTCCGGACGGCGCAAGAGCGCAACACCGACCCCGACACCAGCCTGGTGGACATGGATCCGGCCGATGCGCGGGCATGGCTCGAGCACGGACTGTCACAACACCCCGTGTTCACCGGACAATCCGACACCTGGCCCGCCTGCCGGCCACTTGTGCACTGGCTGACTCACCGCCTGCCTGCCGGCGGGACGCCGTACCAGTCACCGGAGTGGGATTCCGGCGACCTCAGCGAACTGTGTGACGAGTTCTTCGCCTCCGAGGACGGTGCCCGGTTCACCCGCCGTCGGCACGGAGTGCTGCTCGAAGAACTGCTCAGCGAGGGCGACCCGCTGCGGTGGAGTGTGGCCAAGATCGAGCACCTGTTCCGCCACGGCCTCCGAGACAGCGCCGAGCCCCTGGCTGTGGTGCTTGAAACGCCTCAGCTGCTCAAGTCTTTCATCCCGTTCGCGCACGCCCGCAGTGGAATACGTGACGAACTCACCGCCGAGGCGCTCGCCGCGATCGACGCACGAGCAACGTCCGGCACTGACTCACCATGAGCCGCCAGGCCGGTGCATCGAAAGCTACGGGCCGGCTCACCAAGCGTCACCGCGCGGCAAGGTGCGCCTGGTAGAACTCGGCCAGCCGGTCGACTGCCTGATCGACGTATTCGGCTACGTCGTACATCTCGTAGTGGCCGGCTCCCTCGACGATCATTAGATCGACCGGGTTCGGTGCGAGCTGCCACAGCTTCATGCCCGCCTCATACGACCCGGTCACCCCTCGCCGGCCGGCCAGGATGACCTGAAGTGGTTGGGTCAGCAGCGGATCGACGAGGTGAAAGGCGTCGTAGCCCAACAGAAGTGCGTCACTGCGGGCCAACCTGCGGTTGGTGGAACGCGGGTGCCCGCCACGCGGTGTGCGGTAGTAGCCGATGGCCTGGGTGTTGTCGATGTCGGTGATGCCCGCGGCGGCGGCATCGTCGGGGGTGTCGGGCAGCCAGTTGAGTCGTTCGAGCTGATCGCTGCGAACCTCGCGGGTGCGGTCGGCGGCAAGACGGTCCAGGGCCGCGGCGGGGCCGTCGGGCGCGAACGCCTCGGAACGCCAGGAGTCCCCCATGTTCCCCGCGACCACGGTTCCGACCGCGCGGATACGGTGATCGGTGCGGGCAGTATGCACCGCATAGCCGCCACCGGCGCAGATACCGAGCACTCCGATACGGTCGGGATCCACGTCCGGGATCACCTGCAGCGCGTCGATGGCATAGGAGATGTCCTCGCCTCGACGGTACGGGTCCTCCAGATCCCTTGGCTCGCCGCCGCTTTCTCCCTGGTAGGCGGGATCGAAGACGAGCGCGGCGACCCCGCGTGCGGCAAGCCGGGACGCGTAGTTCGCTCCGATCTGCTCCTTGACGCTGCTGCCCGGAGTCGACAGCACGACCGCCGGAGGAGGGGGAGCGCCGCCGTCGTCGTCGGGGAGGTGAAGCACGGCCGCGAGGTCGAACGATCCGCGGGAGATCCTCATGGGCTTGGTTGTCACTGCTGGTTACCTTTCGGGTCGATCCGCGTCGTACAACCACGGGTCAGGTGAATCCATTCACCGGGACGACGAACACGTGGTGTGACGCCCCGGCTGAAAGGGCTGGACGTCGTGCAGTGCGAGTCAGAACTGGCTGACTCCGCCGTCGACGTAGATCTCTGATCCGTTCATGTAGGAACTGGCGTCGGAGGCCAGGAAGGCGACCACGCCGGCGATCTCCTCGGGACGCGCTCGGCGTCCCAGAGGGACAGTGGCGGTCAGCTCATCCAGCGCGCCGTCGGACCCGGCGAAGAGATCGGCCAGGCCCGGTGTCTCGGTGAGTCCTGGCGCGACGACATTGACGCGGATCCTGCGGTCGACGAGTTCGGCGGCCCAGGAGCGGGCCAGCGACCGGATCGCGGCCTTCGACGCGGCGTACAGGCTGGCGCCGGGGGCGGCCTTCACGTCGCCGTTGGAACCGCACAGGATGATCGAAGCGCCCTCGCCGAGCAGGGGGAGGACGGCTTGCACGGCGAAGACGATGCCGCCGACGTTGGTGTCGAAGATCCTGCGCTGATGCGCCCAGGTGAGATCGCCCAATGTCGCGAACTCGTTGATGCCCGCGTTGGCGAAGACGATGTCGAGGCTGCGTCCACTGGCTTCGATCGTGGAGCTGACGCGGTCGAGGTCGGTCTGCTCGGTCACGTCAGCGCGAACAAAGCTGGCCTGATGCGCGCCGATGTCGGCCACGGCCTTCTCCAGCGCGTCCTGGCGGCGTCCGACGATGAAGACGTAGGCGCCTTCCCGGGCAAGAGCCCGTGCTGCGGCGAGGCCAATCCCCGACGTTGCTCCCGTGACGAGTGCGGTCTTGCCTGTCAGGTCTGTCATGAAGTCTCCAGTTTTGTACTGATCGGTTGACGGCTCGACCCTACCAGTTTTGTACCGCTCGGTAGAGTCGCCGCTAGACTTGTGCGTATGGTGGAAGCGCAGCGGAATGCAGGAGGCCGGCCGCGCGAGTTCGACGAAAGCCTGGCGCTCGATGGCGCCATCGAGGCGTTCTGGCGTCTCGGCTACGAGGGTGCGTCGATGGCCGAGCTCACCCAGGCCATGGGCATCAACAAGCCGAGTCTGTACGCCGTGTACGGCAGCAAGGAGAAGCTCTTCGAACGCGCCCTCCAGCGTTACGGCGAGTGCTACCACGAACGTCTCAAAGGGTTGCTGTCGCAGTCGAGCGCCTACGACGTGATCGAGTCCTATCTGCGGGACACCGCGGTGGCGGTGCGCGCCGGGATCACCCCGGGGTGTCTGTCCATTCAGGGCGGGCTCTCCTGCGCGCCGAACAACACCCGCATACCGCAGCTGCTTGCCGACTACCGCGGCGGAATCGAGCACGCCGTCGCCACAGCCCTGGCCGCGACCGAGGATGCCTCCCGTTTCGACACCGACGCGCTGGCCGGATATGCCGTCACGATCGGAAAAGGGCTGGCCGTGGACGCGGCCGCCGGAGCGTCGCAGGCCAAACTGGACGCGGTCGTCGACGTCGCGTTGGCCGGTCTCGCGACCTTACTCGCGCGTGAATCGGGATAGGACGCTCACTGATCGGTCGCGACCTGCAGTGAATGACCGGGGCGGGCCCGCGGTGAATGACCCGGGGTGTCAACCGCCCGTGATCTGTTGCGCCACCTCACCGTAACGCTCGAACCGGTCAGCGTCGGCCAGCGCGTTGTACAGCACGATGCGCTCGGCCACCCTGCCGTACTTGGTGATCAGCGCATCGGCCAACTCGTCCCACGTCGACTCGGTGGCGAACATCGCGATGTGCTCGTCGGTGATCTGTGCGGCCATGCCCGCGTAGTCCCCGGCCTTCTGCTTCTCCCGGATCCGCGCCGTCGTCCCCTCGAACCCGGCCTCGTCCCAGATGAACGCGTAGTTCGGGGTGCTGCCGTAGAAGCTCATGCTGGCCCGCACCAGCTCCCGCTCGCGGTCACGCTCCTCGTCGGTGTCGCCGACGATCGTCATCACCGGCACGATCACCGCCACGTCAGACGCCGAACGGCCCGACTTCTCCGCTCCCTCAGCGCGATTCGGCAGCACATGGCGTGCGATGTAGCCCGGCTCGCCCAACGGGTGCACGTGGATGCCGTCGGCCACCTCACCGGCCATCCGCAACATCCACGGGTTCACCGCGGCGATGTCGACCTTCGGGTCAGGTGCGTCGATCGGTCCCGGGCTCCACTGCGGGGTGATGAAGTCCAGGCTGTAGAAGTCGCCGTGATGATCCAGCGTGCCGGTCCGGAACGCCGCGAAGCACGCCTTGACCGCCTGCACGTAGTCGCGCAGCCGCGGGCCGGGGCGCTCGTACTCCGCGCCGTAGCGCCGCACCACATGTGTGCGCACCTGGGTGCCCAGCCCGAGCCGGAAGTTCCCGCCGGTCGCCTCCTGCAGCTCCCACGCCGCCGCGGCCGTCACGAACGGGCTGCGCGGAAACGCCACCGCCACACCCGTCGACAGCTCCAAGCCCGGCGCCGCCTGCGCCGCCACCGCCGCATTGAGGTAGGCGGTGCGTCCCGTCTCGGTGAACAACATCCCGGAGAAGTGCGCGGCCTGCGTGCGACGGGCGAGATCACCGATCTGCCGCAGCGGTTGGGGAGTGGTCATCACGTCGACGTGCATGGCCGAACCCTACGACAGCCGCCGCTGCGGCACAGTGGACTTGCACACCCCCACAACGAGGAGCCGCCGTGACGATCCAGCGCATCAACCCGTCCCAGCTGTTCGACTCCAAGCCCAACGGTCACTCACAGGGCACGATCGTCGAATCCGGCAAGCTGGCCTTCTTCTCCGGACAGGTCGCGTGGAGTCCGCAGCACACCGCGCCGCCGGACTCGCTGGCCGAGCAGACGCAGATGGTCACCGCGAACCTGCAGGTGTGCCTCGACTCCGTCGGCGCGACGCGCGACGACATCGTGATGGCACGGGTCTACATCGTCGACCTTTCACCGGAGCGACTCAACGAGGCGTTCCCGGCGCTGCTCGAGTTCTTCGGCGACGTCTATCCCAGCCTCACCGGCATCGGGGTGCAGGCGCTCGCGGGCCCGGAACTGCACATCGAGATCGAGATGGTGGTGCGGGTGCCCGACTGACCGCCCACCGGCCCGCCGACTATTGCTACAGTGCCACACGAGATCGTCGGGAATCCGGTGAGAATCCGGGACTGACGCGCAACGGTATGGGCCTCGCGGCCTGAGTCCGACCGCCGGTGATCTCGTCACACGCCGGGTGGCTCCGCGAATGAGCCTGACACCGAAGGAAGTGCGCCGTGCGCTGCCTCGCCACACTGTTGGTCCTCCTGCTCACCGTCGTCGGCTGTGGACGCGCCGCCGACCCGCCACCGTCCGCGGCCGGGGAACCCGGCGACGTCGGATACCCGCTCGCGGTGCAGAACTGCGGCCGTGACGTGGTCGTCGAGTCACCCCCGCAGCGGGCGGTGTCACTGAACCAGAGTTCCACCGAGATCCTGCTGTCGCTGGGACTGGCCGACCGCATGGTCGGCACCGCCACGTGGACCGACCCGGTGCGCGCGGACCTGGCCGCCGCCAACGAGACCGTGCCGCGATTGGCCGACAACAAACCGTCATTGGAAACCGTCCTCGGCGCCGACCCCGACCTGGTCACCGCGTCGTTCGTCGGCACCCTCGGATCCGGGGGAGTGGCCGAGCGCGATCAGTTCCACCAGCTCGGCGTCCCCACCTATCTGGCGCCCAGCGACTGCGAAGGCAAACTGGTCACCAGTGAGGACGGGGCGCGCACCCAACCGCTCACGATGGATCTGATCTATCGGGAGATCACCGACCTGGCAACACTTTTCGATGTCCCCCAGCGCGGTGACGACCTCGTCGCCGGCCTGCAACAGCGCCTGGACGCCGTCAACCCCGCCGACTCCGGCGTCACCGCCGCGTTCTGGTTCTCCGACATCCGCACCCCGTACATGGCCGGATGTTGCGGATCGCCGGGCATCATCGCCGCCGAGACCGGCCTGCGCAACGTCTTCGACGACACCCACGACGAATGGCCACAGGTCAGCTGGGAGACGGTCGCCGACCGCGACCCCGACGTGCTGGTGCTGGCCGACCTGAGCCGACGCACCATCGACGGTGACGCGCTGGAGTCCAAAATCGAATTCCTGGAATCGAATCCGGTCACCAGCCAGCTCAGTGCAGTCAGGGCACAGCGCTACATCGTCGTCAACGGTGCCGATTTGAACCCGTCGATCCGCACCGTCGACGGCGTCGAGAAGGTCGCCGACGGGCTGACTCAGTTCGGGCTCGCGTCCCCGCGGTGAGGAGCACGTCGTCACTGCTGCCCCTGCTGTGGGGTCTGAGCGGCGTGGCGTTGGTGCTCTCGGCCGCCGCGGCGATCACCATCGGCCCGGCAGCGATCTCGGTGCCCGACGTCTACGCCGTCGTCGTCCACCACCTCGGCGGCCCGGACTCCGGAGTGTCACCGCTGCAGGACGGCGTCGTGTGGCAGCTGCGGCTGCCCCGGGCCGTGCTGGCCGCGGTGTGCGGCGCCGGGCTGGCGTTATGCGGCGCCATTCTGCAGTCGCTGTTGCGCAACCCCCTGGCGGATCCGTTCGTGCTCGGCGTGTCCTCCGGTGCGTCGACCGGCGCGGTCCTGGTCGCGGTGCTCGGTGTCGGCGGCGGAGTGCTGACGCTGTCCGGCGGCGCATTCCTGGGCGCGGTGGTGTCATTCGGGTTGGTGCTGACGTTGGCGTACTTCGCCGGCGGCGGCACCGACCGCGTCGTCCTCGCCGGTGTCGCAGGCACCCAACTGTTCTCGGCGTTGACGTCGTTCGTGGTGCTGTCGTCGGCCAACGCAGAGCAGACCCGCGGGGTGCTGTTCTGGTTACTCGGATCGCTGTCCGGTGCGTCGTGGACGGACGTGCAGCTGTGCGCGGCGGTGGTGGGCTTCGGCCTGGTGTGCTGCCTGCTGATGGCCCCGACGATGGACGCCTTCGCGTTCGGGCAGGACACCGCGGCCACGCTGGGGGTGTCGGTGCAACGCACCCGCGCGGTGCTGCTGGTGCTGACCGCGCTGATGACCGCCACCGTGGTGGCCGCGGCCGGGGCGATCGGCTTCGTCGGCCTGGTCCTCCCGCACGCCGCCCGCTTCCTGGTCGGCCCGAACCATGTGCGGCTGCTGCCCACGGTGGCGCTGCTGGGGGCCATCTTCATGGTGTGGGTGGACGCCGCCGCGCGCACCGTGTTCGAGCCGCAGGAACTGCCCACCGGCGTCGTCACCGCGCTGGTCGGGGTGCCCGCGTTCGCCGTCCTGCTGTTCCGGCGCCGACCGGTCGCGTCGTGACGCTGCGGGCCGTCGGCGTGTGCTGGCGCCGTTCCGGCAAGACGGTGCTCGACGGTGTCAGCCTGCATCCCCGACCCGGATCGGTCGTCGGACTGTTGGGGCCCAACGGATCCGGCAAGTCCTCGCTGCTGCGGCTGTTGGCCGGCTTGGAGCGCCCCGACTCCGGGCACGTGCAACTGCACGGGCGCCCGCTGACCGCCGTCACGCGCAGGGAGCTGGCCTGCTCCGTCGCCATGGTGGGCCAGCACGCCGACACCGAACTCGACATCCGGGTCACCGACGTGGTGCGGCTCGGGCGGCTGCCGCACCGCCGGCTGTTCGGTGCCGACCCCGACGCCGACACCGCCGTGGGCGAGGCGCTGGCGGCAACCGGTCTGTCTGAGATGGGACAACGGTTGTGGCACAGCCTGTCCGGAGGTGAGCGCCAGCGCGTCCAGATCGCTCGCGCGTTGGCGCAACACCCCAGCGAACTGCTGCTCGACGAGCCGACCAATCACCTCGACATCGCCCACCAGCTCGAGATCCTCGCTCTGGTGCGTCGCCTCGACGTCACCGCGGTCGTGGCGCTCCACGACCTGAACCTGGCCGCGATGTTCTGCGACGAACTGGTGGTGCTGACCGCCGGCCGCGTCGTGGCCGCAGGTACCCCGCAGGAGGTGCTCACCGAGGACCTGGTCGCGCAGGTCTACGGAGTGCGCTGCCGGGTCGCCGTCGACGACGGCCGCCCGGTCATCCGCTACGACGCACCCTTGACACGGGAGGTGTTCAGCGGGCGTCGCGAGTGATGGGCCGGGAGGCCCGACGGCCTGGCATGCCCGCGGGCTAGGTCCGGCTGATCGCCTCCAGCCGTTTGAACACCCGTTTGCGCAGCCGCTCGTCGAAGTCGATGTCCAGCACCACGGCGCCCAAGTGCACGGTTCCGCTGGCATGCTCGAAGATCCGCGGCAGCGACTCGATGATCTCGACGTATTCGGTGATGAACTCGCGGTAGCTCTGCAGCGGAGTGTCCAGCAGTCGGGCGCAGTCGGCGAGGACATCGGCGTACTGCGACGGGGGTGCGAGTTCGCGGCATCGCTCGGAAATGTCCAGCAGCCGTTCGTGATAGTCCATCAACCGGTTGGCGATGTGCTTGATGGCCGCCGGGTCGGCGCCGGATTCGTCGTGGGGTGCACCGAATGCGGCCATGAACGCCGGCGCCGCCGTGAAACTCTCCAGCTGCTGTGCCGTCAGCAGCATGTCGTCGATGAGCCCGTACAGCCGGCTCGCCAGTTCCGGCCGCTGAACACCGGGATGGTGTGCGCCGGAGTGAAGCCGAGTTCGCTGTCGCGCAACCGGGGCAGCAGCGGGGCCTGACGCTGAAGCAGCACCGAGGCGAACAGCGCCTGCTCCCAGCAGGGCGGCTTGTCCCGCACCAGCACGGCCAACTCGCCGTCGGTGCGGGCGATCGCGGCGAGCGGCCGGCCGTCGTCGTCCTCGTCCGGTGAGATGGCCCGCATGGGCCCGGCGCCTTCGGGTCCGTAGACGGCGCGGCTGTCACCGGACAGCATCCAGCGGTGCTGCCGGTCGGCCCGTCGCCGCAACGCGAATTCCTTCTCGTCGGCGAGCTCCCGTCGCTCATCGAGGTGACGCGCCAGCGCCCGCCCCGCGAAGAACAACCCGACCAGTGCGGCGGCCGCGACGAACCACCAGATGTACTTGACCACCAGGCTGATGCCCAGCAACACCAGGAACACGGCGACGAACCCGCCGCCGTCCGAGCCTCCCCGCCCCGCCATGCGCACACCGTACGAGTGACCACCGACATCCAGACTGCGCTGAGTGCGGTTGGCAGCCGCGGTGCTACACCAGTGCTACGATCGTCGCATGACGGAGGTGGCATCCCGCGAACTGCGCAACGGTACGGCTGGCCTGCTCCGGCGTGTGCAGGCAGGTGAGGAGATCACCGTGACGGTGAACGGCCAACCCGTTGCCCGGCTCACCGCGTACGAACCCCCACGGCGCCGGTGGCTGACCCGAGAACAATTGCTGTCGCGCATATCTCGCGCGCAGGCCGATCCCGGACTGCGTGCCGACCTCGCGATGCTCGCCGGCGACGACACCGACGATCTGGGCCCGCTTCCGTGACCGCGGCCGGCGTGCTGGACACGTCGGTGTTCATCACCAGCGAAAGCGGACGGCAGCTGCGCGGCGAATTGATCCCGGACGAGGTCGCGACCACCGTCATCACGCTGGCCGAACTCAACACCGGCGTCCTGGCGGCCACGTCGGCGGACGTTCGGGCCCAACGATTGGCGACACTCGACGCCGTCGCCGACATCACCGCGCTTCCCGTCGACGAGGACGCAGCCCGCATGTGGGCGCGCCTGCGGGTTCATCTCGTGGAGAGCGGTCGTCGGGTGCGGATCAACGACCTGTGGATTGCCGCGATCGCGGCATCGCGGGGGCTGCCCGTCGTCACCCAGGACGGCGACTTCGACGCTCTCGACGGTGTCGCCGGGCTGACCATCATTCGTGTCTGATAGGCGTTGATACTGCGCTGAGTGCGCCCGTTACTCGAACTTCCTCGCACTGAGTCCAGTCTCAACGTCGGATCGCCATGTCAGGATGACGGGCATGACCGTCGTCTTCGTCCATGGCAATCCGGAAACCTCGGCGATCTGGGGACCGCTCGTCGCGGCACTCGGCCGCGATGACGTCGTGCTGCTCTCGCCGCCCGGCTTCGGCGCCCCGCTCCCCGAGGGGTTCGGCGCCACCTATCTGGAGTACCGCGACTGGCTGGAAGGCGAGCTGGAGAAGATCGACGGACCCATCGACCTGGTCGGTCACGATTGGGGCGGCGGGCACGTCGTCAACGTCGTCATGCACCGCCCCGAACTCGTGCGCAGCTGGGTCAGCGACGTAGTCGGGCTGTTCGACCCCGACTACGTGTGGCACGACATGGCCCAGGTGTGGCAGACGCCCGGCGCGGGCGAGGAGATGCTGCAGAACATGATGGGCGGGGGAGTGCAGTCTCGCACCGAGCTGATGGTCTCGCTCGGGATCCCCGCCGACATCGGGGCGGCGATCGCCGAACACCAGAACGACGACATGGTGACCGCGATCCTGGCGCTCTACCGGTCGGCCGCCCAGCCCGCGATGGCCGAAGCCGGCCGCGACCTGGAGCGGGCGCAGGCGCGGCCCGGTCTGGCGTTGCTCGCCACCGACGACCCCTACATCGGCGCCAGCGACACCCGTCACCGGGCCGCCGAACGCGCCGGGGCGCGCACCGCGGTGCTGGAAGGTCTGGGCCACTGGTGGATGGTCGAGGACCCGCAGCGCGGAGCGGCCGCCCTGACGGAGTTCTGGGACTCCCTCTAGGCGTTGAGACCGCGCTGGCTGCGGGGGTTACTCGCACTTCTTCGCGGTGGTTGCGGTCTGAACGCTATTTCAGCGGGTCGGTGGTGAATGGGTTGTGTTCGGCCAGTAGCTTTTCCATCCGCACCTCGTCGAGCCGGACCCGGATCGTGGCCGCCTCCTGCTGATCGCGGATCACCTTCGCCAGCGTGAACGAGCTCGTGACGAGGAAGACCGCGCTCATGGCGAGGAACAGCCGCGGCCAGATGTCGAGCGGCAGGAAGAAGATCCCGCCCAACACCCCGAGGAAGCTCACCCCGAAGGCGATGGCGGCCTGCAGGAAGAAGGCGCTGGTGTTCTTGGACATCGCGTCGAAAGCATCCATGCGCTCAGCCTGCCGTCGGGGCTGGGCGGCGGGCATGAGTAGTCCTACGCGATCGAGTGGGTGGTATCACCGCGGTATCATGCCCGGTGTGGGCATGACACTTCGCACCAGTGCGGCGCAGACCGACGCTCTGCGCCGGCAGGCCGCCGTGGAGGGGCGTTCGATGCAGGCTGTGGCCTTGTCGGCAATCGACGAATACATCGCCCGCCGCGCGCATGAAACCAAGGTCGACGCAGTGTTGGAGCGGGTCGTGGCCGAGGAGAGCGGAGTCTTGGAGCGGCTCAAGGACGCGTGATCGAGTATCTGGATCTCGAGGACCTGCTGAGGGTGGCTCGTCGTGTGGTCGGGCCGGACGTAGCGGTGCGCGACTACGGGTTGCTCTCGTCGGCGGCGGCACGCCCGCAGGCTTCGCTGTTCGGCGAAGACGCCTATCCCGATCTTCACCTCAAGGCCGCGGCATTGATGCAATCACTGGCCCGCAACCATGCGCTGGTTGACGGAAACAAGCGACTGGCGTGGACCGCGTGTCGAACCTTCCTGGCGCTCAACGGTCAATGGCTCAGCGCATCCGAAGATGAGCGTTTCGACTTCGTCATACGGGTGGCCACCGGTGCCCAATCCGAGCTGGATGACATCGCCGAGCAGCTGCGCGGGTGGAGCCACGAAGAGTGACGCCGAGAGTGCCGTCACGGTCGTTCCGCGAGCGAATCCACAACCTTCACGGCATTTTCGGCGCCTTAGCTCGCGGCGCCTCAGGTGGCGCAGGCCGTCACACCGCGTCCACCGGGTTGACCCGCCCGACGATCAGCGGGTCGGTCTTGGTGAACGGGAACGCGGGCAGGTCGTCGATGTGCACGTTGAACGTCGCGGCCAGAACCTCCCGTGAGTACGCGCTGGCCGACGCGCGGTAACCGATGTCGCCGGGCATCGGCTGGTCGAAGAAGATCGCGAAGTGGATGTCGGGGGAGTCGATGACCTCGATGTGGTGTGGGTAGGCGCGCGGGATGAAGTACACGTCGCCCTCGTTGAGCAGGTATGTGTCCAGTGAACCGTCCGGGTCCATCACCGTCATCCGCCCGGAACCCTTGTGCACGTAGCCCATTTCGGCGGTGATCGGATGCCAGTGCGGTTCGCGCATGCCGTCCTCGCGGATGCGCAGCGAATACATGGACAGGTCCTTCAACGCCGGCCAGTACTGGGCGCGGGCCAGTCGGGCGGACCCGACCGCGACCCCGATGGCCGGGCTCTGCGCCTCGATCGAGAACTTGTGCGGGTCGTCGAACCACGCCGTCGCCGGCACCTCGGCGTCCCCGCTGCGCCGGGCCAGCTTGCGGTCGACCGTGTCGCGGCGCATCGCGGTGAAGTCCGAGGCCGGCAGGTCATAGGTGTTACCCAGCACCGCGTCCGTCATCGCGCCGAACGACGCGGCCAACCCGAAGTCCTCGGGTCGCTCGCTGCGGAACGCCAGGATGAACTCGGCCGGCTCCTCACCGATGTTCTCGATGTGGTGCAGCGACCCCGAGTCGATGTGGAACATGTCGCCGGCGCTGACCGTGAAACTGGAGAACTTGCTGTAACTGTCGAGCACCGACACGAAGGACGTGCCCGAGACCACGTAGGTGAGCTCGTTGCAGTTGGCGTGCCAGTGCGGAGTGCGCATCGCGCCGGGGTTGATGACGATCCGTTTGATCGACAGCCCCGACAGGATAGGGAAGTGATCCGCGATGACGCGGCGGATCGAGCCGAGGTCGGACTCCTCGACGAGCTCACCGTTGATCAGGGACGTGGCATGCCGGCTGGTCATGGCGCTCATGCTAAGCACGCGCGGTGAACGGCGAGGAATTCTCGCAAGGACGTCGGCCGACGACCGGTGACGTCGTGGACGGTCGTCGTCACCAGGTTCTGCTCGCCGGCCCGGACACGTTCGTCCAGCGCTGCCAGGCTGGCGGCGAACTCGCCCGTCAAGCCGGCTCGGGTGAGCCGGTCGGCCAATTCGGCCGTCGTCACGTCCACATGTCGGACCGGCGTGCCCGCGACGTCGGAGACGATGGCTGCGGCCTGTCCGTAGGACAGCGCCTCCGGACCGGTCAGCACCAACTCGACGCCCACCGGCCGCTCCGCCACCAATGCCTCGACTGCGACGGCGGCGATGTCAGCGGCGTCGATGAAGCCGAGGCGGCCGTCGCCGGTGGCCGTGACGATCTCGCGTGACCGCCGAATGCCCTCGGCCAGTGCGTGATCGCGGGTGAAGTTCTGCATGAACCACGACGGTCGCAGCACCGTGGGCTCGCTGAAGAGGTCGACGACCATCGTGTGGATCTCGCCGAGCAGCGGCTCCCCGCGGGCCACCGCCGACGAACTCAACGCCACGACGCGCCGCACCCCGTCCGCCGCGGCCTGCTCGAGAAAGGGACGCACCACCGGGGCCGGATCGGCCACCCCGGCGGGGGCGACGAGGTAGATCGACCGCACGCCGGCCAGGGCGGCGGCGAAGGTGCTCGGGTCGAACCAGTCGAACCTGACGGCGTCACCGTCACCGGGGTCGGGACGGCGGGTCGCCGCGCGCACGACGCAACCGCGGCTGCGCAGACCCGACACGACGGGCGCGCCGGTGTTGCCCGTCGCGCCGGTGACCAGGATGGGCTCAGTCATCGGCGGCCTTCGCGGTGAAGCCGGCCATCAGGGCGTCCACTCCGCCCATCGCGGCCGCCGCGGCCAGCGAGTTCCAGTAGTCGCGGTAGTGCCGTATGCCGTCGGGTCCGATCGTGACGACCCCGACGTAGTCCATCCGGTAGGGTCTGTTCGTCTGTACGGCAACACCTTTGGCGGAGAACTCGAGTATCACGACGGTCGGGTCCAGGGTGTGATGCCGCCGGTGCTCGGTGATCTCGTCGAGGCGGATGGTGGCGGTGTAATCCTTGACGTAATCCCAGACGTCGTCGCGGCCGTTCAGCACCCGGTATCCGGGTGGCGCGAACGGGAACTCCATCACCCCGTCGGGGGCCCACTGGTCGGCGAAGGCTCGCATGTCATTGCGGCGCAGGCTGTCGAGCAGGGTGTCCACCACCCGATCGGAGTGGGCGTGTCGTTCGTCGTCGGTGGCCACGGTGGTCCAATCTTCGTTCATATGGAACGGAACCGTTCCGTTTCGATTAGTATTCCCGGTATGCGAACCAGGGCGACGCTGCGAGCCGGCGTGACCGACGGCATCGTCGAGGCGGTGCTCGACGAGCTCGCCGCGGTCGGCTTCGGCAGGCTGACGATGGACGGGGTGGCCCGGCGCGCGCGAGCAGGCAAGGCGGCGCTGTACCGGCGCTGGTCGTCGAAGCAGGAGATGGTGCTCGAGGTCGTGACGACCATCAGCGTGCCGATGGCCGAGACCGCCCCGACCGAGGATCTCGCCGACGACGTCGCCCGTCTCGTGCACGGCGTCGCCGACTGGCTAACCGACGCGCGGATGTCGCGAATCATCCCCGATCTCATCGCCGAGGCCACGCGCAATCCCGAGCTCGCCGCCGCTCTGACCGAACGGCTCGGCTCCGCCCGCAGGAACTACGGGCAGGCGGTGATCGACGCCGCGATCACCCGCGGCGAGGTGTCACCTGACGTCGACAGCGAATACGTACTCGATCTGATCGCCGCCCCGGTCTTCTGGCGGATCTGCGGACGCCGCGAACAGGTGACGCCGGCATACCTCAATCGAGTGGTCGATACCGTCCTGCACGCGTTGGGCTCGCCCCGGGCGTAGCCGGCTCAGCGTTCCTTGCTGTCGTCGCGCGGCGGGCTGGCCCGCAGCGAGCCCGGGTGCGCCTTGGCGGTCGGGTCCTGGCGGGTCTTGATCAGGCTGGCCACGGTGACCACCGTCAGGATCACCACGATCACGCCGAGGCTGACGTAGGTGTCGACCTCGGGGATGCTCGGGTTGATGTCGACGTGCGCCCAGTGCAGCACCAGCTTGACACCGATGAACGCCAGGATGATCGACAGCCCGGTCGACAGGTACACCAGCCGGTCCAGCAGGCCCTTGACGAGGAAGAACAGCGCCCGCAGGCCCAGCAGCGCGAACGCGTTGGCCGCGAACACGATGAACGGCTCACGGGTGATCCCGAACACCGCCGGGATCGAGTCCAGCGCGAACAGCAGGTCGACGCTGCCGATCGAGATCAGCACCGCCATCATCGGCGTCACCATCCGCCGGCCGTCGACCCGGGTGACGAGCTTGCCGCCGTCGTAGGTCTCGGTGACCGGCAGGAAGCGCCGCGTGGCGCGCACCATGATGTTGTTCTCGACGTCGGGATCCTCGTCGCGGTGCCGGAACAGCTGGATCGCCGTCCAGATCAGCAGGATCCCGAACAGCAGGAACATGAAGCTGAACAGCGACAGCAGGGTCGCGCCGAGGGCGATGAAGATCGCCCGCATGATCAACGCCAGGATGATGCCGAAGGTCAGCACCTTGTGCTGGTGCTCCTCGGGCACCGCGAACGTCGCCATGATGATGACGAACACGAACAGGTTGTCGACCGAAAGGCTCTTCTCGACGATGTAGCCGGCGAAGTACTCGGTGCCCAGCGTGCTGCCGTAGGTGACGGTGAACCACACGCCGAAGGCGATGGCGACGGCGATGTAGAACAGCGACCACGCGGTGGCTTCTTTGAAGCCGACCTTGTGCGGCCGCAGCGCGGCCAGGATCAGATCCACCGCCAGCAACACGACGACCAGACCGATCGTCAGACCCCACGTCAACCCGCTGATCTCGGACATGGGTTCATTTGTACCTTGCCCGCGGAACTACACCCCGCGTTCAGGCTGCGTTGGCTGCGGACGTTACTCGCACTTCGCCGCTGTGGACGCAGTCTCAACGCCGGGGTGGGGGGTCATTTCGGAACGATGCCGATCTTCACGTGCGGGCTCTCTGTCTGCGCCTGCCACGCCTTCCCCGCGTCTTCGAGGTCGTACCGGACCGTCTCGACCGCAATGCGTTTCTGCTCGGCCAGCCCGATCAGCTCCTGGTAGCCCTGCCGCATGACCGCGTTGCCCATCACGTTGTTGTTGTGCCCGACGTGGGTGCGTCCCATGAGACTTCTGAACGGCACCTCCGGCGCTCCACCGGCGCCCTCGCCCACGGTGACGAGGGTGGCCTGGGGTGCGGAGGATTCCAGCGCGGCCAGGAACGGCTCGCCGTACACCATGTCGAGGACGACGTCGTACCCGTCGCCGGCCTCCTCCTTCAACGCTTCGGCGTCATCGCCGCCGCCGAGCTCGACGAGGGCGTCAGCGCCGAGGTCGCGAGTCTTCTGCAAGGCATCCTTGTTCCGGCCGGCGGCGACGACGCGGCCCGCGCCGAGGATCTTGGCGGCCTGGACCGCGATGCTGCCCACCACCCCGGTGGCGCCCAGCACGAGGACCGACTGCCCGGCCGAGAGTTCGGCGTGGCGGGTCAGCGGCAGCCACGCGGCCAGGCCGGCGATGCCCAGCGCCACCGCCAGGTCGTCGTCGACGGTCTCGGGAATGGTGAAGGCCCGGTCGGGGTCGAACGCGGCGCGTTCGGCCCACGAGCCGAACGGCATCGGTGGCGAGTTGAAGTAGACGCGGGTGCCGTCGTCGGTGAAGCCGACGCCCTCCTGGCCGACGACCAGCGGGATGCTCGGCGTGAGCAGCTCGCTCGACGCCAACACGATGTCGACGGGGTTGCAGCCGGCCAGCGTCACGGTGACGATGTCCTGCCCGCCCGGCTCTTCGAAATCTTTGACGTGGGGCGTCTCGCCGACTGCCTCCAGCACTGCTGCCCGCATGGATCCTCCGTTGTGCTCGCGGTGAACCTGCGGGCTACCCCCTGCGCAGACGGCGAAACGGCCCGGGTGGGCGTTGAGACTGCGTCAGCGACGGTCGCTACTCGCACAATGTCGCGGCTGGCGCAGTCTCAACGCTGGGTCAGACGGTGTAGCCGCCGTCGACCGCCCAGGTGGCGCCGGTGACCCAGCCGGCCTCCGGTCGACTCAGATAGGAGACGACGCTGGCGACGTCGGCGGTGTCGCCGTAGCGGCCCAGTGCGGTCTGGGCCCGGTTCGCGTCGGCGAAGTCACCCTCGTCGGGGTTCAGGTCGGTCGCCACGGGTCCGACCGCAAGGTTGTTGATGGTGATCTGCCGCGGACCCAGCTCCCGGGCGAGCCCGCGCGTCAACCCGGCCACCGCGGCTTTGGTCATCGCGTAGACCGACAGGCCGGCGGCCACCGGGACACTGTCGCCGTTGACGCTGCCGATGGTGATGACGCGACCGCCGTCAGTCATGTGCTTGACGGCGGCTTGGATGGCGACGAACACTGCCCGCACATTGACCGCCACCATCCGGTCGAACTCCTCCAGAGACAGCGATTCCAGCGGAGCGAGGGAGGCGATGCCGGCATTGTTGACCAGGATGTCCACGCCGCCGAGCTGATGCACCGTCTCGCCGACGGCAGCTTGAACCGCGCCGGCATCGGCGCTGTCGGCTTGCAGCGCAACCACTTTCACACCGTTGGTCGACAGCTCGGCGACTAGATTGTCGGCCGCACCGGCCGACGTGCTGTAGGTGAAGGCTACGTCGGCTCCGTCGGCGACGAGGCGGCGCACGATGCCCGCGCCGATACCTCGGGAGCCGCCGGTCACCAGGGCGCGACGACCGCTGAGCGGCAAGGTGGGGGAGTGTGTCATCGGGCTTCCTTTCGAGGGTCTACCCGTGGCACTAACTTGAACGATCGTTATAGAATTCCCCAGCAAGCCTGACCGGAGGAGTCGCGTTGGCTGACAGCATCGTTGCGTTGATGGAAGAGAACCTGCTCGCGGTGTTCAACGAGCGGGATCCGCAGCGGCGGCTGGAGGTGATCCGGCGCAACTACGCCCCCGACATCCGCTGGGCCGACGGCGAGGGGACGGTCACCGGCCAGGACCGGCTCCATGAGAAGGCCCAGGAACTTCTCGACGGCCAGCTCGCCGGGCTCGGATTCTCACAGTCAGGTCCGGTCTATCAGGCCGGGAACATGGGGTTTCTGGCCTGGGACGTCTTCCCGCCCGGGAACGAATCCGGCACGCCCCTGGTCTCGGGTTTCGACGTGGCACTCGTCGAAAACGGCGTCATCGCACAGCTGTTCACCGTGGTGACCTCAGCGCCGGGGTGAGCTGACGGGTCAGCGCAGCGCGTCGGGGTTCTCCTTCACGAGGGCTTCGACGTCCGAGCGTAGTTGTGCCAGCTTCTGCTGCTCTTCGGCAGAGTAATCGCGGGCGGTGTCGTCGAGGGCGCACACCGTTCCGACCACGTTGCCCTCGGCGTCGTGCACCGGTAGGCCCAGATAGTTGTGCAGACCGAACTCGGTCTCGTCCTCGTTGCCCGCGAAGGTCGCGTCGGTGCGCGAGTCGCGGACGAACAACGCCTCGTCGGAGTTCACCACCCGCTCGCAGTACAAGGGGGTGCGATCCTGGTCGTTGCCGGCTTTCTTGCCTGCCGCGCCGACGGTGTAATGCTGCGTCGCCTCACCCCCGGTGGCGGCGACGACCATCGAATCCGGTTCCGAGCGCATGACCAGGACGGACTTCACGTTGAGCTGCTGCGCCAGTTCCTCGAGGCCGGGCGCCACCGAGGCCAGGCCGTCGGTGGCGTCGGGGCGGTGGGAAGCGGTGGTGTCGTCGTGCTCGGTCATCAACTCAGTCTGCCAGGTTGCGCGTCGGGGCGGGCCACGCGGCGAGAGCGACGTCGGCGGCGGCGCGGAGTTGGGCCCGGGTGGCGCCGTCGCGGGCCTTGCTCGACATTCCCCGCAGGACCAGATCGAGGTAGTCGGCCAAAGCTCGGGGGTCGCTGTCGGCGGGAAGGTCGCCGGTCCGTTTGGCCCGTTGCAAGCGCCGGACGATGGCGTCCTTTCCACTGCGGCGACGATCTTGCAGGGTGGGGTCGGCGATCACCATGCAGCCGCGCGGGTGCGCGGGGCGGGTGTAGAGGTCGACGGCGCGGCTGAAGATCTGTTCTGCGACGTCGCGGGCGGTGGCTGCCTTCAGAGCCGGTGACAGCACCGCGTCCTGCTCGTAGAGATCCACGGCCGCGTCGAACAGGGACTGTTTGTCACCGAAGGCCGCGTACAGGCTTGGGGGAGAGATGCCCATGGCGGCGGTGAGATCGCTGATCGAGGCGCCGTCGAACCCTTTCTCCCAGAACACTTTCATGGCGCAGCCCAGCGCTTCGTCGCGGTCGAACTTCGGAGGCCGGGCCATGTCTCGATGGTAGTGCTTGTCGCTAGGCGAGTTATTGCGGTGCGAGAGGCCAGCCGGGGATCGGCTTGCCGTGTGGCGGCGGGGTGTCTTTGAAGCCGGTGGCCATCTCGATCTGCTTCTCCGGTGAGTCCGGCATGGCCTCCTGGCACTGTCGGCGCATCTCGGGGGTGACGAAGAACTCCGGTGCGTCGGCGTCCACAGGTCCCCACAGGGAACTGCTGGCGCCGGTGATGAACCAGTGGCCGAAGACGTCCCCGACCGGTGCGGGGGCGGGGCCCTCTTGTGGTGTGTCGACGTCCGAGGCGTCTGCCGGAATGCGGGGATCGGTTTTCGTCAACTCGATTCGTTTGACTCGCACCGTGTCGAGCGGATCGGCGAGCTGAGCCGTTGACTTTTCCGCCGCAACGGAAACGAGCTTCCCGGCGGAGGAATCACTGGCGAAGTAAATGCTGTACTCGCCCAGGCATACCGTGACGCGCAGTCCGCTCGCGACCGCATCCACGCTTTGGATGTGCATCGGCATGTAGCCCAGAGGTGTTGCAGGGTCGACAGGATATGACGGTGCGCCGTTGAGTGGCCGGATCCAGGCAAGCTGGCCGAGATAGTTGCCATCCAGATCAGCACTCTCTGGCGTCGCCCGAAGGAAGCCCGGGTAGACATTCTCGGGATCGTTCGTCCACGAGGCGATGTACCACGATTCAAGATAGGCGCGAATGGGCACCGCAGCGCCAAGCGCTACGTCGATACCTGCCGTCGAAGACCAGTGGAACCTGAATTCAGCCAGGGAGTTCGGCCAGTTAGCCACGTCAGTCTCAGCCGGAAGACCGGGGTTGGTAGCCGGGTCGCGGCCGGCTTCTGTGCCACAGGCGGCGCTGGTCATCGCGACCAGGGTCGCGATCGCGAACGCTGATGTGCGACGGATCATTTCTGCTCATCTATGGACGGTTCGACACTGGCTCAAGAATTCTTCATGGCGCAGCCCAGCGCTTTGTTGCGGTGGAACTTCGGGGGCCGGGCCGTGTGTCGCGGGTAGTGCTTGCCACGATGCCAGCTACTGGGGCGCTAGGGGCCAGCCGGGTATCGGCTTGCCGTGTGGCGGTGGGGTGTCTTTGAAGCCGGTGGCCATCTCGATTTGCTTCTCCGGTGAGTCCGGCATGGCCTCCTGGCACTGTCGGCGCATGTCGGGGGTGACGAAGAAATCCGGTGGGTCGGCGTCCACAGGCCCCCACAGGGAACTGCTTGCGCCAGTGATGAACCAATGGCCGAAGACATCCCCCACCGGTGCGGGGGCGGGGCCCTCTTGCAGTGTGTCGACGTCCGAAGCACCTGCCGGAATTCGGGGGTGGTTTTGGGTCAACTCGATTCGATTCACCAACACTGTGTCGAGTGGATCACGTAGCTCGCCAGTCACTTTGTTCGCAGCGAGGGAAACCATCTGGTTTGGTGCGGAGTCGCTGGGTAGGACTGCAGCATATTGACCTTCGCATACGGTCACCCGCAAGCCATTATCAATGGGCTCGACACTCTGGATGTGCACTGGCATGAAGCCGTAGGGGGTTATGTGGTTCCCCCGAGATCGTGGAGGGTTTCTTAAGCCGCTTCGGGCTTCGGTTGGTTTTCCCTGATCTCATAGTTGACGGGTGAGAGTCCGTCTGCGGCGCTGTGTCGTCGTTGGTGGTTGTAGAAGGTGTAGCACCAGTCGATGACGATGGCCCGCGCTTGGATGGTATCACTGAAAGTGTTGCGGGACAGCACTTCCCATTCCAGCGAGGAGAAGAACGCCTCCGCGGCGGCGTTGTCGAAGCACGACCCCACTCGTCCCATCGACTGACGCACACCCAGCGTGGTGCACAGCGCCCGGAACGCCTGGGCGGTGTAGGTCGACCCGCGGTCGGTGTGGAAGATGACCCGCTGAGCTTCGTCGTCGCACCAGATCGCCTCCCGGCCACCACGGGCGACCACGGCCATCTCCAATGCGGCACACGCCAGCGTGGCGTCCGGATGCCGAGAGGTCGCCGCCCCCAGCAGTCGGCGGCTGTACAGATCGATCACCGTCGCCAGGTACAACTTGCCGCAGGCGGTGGGAATCTCGGTCATATCCCCCACCCATTTGGTGTTCGGCGCCGCCGCGGTGAAGCCCCGTTTGAGCAGGTCAGGGAACTTCGGCGCGGTCTTGTCCTGCCGGTGAGCCGCCGCGGCGGCGGATCCTGCGGGCAACCAGACCTTGGCGGCGCATCGACTCGGCGACCGTATTCTCCGAGACCGTCCAGCCCAGATCACGCAGATCGGACACCAGCCGCGGCGACCCGTGCACCCCCTTGGCCTTGGCGAACGCGGCCCTGACCGCGTCGTCGAGGGCGGCGCGGCGCCGATCGGTGTCGGTGTGCAGCCCGTCGGGGTCGCCGGCACGCGCCAGCCACTTGTAGAACCAGGACACGCTGATCCCCAACAAGGCGCAGGTCAAGGAATGGGGCACTCGGTAGTTGGTCCTCTGGTCGGCGACAAAGCGTGCCACGCTCACTTCGTCGCCTCCTTCACCCACAGGACCACCGATCGCTTGAGGACATCACGCTCCATCCGCAGCTCGGCGACCTCCCTGCGCAGGCGTTTCAGCTCCTCGAGGTCATCGCGGGTCAATTCACCGCGGCCCTCACGGGCCTCCCGCGCACGAGCCACCCAGTTACCCAGCGTGCCCTCATGCACCCCGAGATCCCGCGCGACCGCCGCGATCGGCTTGCCCGTCTCCTCGACGATCCGGACAGCACCCTCACGAAACTCCCGGTCGTACTTCTTCCGTTTCTCTGGCATCTCGACCCCTATTGTCGATGCCTCCACGCTTTCGGGGGAACCTCATACCGGCTCGGTGGGGTACCCCGGCCGGCCATTCAGCGGCCTGATCCAGGCAAGCTGGCCTAGATAATCCCCGTCCAGGTCGTCGCTTTCTGAAGTGGCGCGCAGGAACCCCGGATACACCGCCTCTGCGTTGTTGGTCCAGGAGGCGATGTACCACGATTCGAAATACGCTCTGATCGGTACCGCGAAACCCGTCGTCAGTGGAACCTCGGGATCAGAGGTCCAGTGGAATCGGAAATTGTCCAAGGCGCTCGGCCAGTTCGCGAACTCCTCAGCCGAGGAACCCTGCCCGGTCGGAGGTTGTCCGCCGGAACCGCACCCTTGGGTGAGGGCTGCGATGCAGGCCACGAAGATTGAGCAGGCCAGAGTTTTTCGCGTCATTCGCCAGCGATCCTTGGATCGGCCTGGTGATAGCCACCGGTATACGTTTCCCAATAGGTCTCCATGAGTGAGTTTGCTCCGTCGACATATTCGAAGAGAGACTTGATGTTGTCGGCGAACTAGTTGTAAATCTTTGGATCTGCGTCATCGTCAGGTACCTGCAGTCGACCGTCCTCACCGAGCCGTTGCTGCAGCCACTCGCGAATCTCGGTGTTGCCGAGCTCATGGTTGAGCAATTCCTCCGCCATCATGATTTGAACCGGCAGGCTGCTCTGCGGAGTGGCCGTAGGGGTGATGGCGTCGACGGCAGGAGGAGGTCCCAGGAACAGCTCCTTGAGAGTTGGGCTCACTGCTGCTCCGCCAGGTACTTCCGAACCGAGCCCCGCCACGGTGTCGAACAGCATCGCGCGCCGTGCGTACGATTCGTGCACTGCCTGCTGTGCATTGCTGAGCCGGTCGTAGGCCTCATCGAAGGAGCCGAGATCCAGTGCCGCCTGCAACCTGCCCGCGGCTTTCATGTCGGCGTGGGCCAGCGTTGGGTCCTGGTCAGCAGTCGATGCCGCGGCGCTGTGGACGTAAGCTTCCACCTTCGATCCCACTCCGTCGAACAATGTTGCCGCGGCGCCATTTTCGCTGCTGTCGGAATACATGACGCTCATCAGTGCCCGGGTCTTCAGCGGCTGCTCTTCGGCTCCGTCGAGCGGCGGGAAGAACCGGTCGTTGGTGCCGTCGATGTTGTTGCCCACCATGTCGTCGAGGTAGGGCGCGAAGACCCGCGACAGGTCCCGCGTGAGTTCGGGGTTCACCTGACCCAGTGACTGTCCGTCGGTGCCGGCCAGGTTGAGCAGCTGCGGCTGGTGACCGCTGGTGTACTCGGCCAACGCGTGAGCGGTGGACGCCGCACGTCCGGTCGGGTCGTCCTGCGCAGACTCGGCGACCCAGTCGAACAAGCCGCCGGCGGCGAGCCCGTCGTCCTGCCACTGGTGCTTGGTCAGGTCGTCGAGGAATTCCCCGCCGCCGGGACCGGTCACCACGTCGTGGACGACCACGTCGTCGGCATTCACCGCGTTGAACATGTTCTGCAGGGTCGGGTCGACGTGCTCGTGATACCACCGCGGCCCGTCGTCGAGCGGACCGAACCCCGGCCCGTGGGCCTGCTCGATGGGCAACCGGTTGGACTGCTCGAGCATCTCCTGGCCCTTGGCCATCAAGCCGCGGTCCAGATCCGTGCCGACCTGCAGGTCGCGGTTGCCGCTCTGCACGATGTCGGCGAGATCGTCGAGGCCCTTCGTCGGCTGCAGCGGGCCGGTCGGCTCGCCGTGCACGATGACGTTGCCGTTGTCATCACGGATGGTGTCGCTGAACGGTTGAGTGAGTGCGGGCCCGTCGAGCACCTGACGAACACCGTCGGGCAAAGCGTGCTCGCCGCCTGCGGCAGGCCGCTCGACCGAGGGCGGCTCGGTGCCCGGCAGCCCGGTGGTGATGGTGGGGTTGGACGCGAGCTGGAATGCGTCGGCGACCCTGGCGCCGTCGGGCCCGGCCGCCTGCATGTCCGCTTTGATCTCGGAGGGAGTCTTGTCGCCGAACGCCTGCGAGAACCCCTGCAGGTACGACATCTGTTCCGGCGGCATTGTCAGGTTTCCCTCGTCGAGGGTGCTCTGCTGCTGCGCGGTGAGGGTGGTGCTCTCGGCCAGCCGCTCACGCTGCTCATCGGTCAGCGTGCCGTCCTGCAGCGCTTCGGAGTCTTGTCTGCCCTGTTCGGCTGCGGAGGTCTCCTCTGGGGCGTCCTCGCCCTCGTCCTCGCCGTCGTCCTCGCCATGGTCGCCGTCGGCGGCGAACTTCTGATCGGTGCCCAGCGCCTGATACTCCGAGCCGATGGTGCGGATGTCACCGCCGACGGTGCTGAGCTCGCCGTTGCGGCGCGTCACGATGTCGCTGAGCCGTCCCAGACCCCGGCTCACGATGGGCACGAGCATCTGCTCACCGGCGCGGTTCTTCGGAACGCTG